>NZ_JAXBLV010000013.1:0-166605 GCF_034097035.1 Gemmata algarum
AGACCAGCTCCCCGGTCAGGGCCAGGGTCCCGCTGGTCATGTCCAGCTTCGGCTTGGTGACGAAGTCCACGGCCCCCAACTCTAGAGCGCGGAACGTCGTCTCGCACCCCTTCTCGGTCAGCGACGACACCATCACCACCGGCATCGGGCGGTTGCTCATCAGCTTGTCGAGGAACGTCAGCCCGTCCATGCGGGGCATCTCGACGTCGAGGGTGAGGACGTCCGGCTCGACCTGCTTGATCCGGTCCCAGGCCGTGTACGGGTCGGGGGCCGCCCCCACCACCTCCAGCGCCGGGTCGGTCCGGAGGATGTCCGTCAGCAGCTGCCGCATGAGCGCCGAGTCGTCTACGATCATCACTTTCGTTCGTGCCACGTGTGAGCCTCGTTCGGGGGCCAGCGGGGGGGGCGCGGCGGCCGCCCCGCGGGTACAGGGACTGGGCGCGGATCAGAACAGCGTGATGTCGTCGTCCGGCGGGGTCTCGACGCGCTGCTGGATCTGGCGGCCGAAGTCCTTCTCGCGGGCGGTGACGGCGGGCAGCTCGCGGGACGCGAGCGGCTTCGCCTGGGCCTGCCCGGTGTGCGGGTAGAACCGCACCAGGCGCCCGCTGTTGCCGCCCAGCGACTGCCCCACCACCGGGATCCCCTCGGTCTCGAGGAACTTCAGTACGAACTCGGCGTTCCGCTCGCCCACGTTCATGGTCGGGGCGTCCACGTTGAGCACCTTGCCGCCGCCGAACACCTTGGCCCGCAGCCGCGCGCGGTCCCCGCCCTTCTTCATGATCGCGGTGATGAGCAGTTCCATCGCGTACGCGCCGTACCGGGCGTTGGCCCCGTCGTCGGCGCTGCCGCCGGGCAGCGAGAAGTGGTTCATCCCGCCGACCCCGGTTTCGGGGTCCCACAGGCACGCCGCCACGCACGACCCGAGCAGCGTCTTGATGACCGCCGGCCCGCGCGTCGCTTGCACCTCGCCCAGGATGATGCTGTGCTCCTCTTCGGCCCGGGCCTTCGGGGCGGGGGGCGCGGCCGGCCGCGGCTCCGGGGCCGCGGCCGCGGCCGGCCGTGGCTCGGGCGCGGGGCGCGGCTCGGTCCCCGAACTGAGCTTGCGCGCGGGCGCCGGTGCGGCCCCGCTGCGGAACTGGTACACGGTGCCGCCGAGCGGGACGAACGTGTCGCTCAGCCAGTGGATGTTCTCCGAGTGCCCCATGAACAGGTAGCCGCCCGGTTTCAGCAGCGTGGCGAACCGCTTCAGCAGCTTGTCCTGGGTGTCGCGGTCGAAGTAGATCACCACGTTGCGGCAGAAGATGGCGTCGAACGGCCCGCGCACCGGCCAGTTGCCGGCGGTCAGGTTGATCTGGCGGAACGTGAGCACCTCGCGCAGTTCGGGCCGGGCGGCGACCTTGCCCGCATTGGCCCCGGTGCCGCGGAGGAAGTGCTTGCGCAGCATGTCCGGGCTGATGCCGGCCGTGCGGTCGGAGTCGTACACGCCCCGCTCCGCGTGCGCCAGCACCTGCGTGTCGATGTCGGACGCCAGGATCTTCACGTCCCAGCCCGCCTCCCGCGGGCACGCGTCGCGCGCCGTTATGGCGAGCGTGTACGGCTCCTCGCCGGTGGAGCTGGCCGCGCACCAGATCCGCAGCCGCCGCCCCGTTAGCTCCGGGATCACGGTGTCGCGCAGGAACTCGAAGTGGTGCGGCTCGCGGAAGAAATCGGTCTTGTTCGTCGTCAGGCAGTTGATGAACTGCTGGCGCTCGTCCGGCGGGGTGCCGTCCCGGACCGCACGCAGGTACTCGCCGTAGGACCGTAACCCCAGCGCGCGGAGCCGCTTGGCGAGCCGGGACGCGACCATGTCGTGCTTCGACGGGCTGAGGCTGATCCCGGTCTCTTGGTACAGGTAGGCGCGGATCCCCTCGAATTCGTCCGCGGTGAGCGGGAAGCCGGTCGCGGTCTGCTTCGGTTCGGGATGAGACATGGGCTACTTTCGCTACTGGAGTACGGAGAAGCGTGCCGGGCGGGGTCCCGTCCCGGGGCCGGGGCGCTGCTAGAAGTCGGTGTACCCGTCGGAGGGGGCGAACGAATCGCGGCCGCCGCGGGCGTTGCTTCTGGCCCGAGCCGCAACGGGGCGCGGGCTCCGGTCGGCCGGCTGCGGGACAACGGGGCGGCCCGCGGGCGCGTGCCCGCTGCTCAACTTGAACCGTGCGACCAGGTCGCGGAGCTGACCGGCCTGGTCGGTGAGCGCCTGCGCCGTCGCCGACAGCTCCTCGGTCTGGGAGGCGTTCCGCTGGGTGACGACGTCCATCTGCGACACGGCCTTGTTGACCTGCTCGATGCCCACGAACTGCTCTTTGCCCGCGGCGGCCATCTCGGTGACGATGTCGGTCACCCGCTTGACGCTGGTGACGATCTCGGCCAGCGTGTCCCCAGATCGGTTGACCAGTTCGGTGCCCACGCCCACCTTCTTGACGGAGTCCTGGATCAGTCCCTTGATCTCCTTGGCCGCGGTGGCACTCCGCTGAGCCAGGTTGCGGACCTCGGTGGCGACCACCGCGAACCCGCGCCCCTGCTCGCCGGCGCGGGCTGCTTCGACGGCGGCGTTGAGGGCCAGCAGGTTGGTCTGGAACGCGATCTCGTCGATCGTCGTGATGATGTCCGCGATCTTCTTCGACGACCCGTTGATCTCGCCCATCGCCCCGACCGCGCTGCTCACCACGCTCCCGCCCTTCTCGGCCACTTCCTTGGAGCCGCTGGCGAGCTGGCGCGCTTGTTGGGCGCTGTCGGCGCTCTGGCGAACGTTCGAGGTGATCTGTTGCAGGGTGCTGGCGGTTTCTTCCAGGCTGGACGCCTGCTCCTGGGCGCCGATAGAGATCTCGTCGCTGGCCGCGGCCAGTTGTGCGGACGCGTCGGCCAGTTGCTCAGACACCTCTCGCACGCCCTTCAGCGCGGTTCGCACCGACACCACCGCCTGGTTCAGGGACCGGGCCATCTGCCCCACGTCGTCGGCGCCCAGGTCCGGGACCGAGCCCGTGAAATCGCCCGCTGCGAGCGCGTCCACCGTCTTAATAATCACGGCCACTTTCTCGCGCAGCTCGGCCGACGCCGCCATGTCCCGCTCGGCCCGCGCGCGCTCGGCATCGGCCCGCTCCCGCTCGGCGGCGTTCTCGCGCTCGACGCGCAGCCGCTCGGCCTCGGCCCGCTCGCGGTCGATCCGTAGCCGCTCGGCCTCCGCGTTTTTGGCGGCCACCAGGGCGCCGATGGCCGTGTTCAGTGCCACCGCCAGGCGGCCGACCTCGTCCCCGGAACGAACCGCCGCGGTCGAGCTGAGGTCGCCCCGCGCGACCGCTTCCAGCACCTGCACGGTGCCCCGCAGCGGTCGCGTGACCGACACGGACAAGAGCAGCCCGAGCCCGACGGCCGCGACCGTCGCGGTAACCATTACCGTCCACAACTCACCCCGGAGCTCGCCGGCCCGCCGCTCGGACTGGGCCTGGACCTCCCGCGCGTGCTGCTGCCGCGCCGTTATCATCTCGGTGAGCGTGCCGTTCAGCCGGGCGGCCGAGCTTGCCCACTCTTTCATCATCGCGTCCTCGGCGGCGGCGGTTTCTTTCGCCTTGGCGTGACCGACGATTTTCTCGTGGTCCCTCTGCCAAGCCGCCAGTGCGGTCTGAAACTGGTTGAACAGCTCGTCCTCCCCGGCCGAGCGGGGCAGGGCGGTGTACTCCGTGACCTCGGCCCGGATCGTGGCCCAGCCCTCGTCGAACTTCTTGTACGTGTCCAGGCACCGCTTGTGGTCGTTGCGCAGGAGCGCGAGCACCAAGATGCGCTCGGACCGCTGCACGGCGAGCACCGCCGATCGGATGTTGTCCAGGTGGATGAGCGAGGGAATGGTGCTGGTGTTCGCGAGCTTGAGCTGGGCGTTCGTGGCCTCGTTCGCCGTGAGGCCGCGGAGCCCGATCAGGAAGCAGGCGGCGGCGACGACGAGGAAGCCGGCGATCAGCCGCGGGCCGATGTTCACCCGCATGACGAGACCGAGCATGAAAGTTCTCGCTGGATGCGCCGGTGCCCGTGGGCCTGCCGCCCGCCGACGGCAATCCTTCGTGCGAGCCGTCACGGATGCCGGGTCGGACCACCGACCCAAGAGCCTCTTACACTCGTATAGCACTCGTTTCCGGGTACGAGCTACCCACAACCCGGCCGGAGCGCGAAAACGGAACGCAAGTCATTTATCGTGAACCCCGGGGAAGAGTTGTCCGCCGCAATCCCCTATCTCGCCAAATTCGCTCAGGCCGCGCCAGACGCGTTTAACCCAAAAAACCGCACAAGTTGAACCTTCCGACCTGACGATTGTACTTCCTGTAGCACGTTCTTCTGCTCGCTCCCAGACAGCGCAAAAGATTGCAGACCAAAGCTTTGCGCCCTTGCTTCGGGGCGGTGCGTGGGAAGAAACGGTCCGAACACCAGAACCTCAGTTCATCCGTCACGTCGGGAGACATGAGATGTTAAGATCGCCCCGTTCACCCGGCCGGTCACGTACGGCGTGGGCCGCGGCCCTCGCGCTCGGCGGCGCGCTTGTGCTGCTCAGCCAAGCCGGTGCCCAGCAACCCACCCGATTCGCCGAGGCGTCGACGAGCACTCCCCAGCCCGCGCGGCCCACCCGCTTTGCCGAGACATCGGCCCGCGCCCAGATGCCGCAAGACCCGCCGCCCGCCGAGGCGGGCGCCGAGACCGATACCAAAGCCGCTCTGCAACCGGACAGCACGTCGAAGAACAACCCGTCGGGCGGTGCGCCGGCCTCCGGTGCAAAAGCCGCGGACAAAAAGGCGGATGAGAAAAAGGACGACGAGAAGAAGAAGGTGAACTGGGCCAAGGTGCCGCCGGTGTCCAAACGCGCGCCAACGGGGTGGTTCTCACTGCCCTCCACGGAACCCGGCTTCTACTCGCTGCTCGATCACATCCGTGGGGAGTACCTGGAGAAGCCGCCGCGATACCCGTTCGGCTCGAGGAGCCTGAACTCGATCCCGACTTACGACTACGACTTCCGCTACCTGGAAGACCCCAAGAACACGCAGCACGACTGGTCCGACTGCTACAAGCGCATCCACTTCGGCCCCGACGGCGACTTTTTGTTCTCGACGGGCGGCGAGGTGCGTGACCGGTATATGAATGAGATCAGCAGCCGGGGCACGGGGACCAACAACTTTTACAACAACTTCCGGGTCCGGGCCTACGGCGACTTCTGGTACAAGGACCAGTTCCGGGTGTTCGCGGAGTTTATGGACGCCGACGTTTATGGGAACCGCCTGCCCCCGAACGCCAACGACGGAAGCGGGCCGGAACTGCAAAACGGGTTCGTCGATGCCAAGGTCGGTGACCCGTTCGGCGGCCCCCTCTACGTCCGGGTCGGGCGCCAGGAACTGCTCTACGGCTCGCAACGGTTGATCTCCCCGCCCGACTGGGCGAACACGCGGCGCACGTTCCAGGGGGCGAAGGCGTTCTGGTCCAACGAGCAGTGGAGCGTGGACGCGTTCTGGGTTCAGCCGGTGACGACGGACCTGAAAAAATTCGATTCGGTGAACAATAACCAGAACTTTTTTGGGATGTGGGGCACGTACCGGCCGAAGGCGGGAACCTTCTTCGACCTCTACTACCTGGGGCTGGTCCAGGCGAACACCACGACCAACAACGGCGACATTCACACCATCGGGAGCCGGTACGCCGGGGACGTGGAGAAGCACCTGCTCTTCGACTTCGAGGCCGCGGTCCAGTTCGGCGAGCGCGGCACGCGGCACGCCCTGGCCAAGATGGCGACGGCCGGGTTGGGCTGGCGGTTCGCCGAGGTGCCGTGGACCCCGCACGTGTGGATCTACTACGATTACGCGTCGGGCGACAAGGACCCGACGGGCCGCACCGGGAGCAACCGGACCTTCAACCAGTTGTTCGGCCAGCGGCACAACTACTTTGGGTACCTGGACCTGGTGGCCCGACAGAACATTCACGACCTGAACCTCCAGGTCAGCGCCACGCCGGTCGGGTGGATGGGCCTGTCGGCACAGTACCACGCGTTCTCGCTCGACTCGCGGCGCGACGCACTGTACGCCGCCAGTGGCGCGGTGCTCCGGCGGGATGCGACCGGCCGCGCCGGGAGCGACGTGGGTGACGAGATCGACCTGCTCGCCGACTTCCACCTGTCGAACCACACGGACCTGATGATCGGGTACTCGAAGTTCTTCGGCGGCACGTTCTGGCGGCGCACCGGCAACCCGAATAACGTCGAGCTGTTCTACACCCAGTACAGCTTCAAGTGGTAAGGGGACGAGTACTTTGAACGGGGCACGGTACGGGCTCGGCCGTACCGTGCTTTTTTGTTAGTGGAACGTGCGGGGCCGGTTCAACAGTCACGTCCGGTTGCAGCAACTCGAACCCGTCACACCTCGGCGGCACCCAAGACGCCAACCCCCAATCGACGGTCGCGCGGATGAGTTCGTCACCCGCGGCGGTGGCGGCCAAAGACATCGAGTTTACATGGGTCGGAGAGGGCTGTCATCCGGCACATGCAGGCACGTGCGCTCGCGAGAGATGTGGCGGGAGCGGTGTGCGCTTGGCACGACGCTTGCTAATGGTAGTACGGCAGACGGCATAGGCCGTTGCAGCCGAGCCACGTAATCCAGGCGCAGTGCCGGGGAGATGATCCGGGCCGGAACTGCCGCCGTATTCCAACATCCCGGTCCTATGGACGACTCGCCCGATTCCTCGCCCCTTTCCGCAACTGGCATCGCCGGTTTCGACGATATCCTCGGCGGTGGGCTGACCCCGAACCGCCTGTATCTGGTCGAGGGGAACCCGGGCGCCGGCAAGACCACCTTCGCCCTACAGTACCTGTTCGAGGGCGTCCGCCGGAAGGAGCCGTGTCTTTACGTAACCCTTTCCGAGACCAGGGTGGAACTCGCGGCCGTGGCTAGATCCCACGGTTGGTCGCTTGACGGCGTCGAGATCGTCGAACTCGTCGCGACTGAGGCCGAGTTGGAGCCGGACAACCAGCACACCATGTTCCAGCCGGCCGATGTCGAACTCGGACACACCACCAAAGCGATCCTCGCCGAGGTCGAGCGTGTGAAGCCGCGGCGGGTGATCATCGACTCCCTGTCGGAGCTTCGGCTGCTCGCCCAGAGCTCCCTGCGGTACCGCCGCCAGATCCTCGCCCTCAAGCAGTTCTTCACCGGCCGCTCCTGTACCGTCCTTTTGCTCGACGACAACACCGCGTCGGCCAGCGACCTCCAACTTCACAGCATCGCGCACGGCGTCGTCAGCCTCGAGCACTTGTCCCCGCGGTACGGGGCCGCGCGGCGACGGTTGCGGGTGATCAAGCTCCGCGGCCAGACGTTCCGCGGCGGGTATCACGACTTCAACATCGTCACGGGCGGGCTGGACGTTTTCCCCCGATTGGTTGCCGCCGAGCACGTCGAGTACCGCGACCAGCGGCTGCTCACCGGTGCGGTGCCCGAGTTCGATCGGCTGCTCGGCGGCGGGTTGGACTACGGCACGAGCGTTCTGCTGGTCGGGCCGGCCGGGTGCGGCAAGTCGTCGGTCGCCATCAACTACGCCCGGGCCGCTGCCGCGAAGGGGGAGCGGGCCGCTCTGTTCGCGTTCGACGAGCGGGCCGAGGTGCTGCTCCGCCGTGCGGCCGGGCTGGGCATGGACCTGGACCCTTACATCAAGGGCCGGACGCTCACGCTCCAGCAGGTGGACCCGGCTGAGCTGTCCCCGGGCGAGTTCGCCGCTACCGTGCGGCGGGCGGTGGACGGGGCGGACGGGCACGCGCCGGCCAAGGTGGTGGTGATCGACAGCCTCAACGGGTACCTCCACGCGATGCCCGAGGAGGACTTCCTCACGGCCCAGATGCACGAACTGCTCACCTACCTCGGGCACAAGGGCGTTGTCACCTTCCTGGTGCTGGCCCAGCACGGGATGATCGGCCAGATGCAAGCCCCGGTGGACACCACTTATCTGGCCGACACCGTTGTTCTGTTCCGTTACTTCGAGGCGGCCGGGGAGGTGCGGCAGGCCGTCTCGGTGGTGAAGAAGCGGAGCGGCCGGCACGAGCGGACGATTCGCGAGCTGAAGCTGGACGGCGGGATCCGGGTGGGCGAGCCCCTCAAGGCGTTCCGCGGGGTGCTGACCGGAACGCCGACCTATGACGGTGGGGCGGAAACGCTGATGGGGCCGGCGAATGTTTGAGACGGACGAACGGGTTCTGTTCCTCGGCCCGACCCGGAAGGACGCAGCGGCCGGAACGAAACTGATAGTCGGCGCCGGGCTGCGGTGCCACACGTGCCTATCACTCGACGAGTTGTGCCACGAGGCCCGCAACGGGGCCGGCGCGGTGATCCTCCCGGAGGAGGCGGCCGTCGGGGCCGGGGCCGACAAACTGCGCTCCGCGGTCCGCGACCAGCCGGCGTGGTCGAACCTGCCGGTGCTCGTCCTCACTGCCGCCGGGCCGACCCCGACGGCCCGGGTCAAAACCCTGCTCGAACTTGGCGACGTGACCCTCCTCAAGCGTCCGCTGGAGGCGGCCGAGTTCATCAACGCCGTGCGGGCGGCCCTGCGGGACCGTGGGCGGCAGTACCAGGTGCGCGACTACATCGCCGCGCAAACCCGGCTGACGGAGGAGCTGCGCGACGCGGACCGGCGGAAGGACGAGTTCCTCGCCATGCTCGCGCACGAACTGCGGAACCCGCTCGCCCCGATCCGCAACGGGTTGGCCATCCTTCAGATGGCCGACGGCGACCGAACCGCGGTCCGCCGGACGCGCGACATGATGTCCCGCCAAGTGGACCACCTCGGGCGGCTGGTGGACGACCTGCTGGACGTATCACGGATCACACGCGGGAAGGTCGAACTGAGGCTGGAGACGGTGGACCTGAACACCATCCTGGCGCGCGCCGCCGAGGCCGTCCGCCCTCTGATCGACGCCCGGCGCCACCACTTAACTCTGACCCGCCCCGGCCGTCCCGTTACGGTTTCGGCAGACCCCACGCGACTGGCGCAGGTGGTCGGGAACCTGCTCACCAACGCCGCGAAGTACAGCGACGAGGGCGGGCGCATCGACCTCATTCTGGAGGAAGATGCCGGTGCCGTCATCCGCGTGCGCGACACCGGCCTCGGAATCCCGGCGGAAATGCTTCCCCGGGTGTTCGACCTGTTCACCCAGGTCGGGCGGACGCTCGACCGCGCCGACGGCGGGCTGGGAATCGGGCTGACGCTGGTCAAGAGCTTGGTCGAGATGCACGGTGGGACGGTCGCGGCGGCCAGCGAAGGGGCGGGAAAGGGGAGCGAGTTCACCGTTCGCTTGCCGAAGCTCGAGCGGGACGATTCCGACGGCGCGGGGCCGGCGGTCGCGGCCGCTGTAACGCCCCGGCGCATACTGATTGTGGACGACAACCCGGACGCCGGGGACAGTCTTGCCACCCTGCTGGAGATGACCGGGCACCGGGTGGAGGTGGCGCGCAGCGGGTCGCAGGGGCTGGAGGTCGCCGCCCGGCTGAAGCCCGAAGTGGCGGTGCTCGACCTCGGACTGCCGGGCATGAACGGGTACGAACTGGCCGGGCGAATCCGGGCGGAGCCGTTCGGCCGTGCCACGGTCCTGGTGGCACTAACCGGGTACGGGCAGGAGGAGGACCGGCGGCGAACGAAGGAGGCGGGGTTCGACCACCACCTGACCAAACCGGCGGACTTGGCCGCGCTCGCCGCCATCCTCCGCGGCGACGACCCTTGACCGCACGCCGCAGTTTGTCCTTGTAGGAACCTGATCCCATTTGGGCGCTTGCCTCTCAACTGGTGCCGCAACGGGAAGGGGCGGTCGGCTTCGGCCTGTCGAAGCCGTAGCGACGCGCCCGTGTAGTGCCGTGGTCGCGTGCCGGCCTCCACAACCGCCGGAGCGGGTTCGATTCCCGCCGTCGGGGGTGGGTTGTAAAATGCCGACTCACGCGCCCACCGGACACCGAAGACCGATGAACTCGAAGCCGACCATTCTCGACCGCATTGTCGAAACCAAGCGCCGCGAGGTCGAGACCGCGCGAGCGGCCGTGCCGGAGAGCGAACTCGCGCGCCGCGCGGCCGATGCGGCGCCGACTCGCGACTTCAAAAGCGCGATCCGGCGCCCCGGGACGATTACACTCATCGCGGAAGTGAAGAAGGCGTCGCCCTCCGCGGGCATAATCCGGACCGACTTTGACCCGGTGCGCATCGCCACAACCTACGAAGAACACGGCGCCGCCGCGATCAGCGTTCTCACCGACGTGGAATACTTCCAGGGCCGCCTTGAGTACCTCACCGCCGTGAAGGCCGCGGTGAAGTGCCCGGTGCTGCGGAAGGACTTCATCATCGACCGCTACCAACTGCTTGAAGCCCGGTGCGCGGGCGCGGACGCGGTGCTACTGATCGCGGAGTGCCTGCCGGGGAACCAACTCGCCCAGCTCCAAAAAGAGGCCGTTGCGCTCGGGTTGCACACGCTGGTCGAACTGCACGACGCGGATCAGGTGTCGCGGGTGATCGACTCGGGCGCCGCGATCATCGGCATCAACAACCGCGACCTGCGCACGTTTGAGACTCGTCTGGAACACACGCTCGACCTGTTGCCGCAACTCCCGGCGGACCGCGTCGTGGTCAGCGAGAGCGGCATCAAGACGCACGCCGATCTGGTGCGCCTGGGCGCCGCCGGCGCGGGGGCAGTGCTGGTGGGCGAGTCGCTGATGCGCGCCGGCGACATCGGCGCGGCACTCGACGCTCTGCGGGGCGCGACGGCAGGCGGCATCTGACGTTCGAGGCCGCACAGGTGCGCCGACCTGTGCGGCCTGAAGTGAAGGGGCCGAGCGGGCGCACGAACGTGGCCCGGCCTACGGACCGTCAGAAGTCTCATCCCCCCGCGCCATTCGCCACGCACACCAGCCCCACAGCGCAAGTAGCACGTACGTGTCGAGCGGCGAGCGGATGCCCGTGTCGGCTTTCACCTGCGGGGTGCTCAGGGTCGTCGCGTCGGCTGCGGGGGATGCGAAGAAGCCCACCCCCACCGTCGCACTCAGGTCCAGTCCGCTCAACGAGTTCTCGATCAGGTACAGTAGCGCCAGCGCCGTCAGCGGGAACGAGTTCACGTACCCCAGCATTCGCGCACCGAACATCGCGGGTTCCCTACCGGCTGTGGGTAACCCGCGGCCGTCGGGAGGGAGCGGCGGCGTGCCTGGGGTCGGTGTGATCTCGAACGTGGACGTGCGGAAGTGACGCCGCGGGTCGGCGAGTAGCAGCACCAGCGGCACCGCAGACAGCAGCACGTCGTAGTACATGAAGTGGAAGCACGTCAGGTATGCGCCCAGGAACAGCATCCCGGCGCTTAGACCGGTCAGCTTCGTGCGGTCGCCACGGCGCAGATAAACGAGGACCGTGCCCCCGAACACCACGCCCCACAAGCCCCACGCCAGCCTGTTCGTCAGCGGCTTGTCGCGCTCCTTTTCGGGCAAGGTGAAGTCGTGCAGGATGCGCCGGGGGATGCCTTGTAGGTCGCGGCTCAGGTGGATCCAGTTTTCGTTCACCTTGTAGAGTTCAGTCGCCTCACCGCCCACTTTCAGCCAGTCGAACCAACTGTGCAGCCCGACGAACGGGAGCGTCAGCGCGCCGAGCGCCGCCCCGGTCAGCACCATCGCGGCGCAGAACCGCCATTGCCGCAGCAGCAGGGGGACGAGGAAGAACGCCAGCCCCCACACCGGCTTGAAGGCGAACAGCCCCCACACCATCCCGCCCGCCACCGGGCGCCCGCGGGTCGCCAGCACCCAGCCCCACAGCACAATGCAGAGCGACAGCGCCGGGTTCTGTCCCAGGTCAACGGCCCCGCGCGTGCCGGGGAACAGCAGCAGCCCCAGGGTCGCGGCCGACCACCAGATGCGGCCGCGGGTGAGCCGGCTCACCGCCAGCCCGCACGCGAACACCACCAGGACACTGAACCCCTGGAGCACCCGGTACGCGCGCTGCGGGTCATCGATCATCCCGAGCGGGGCGTAGAAGAGCGCGTGAACCGGCGGGTACAGGGGGCCGCCGATCGACGGCTTCTGGACCGTCGCTACGAGTTCGGTTGTGGCCTGCGCGTCGGCGTGCGCCGCGAGCGCGACCCCGGTGAGCGGGTCGCCGCACGGCACCGCCAGCGGCGCCACGCCGGCCCCGCCAGCGATCCGCCACTCGCGCACGGGGTCGTTGTCGGTCCCCATGAACCAACCCATCAGGTTGTCGGCGTCGTGCGCGAAGTGCTCCCCCGGGCGGGGCGCGGTGATGAGGTAGTGATCGGTCCGCGGGCCGACCCGTTGGAGCGGGGTTTCGGCCCGTTCGGGGTAGCCCTCGCGCAACACTTCCCACTGGCGCTGGCGGTGGTACAGTTCCTGACCGTGCCCGGTGACGAGCATCCGGCCCATGAGCCACTGGCCGCCGAAGTCGATCTGCGCGTGCCCGCCGTTGCCGTCGCCCCGGTGCCGCTCGGTCGGCAGCGGGGGCGGGTCGTCGAACCACGTGTACGCGCGGTACGCGATGACGCCGGCGGACACGAGCGCCGCGAGCCACAGCAGCCCGGAAACGGCCCGCGGCGTGCCGAGCCACGCCCAGAACCGCGCCGGGATCACGTAATCGGGAGCGGGCGGGGGGGGGGAGGGGTTCACGCGGTCGGCCACTCGCCGGTGAACACTTCGGTGGCCGGACCGGTCATGTAGACGCAGTTGTCGGTTTCCGACCACTCCAGTTCCAGGTCGCCGCCGGGCAGGTGCGCGAGCAGCTTGCGGCCGGTCCGGCCGGTCAGCACCCCGGCGACGCACACCGAACACGCCCCGGTGCCGCACGCGAGCGTGATGCCGCTCCCGCGCTCCCACGTGCGCATCGTGACCTCGTTGGGCGAGTGGACCTGAACGAAGTGGACGTTGATCCGGCGCGGGAACTCCGGCGCGTGCTCCAGCTTGGGGCCGATCTGCTCGAGCTCGACCTTCGCAACGTCGTCGCAGTAAATCACGGCGTGCGGGTTGCCCATCGACACGCACGTCACCTCCCACGGCGCGGGGGCGGCGCACACCAGCTTTGCGTTCACCGGCGGGTCGCCCGGGAGCGTCGTCGGGATCTTCGCGCTCTCCAGAATCGGCTCGCCCATGTTCACGCGCACGCGCTCGGCCTTGCCGCCTCGTACTTCGAGGTCGAGGGTGAGCACCCCGCGTCCGGTTTCGATCTTCAGGCGCGGCTTCGTCGCGATGCCGCGGTCGTGGACGAACTTCGCCACGCACCGGACCCCGTTGCCGCACATCTCGGACTCGGACCCGTCGGCGTTGAACATCCGCATCCGGGCGTCCGCTTTTTCGCTCGGGCAGATCAGGATGAGGCCGTCGGACCCGATACCGAAGTGCCGGTCGCTGACCGCCCGCGCGAGCGCGGCGGGGTCGGCGGGGGGCTTCTGGCGCACGCAATCGACGTACACGTAGTCGTTGCCGAGGCCGTGCATCTTCGTGAACTGCATACCGCGCGTTCTCCCGTGGATTTCAACAATTGTAACCGCCGCGGACGCGCCGAACAGGCGGCCGCGCGTTTAGAATTGCCGCATGGGGAACGTGACGCCGCCCGCCCGGACCGTGCGCCTGGTGTACCCGCCGAACGCGGACGGGATCGGCGTGTTCTGCATTGCGCTGAACGGGACCGCCCAGTTCTACACGTTTTGCGAGATCCGGTGCGACATCGGCGGGCGCGGGTTCGCGGTTCACCGGCTCGGGCAGGGGGAACTCTACCACGTTCGGGTCGGGCGGCCCGAGGACACGTCGTGCGAGTGCTTGGGCTTTCTGCGGTGGGGGTACTGCAAGCACGTGACGGGGCTGGCGGCGCTGATTCGGAACGGTCGGCTGCCCCGCCGCGGTCGCCCGCCTGCTCCACCAGTACCGCCGGTGCCGCCCGCGCGACCCGACACCATTCCGTTTTGACGCGCGGCTGCGCTCACCGCGGCATCCACACGCGGACCAACGAGAGTAACTTCTCCACATCGAGCGGCTTGGCCATGTAGTCGTTCGCCCCGGCCGCCAGGCACTGCTCCTGGTCGTCCTTCATCGCCTTCGCGGTGAGCATGATGACGGGCAGCTTCTTCCACGCGGGCTTTTTGCGCAGCTCGCGGGTCGCGGTCAGGCCGTCCATCTCGGGCATCATCACGTCCATCAGCACCAGGTCGATGGACCGGTCCGGGTGGCCGGCGGAGCCGTCGAGCGCCCGGAGCGCTTCCAGGCCGTTCCGCGCGATCTGCACGATCGCGCCCCGGGGCTCCAGGATGCTCGTGAGGGCGAACACGTTCCGCACGTCGTCTTCCACCACCAGGATGCGCCGGCCCTCCAGGGCGGCGTCACGGTTCCGGGCCTGCTCCAGCATCCGCTGCTGCTCGGAGGGCAGCTCCGACACCACCTGGTGCAGGAACAGGGTCACCTCGTCCAGCAGCCGCTCGGGTGACTTCGCCCCCTTGATGATGATCGACTTCGAGTACTTGCGGAGCTTCTGCTCCTCGTCGGCGGACAGGCTGCGGCCCGTGTACACGATGACCGGCGGGAACGAGTAGGCGTCTTCCGCGCTGAGGGTCTCCAGCAGGGCGTACCCGGACGCGTCCGGGAGCGACAGGTCCAGCACCATGCAGTCGAACGTGGCGGTCTTGAGCCGCTCCAGGCACTCGGCCGCGGTGCCGACGGCGACGGTTTCCACGTCGGCGGTGCCCAGCAGCCGGCACAGGCTGTCGCGCTGGACCGGGTCGTCCTCCACGATGAGCACGCGGCGGAGCCGGCGCTCGAGCCGCGTTTCCAGTTGCTGGAGCGCGCCCGCGAGTTGCTCCCGCTTCACCGGCTTGAGCATGTACCCGACCGCGCCCAGCGCCAGGGCGGTTTGCGCGTGGTCCCCCGCGGAGACGACGTGGACCGGCACGTGCCGGGTGCGCGCGTCGCGCTTCAGCCGGTCCAGCACCGACAGCCCGGAGTTGTCGGGCAGCCCCACGTCCAGCACCACCGCGCTGGGGCGGTACTGGACGGCGACCGCGAGTGCCTCCTCGGCGGTGGCGGCGACGAGGCACTGGAACCCGAGTTCGTGCGCGAGGTCCACCACGATCCGCGCGAACGGCGCGTCGTCTTCCACGATGAGGATCACCCGGCGGTCGCCGGACAGCTTTTCGCGGTCGTCCTCGACCCGTCGGGCGACGGGCACGCGGGCGGGCGCCGTGTGCGCCAGGGGCTGGGGCACGGCCACCGCCGGCGCATGGGGCGGGACCGCGAGCTTCGATGCGGGTGCGGGCGGTGCGGCGGGCGCCTCGGCGCGGGGCCGCACGTGGGCCGGGTCGTACGTCGTCGGGATGGTGACGGTGAACGTGCTGCCGCGGCCCGGTTCGCTCGCCAGGTGGATGTCCCCGCCCAGCAGCCGGGCCAGTTCGCGGGCGATCGAGAGCCCCAGGCCGGTCCCCCCGTGCTTGCGGTTGGTGGTTCCGTCCGCCTGACGGAACGCCTCGAAGACCATCTGCTGCTGGTGCTCCGCGATCCCGATCCCGGTGTCGCGCACCGCGAACGCGATCCGGTCCCCGGGGGCCGCGCGGACCTCCAGCGCCACCTCTCCGGACTCCGTAAACTTGAGCGCGTTCGACAGCAGGTTCTTGAGCACCTGTTCGAGCCGCTGCCGGTCCGTCTCGATCCCCTCCGGGCACCCCGGGGCGAGCCGGACGGCGAACCCGAGCTTCTTTTCGTCCGCGATCGGCTGGAACACCCGGGTGAGGTCCTCGGCGAGGCTCGCGAGCGGCACCGGGCCGGGGCGCACCTCCATGTGCCCGGCCTCGATCTTGGACAGGTCGAGGATGTCGTTGATGAGCGCCAGCAGGTCGTTGCCGGCGGCCCGGATGGTCTCCGCGTACCGCACCTGCTCGGCGGTCAGGTTGCCGTCGCGGTTGTCGGCCAGCAGCTTCGCGAGGATCAGCGACGAGTTCAGCGGGGTCCGCAGCTCGTGCGACATGTTGGCCAGGAAGTCGGACTTGTACCGGCTCGCCCGCTCCAGCTCGCGCGCCTGGACCTGGAGCTCGCCCTTGGCCCGGGTCGCCTCGTCCCGCTGCACCTCCAGCAGTTGGGCCTGCTCCTCCAGTTGCGCGTTGGTCTGCTCCAGCTCGGTCTGTTGGAGCTCGAGCCGGGACTGCGTCTCGCGCAGCGCGCGGCCCTGCTCGTCCAGCTCCTCGTTCGAGACGCGCAGCTCCTCGGTCTGGGCCTGTAGCTCCTCGCTCTGGCGCTGCGTCTCCTCCAGCAGGTCCTTCAGGTGGGCGCGGTAGTTCGCGGACCGGACCGCCAGCCCCACGTCCTCGGCGACGCGGTCGAGCAGCTCGGCGGTGTCGCCCCGCGGCGCGCGGACGAACCCCAGCTCGATCACCGCGTTGACCGCGCCGTCTTCCGTCAGCGGGACCACGGCGAGGTGCTCGGGCGTGCCGCGCCCGAGCGCCGAGCCGACCGTCAGGTAGCCCGCCGGGAGGTCGCGCAGCAGGAACGACCGGCCGGCCTTGATCGCCTGCCCGGCCAGCCCGTCGTCGGGGCCGATCCGGTCCGGCGCGCCGCCCGCCGGGACCCCGTAGGTCGCGACCCGGCGGAACGTGCCGCCGTCCTTCGCGAAGAACGCCCCGGCGTGCGCGCCCAGGTATTCCGCGAGGAACGCCAGCGCCCGCTCGCCGAGGACGCCGAGCGCCCGGTCGCCGACCAGCGCCTGCGACAGCCCGGTCTGGCCCGCGAGCAGCCACTCCTGCCGGCGCCCGGCCCGCACCGACCGGCGCACCAGGTACCCGACGACGCCGGACAGCGCCACACCGAGGGCGCCGCTCAGCACCCCGCTGACGACGGTGACGGTGTACGCGGACTCGGCCGCCGCGAGCCGCGACTTGCGCACCTCGCGCTCGGTCTGCTCCATCGCCTCGACCTGCGCCCGGACGCTGTCCATCGCGTTCTTCCCGCGGTCGGTCTCCACGACCACGCGGGCGGCCTCGAACCCTTTGGTGCGGCGCAAGACGATGGTCTCTTCGAGTTCCCGAATTTTGGTGCGCACGTGCTCCTTGATCGCGGGGACGCGGGCCGCCTGTTCCGGGCTGTCGGCGGTGAGCCGCTCGAGGTCTTGAAGCCGCGTGTAGATGTTGCCGACAGCGGCAGTGTGGGGCGCGAGGTACCGCTCGTCGCCGGTGAGAACGAACCCGCGCTGCCCGGTTTCGGCGTCCTTCAGCAGCGACATCACGTCCTCAAGGGTCGTGATCGTGTCGTGCGTCCGGGCCACCTGTTCCATGCCGCGGCTGAGCGTGCGCGTGTTGAGGTACGAGATCGCCCCGCTGATTACGAAGAAGAGCACCACGGTGCCGAGTCCGGCGGACAGCCCGATGTCGCCCCCGAACCGCTCCGGCCGACCGTTTGCGGCGCTGTTGGGCATATCTGTGTGCCTCTGTAAGAATCTTGCGCGCCGGTCGGCGCCGTGGGGCGTTGGGGGAATGTAGTGCCGCGCCGGGTTTGGGGCAACGAACGAGCCGGCGGTCGCGGGGCCGGGAATTCGTTACAACGGCAACTCGTCCCGACCCGATGGGAGCCCCACAATGCCGGTCGTCCGGAGTGGCCTCGACGTTCTCTGCGCCTCCGATTTCGCCCCGCTCCGCGACCGCCGGGTCGGGCTCGTGTGTCACCCGGCGTCGGTGGACGCCCGGCTGCGGCACGCGGCGGAACTTCTGGCGGGGGCGCCCGGCGTTGAACTCCGCGCGCTGTTCGGCCCGGAGCACGGGTTCCACGGCACCGCACAAGACCTCATCGGCGTTGGGCACGCGGACGCCGGCGCGCTCCGCGTCCACAGCCTTTACGGGAGCACCTTCGCGAGCCTCAAGCCGACCGCCGACCAGCTCCGCGGGCTCGACGTGCTGGTCATCGACCTTCAGGACATCGGAGCCCGGTACTACACGTTCCAGGCGACGATGCTCTACTGCCTGGAGGCGTGCGCGGAGAGCGGCGTGGCGGTGGTGGTGCTGGACCGGCCGAACCCGCTCGGCGGGCTCGCGGTGGAAGGGCCGGCGCTGCGCGCGGGGTTCGAGAGCTTCGTCGGGCCGCACAACATCGCCACGCGGCACGGGCTCACGATGGGCGAACTCGCACTCTTCTATCAAAAGCACCGGGCGCCGAACGTTCGGCTCGAAGTGATTCCGTGTGAGGGCTGGGCGCGCGGTTCGGAGTTTGAACGGACGGGGCTACCGTGGGTGCTGCCGTCGCCGAACATGCCCACCCCCGACACCGCGACCGTTTATCCGGGGCTGTGCCTGATCGAAGGGACCAACCTTTCCGAAGGGCGCGGGACGACGCGGCCGTTCGAGCTGGTCGGCGCGCCGTGGCTCGACGGGGCGGAACTGGCCCGGCGCCTGGAGGCCGAGCGCCTGCCCGGGGTGCGGTTCCGCCCAGCGTGGTTCCGACCCACGTTTCAGAAGTTCGCCGGGCTGGACTGCGGCGGCGTTCAGCTCCACGTCACCGACCGCGCGAACTTTTTACCGGTCCGAACAGGGCTGGCGGTTCTCGCGGAGATGCGCGCGCTGTCCGGCACGCGGTTCGCATGGCGGACCGAGGAATACGAATTCGTTTCGGACCGCCCCGCGATCGACCTGCTGTTCGGTAGCGACCGTGAGCGGCTCGCGCTCGAAGCCGGCGCCGCGTGGCGCCAAGTCGCGGGCGCGTGGGACGCCGACGAGGCCGACTTTCGCAAGGCGCGTGAGTCGTCCTTGCTCTACTGATCAGACCGCTCTACTGCTTTTCCGCCGGACCACTCCTCATGCCGCAACTCTTGCCGCTCGACCTCGCCATCGTCGGAATGTACGTCCTCGGGATGACGCTCCTCGGCGTGTGGTTCACCCGCGCGCAGAAAGACCTGCGCACCTACTTCGTCGGCGGGCGCAACATCGGCTGGTTCATGGTGCTCGTGTCCATCGTCGCCACCGAGACGAGTGCCGTCACCTTCCTGAGCGTCCCCGGGCTGTCGTTCAACCCCGCGGGCGGGAACTTCACCTTCCTGCAGTTGTCGTTCGGGTACATCATCGGGCGGTGCCTAGTCGCGTGGCTGCTGCTGCCGCAGTACATGAACGGCGAACTGTTCAGCGCGTACCAGGTGCTCAAGGAGCGGTTCGACCCGTCCGTGCAGCGGGTGGCCAGCGGGCTGTTCCTCCTCACCCGGACCGTTGCGGACGGGCTCCGCATCTTCCTCACCGCGCTGCTGCTCCAGTTCGTGCTCGGCGGGGTGACGCCGGCGATTGTTGTTGTGGGCGTGGTCACGATCGTTTACACCTACCTCGGCGGGATGAAGGCCGTCATTTGGACCGACCTGATCCAGTTCATCATCAAGATCGCCGGTGCGGTCCTCGCGGGCGTGTTCGTGCTGAAACTCCTGCCGGGCGGGTGGGACCAGTTCCTGACCGAAGGGGAGGCCGTCGGGAAGTTCCGGCTCATCGACGCGGAGTTCCGGCCTACCGTTGACCTGAACATCTGGGCCGGCGTGATTGGCGGGGCGGTGTTCTCGATGGCCAGCCACGGCGCCGACCAGCTCATGGTTCAACGCTACCTGTGCGCGAAGTCGCTCGGTCAGGCCCGGCTCGCGCTGGTGCTGAGCGGGTTCGTGGTGCTCGCCCAGTTCCTGCTGTTCCTCGCGGTCGGCGTCGGGATGTACCTGCTGTTGGAGGGCGGACAGTTTCCCGAGGCCGCCGGGAAGCGCAACGACGAGGTGTTCGGGCTGTTCATCGTGACGAAGCTCCCGACCGGCGTGGTCGGGGTACTGGTCGCCGCTGTGCTGGCCGCGGCGATGTCCACGCTCTCGTCGTCACTGAACAGCTCGGCGAACGCGGTGGTCACCGACTTCTACCGGCCGCTGCGGCCGAACCGGGAGGAATGGCACTATGTGCTGCTCTCGCGCGTGATGACCGCGGTGTGGGGGCTGGCGCAAATGGGCGTCGCTTACGGCGCGTATAAGGCGGGCGGGAACAAAAGCGTAGTTCAGCAGGTGCTCGCGGTCGCCGGGTTCACGACCGGACTCCTACTCGGGTTGTTCCTTCTGGGTAGCACAAAACGGTTTGTTCAATCCTGGGCCGCACTGACGGGTCTGGTGTGCGGTTTTGCAACGGTGTTTACGGTGTGGCTCCCATCGTCCGGAATAACGGAGAACCTGCCGGTGCCCTCCTTCTATAAGGGGACGCTGATCGCGTGGCCGTGGTTCGCCCCGATCGGCGCTGGAACGACGGTGCTGGTCGCGCTCGTGTTGCAAGTGATCGCGTACTGTGTCATGTGGCGCCGCAAACGCGGCACGTCCGTTGCATAGCCGGGGTCACTTCGACAGTTACCATCAGCCCGACGACGCGACCCGGAGGTCGGCGAATTTCTATGGACCACCTGCAAACCGAAGCGCGGAACCCGGCGTCGACCGAACTCGATGAGATTTCATCACTTCAGTTCGTGCGGTTGATGCTCGGCGAGGACGCGGCGGTCGTTCCGGCGGTGGCGTCGCAGGCCGAAGCCCTGGCGCGTGGTGTCGAAGTCATCGCCGACCGGCTCCGCGCCGGCGGGCGGCTCGTCTACATCGGGGCGGGCACCTCCGGTCGGCTCGGGGTACTCGACGCCAGCGAGTGCCCGCCGACATTTAACGTGCCCCCAGGGCTGGTGGTCGGGCTCATCGCGGGCGGCTCCGGCGCGCTGACGCGGGCCATTGAGGGGGCCGAAGACAATCCCGAGTTCGGCGTTACGGACCTCAAGGGCATCGCGCTTTCGGCGGCCGATGTGCTCGTCGGCATCGCGACGAGCGGTCGCACCCCTTACGTGCTTTCCGCGGTCGATTACGCCCGCTCGGTCGGGGCGTTCACCATCGGGTTGTCGTGCAACCCGGGCGCGGAAATCATTTCCCGCGTGGATCTTGCGATCACGCCGGTCGTCGGTCCCGAGGTGCTCAGCGGATCGACGCGGCTGAAGGCTGGGACCGCAACCAAGCTCGTACTCAACGTCCTCAGCACCGGCGCAATGGTCAAACTGGGTAAGACTTACGGCAACCTGATGGTGGACGTTCGCGCCACCAACGAGAAGCTCCGGGTGCGGACCAACCGCATCGTTCGGGAAGCGACGGGGCTGGACCACACCGCCGCCGATCGGCTGCTGGAGACGTGCGGACGCGAGCTGAAAACCGCTCTGGTTGCTCAGCTCGCGGGCGTTTCGGCCGATGACGCGCGTGACCGGCTTCAGCGCACGAACGGCCTCGTGCGGGCCGCCATCACGACCAACGGCACCAACGGCAAAAACGGGCACCACCACAAGAACGGTCATGCGAAGGTTGCTCCGGAGAACGTGGTTCTCGGGATCGACGGCGGGGGCACGGGCACGGTGGCACTCCTCGCGGTACCGGACGCCGGCTCCGAGGGCGGCTGGAAGCTGCTCGGGCGCGGCGAGGCCGGGCCGTCGAACCGGCACGCGGTGGGCACGGACGCGGCCCTGGCGGCGCTCAACGAGGCCACCACAAAGGCGTTCGCCGCGGCGCACCTGCCGCGCGCCGCGGTGCGCGCGGCGTGCCTCGGGCTGGCCGGTGCCGGACGCCCCGGTGACCAGGAAATCGTGCGGGAGTGGGCCGCCCGCGTGCGGCTTTCCGCGGCCGTCGAGGTGGTCGAAGACGCGGCCCTGCTGCTGGCCGCCGGAACCCCCGACGGGGTCGGCGTCGCGGTGGTCGCGGGGACGGGCTCGATGGCGTACGGCCGCCGCGCCGACGGCACAACGACCCGCGCCGGCGGGTGGGGGCCGCTGCTCGGCGACGAGGGGAGCGGGTACTCGCTGGCGCTCGCCGGGCTTCGCGCCGCGGTCCGCGCCGCCGACGGCCGCATCGCGCCCACGCCGCTGACGGAGCGGCTGCTTGCGGCGCTGAAATTGACGCGGCCCCAAGAACTGGTCGAGTTCGTGTACCGCGGGTGCGACCGGGCGGCGCTCGCGGCGCTCGCCCCGGTAGTGCTCGACGTTGCTGAAGATGGCGACCCGACCGCTGATCACATCGTCCGCGAGGCCGCGGGCGAACTCGCCGCCGCCGCCGCCGCCGCCGCTAAAGCGCTGGGCTTCGGCGCGTCCTTCCCGGTCGCCCTCGCCGGCGGGGTGTTCGGCGCGGGCTGCTACCGCGAGCGCTTCCGCGCCGCGCTCGCGGACCGCGGGCTCACCGCCGATCCGCTGTCATTCGTTCGCGAACCGGCCGAAGGGGCCGTCCGCCGGGCCTTCGGCCGATCGGTTCGCGTCTCCTGAAAGGGTGATTCATGCTGCGATTGCTCCTCGGGCTCACGGCCCTGGGCCTCTGCGCGCCCGCGCGCGCCGCGGACCCGCCCGCTCTGAAACGCGAGTTCCGCGCGGTGTGGGTCGCCACCGTCTCGAACATCGACTGGCCCAGCAAGCCCGGGCTGCCCGCCGACCAGCAGAAGAAAGAGCTGCTCGCGATCCTCGACAACGCGGTGGAACTGAAGCTCAACGCGGTCATCTTCCAGGTGCGGCCGATGGCCGACGCGCTGTACGCCTCGGAACTGGAGCCGTGGAGCGAGTACCTGACGGGCCAGATCGGGAAGGCGCCCGGGTACGACCCGCTCGCGTTCGCGGTGACGGAGGCGCACACGCGGGGGCTGGAACTGCACGCGTGGTTCAACCCGTACCGGGCACGGCACCCGTCGGCCAAGTCGCCGGCGCCGGCCGATCACCTGACCAAGAAGCGCCCGGACCTCGCGAAGCCCTACGGCACGCACGCCTGGATGAACCCCACGAACCCCGAGGTGCAGGAGCACTCGCTCCGCGTGTTCCTGGACGTGGTGAAGCGGTACGACATCGACGGCATCCACATCGACGATTACTTCTACCCGTACAAGGAAAAGGGCCCCGACGGGAAGGTGATCCCGTTCCCCGACGACGACACCTGGGAGGCGTACCAGAAGCAGGGCGGCAAGCTGTCCCGCGACGACTGGCGCCGCGACGCGGTGAACGTGTTCGTTCGCCGGATGTATGAGGAGACCAAGAAGGCGAAGCCCTGGGTGAAGGTGGGCATCAGCCCGTTCGGCATCTGGCGCCCGGGGCACCCCGCGGGCATCGCGGGCCTGGACCAGTACGCCGAACTCTACGCCGATGCGAAGCTATGGTTCAACGAGGGCTGGGTCGATTACTTCACGCCGCAACTCTACTGGCCGATCGCTCAGGAGAAGCAGAGCTTCCCGAAGCTGCTGGACTGGTGGGCGGGTGAGAACACGAAAAAGCGGCACCTTTGGCCCGGGCTGTACACCAGCCGCGTGACCGGCGCCGCGAAAGGGTGGAGCGCGAAGGAGATCGGCGACCAGATCGCGGTCACTCGTCAGCGCAGCGACACCGACGGCGCGGTTCACTTCAGCGCAAAAGCCCTGGTGCGCAACACGGGCGGGATCGCGGACGAGTTGAAGAAGGTCTACGCCGAACCGGCCTTGGTGCCCGCGTCCAACTGGCTCGCAAAGGGGAACACCCCTGCGAAACCGGAGGCAGTTCGGGAGATGGCTGGCGGGAAGGCCGTTCTTCGCGTGAAAACGGCCCCAGGAACGCGATTCGTGGTCGTGCGTGCCCAAACGGGCGATCGGTGGGCCGTGAACGTTTCTGACGCGTCTGGCGCGATTGCAGTGCCCGAGACGGGAAGGATCGTGGTGACGGCGCTCGACCGAGTGGGACGGGAGAGCGAGCCGGTCGAGGTGAAGTAGCCGGCACCGGAATTGGTTGTTGCAACTGCGTTCTGATTGAGGCTCACAGTCAACGAAGCGAGCCGCCGGGATGAATCCCGGCGGCTCGCTTCGTTGACGGCGTATCGTTATTTTGCTTTGGGAGCGGCTTTGAACTCCTCGGCGGTCATTTGCTTGGTTTTCAGGTTCTGAAGCAGTACCCAGCCGCCTTCAGTGGGTGATTTCTTTTCGTAGGCGATTACGTCTGCTGGTCCGGAGGCGGCTTCACCTTCACCGCCAACCTTGGCGCCCCAAACTACAACTACTTCACCTGACTGCACCGCTTGGTATCCCAGCGGATAACCATTTTCGTACTTCGCGAAGTCGGTGGGTTTCTTCGGCCCTTTTTTGTGTTCGCCACTGTACAGTTGGATCATGCCTCCCACTTCTCGTAGCGTCGCATCAGTACCAGGGCTATCCGTCACAGACCGGGAAGACTCCGAACAACCGATCAGGGCAAAAACACCGAGCAGCAGAAGTACGCCGCGGCCCATTGTATTCTCCTAGGTGTGGTGAAAATAAAGCCGCCCGCGGTGCGCCGCGGGCGGCCCCTGTAACAGATCGTTATTCCGAGATTACTTCACCACCCGCCCGTGTGCCCATCGCGCGCCAAGCGGTAACAGAAGTCGAGTCCGTGACAAAACGCACGCTTCCGTCGCCCATGCAAACATTCGCGCCCCCGGTGTGGTAGCTGCTAGCCGCGATGTGCATTGAAGTAAATGCACTGTTACCACAACTGTACCGCTGAGTGCCGCTGGGAACCCGCTTGTTCCAGTTCACTGGTAGCGTGTGTGTGAACACGAAGTTGGACGGCAAGTTGCGGTAATACTGGTGCCCGACGTACTTGATCGAACTGCTCCAGTTGCTCCCATCCTGGCACATGCTAATTGTTGTGCCGTCGGTCTCATTGTACCCGGTGTCACTGCTGCTGATGATGACAGTGATGTTGTCCCGGATTCCGCTCCCGGTACTCGAGTTGGTGTCACGGGATCGCATCACCTCGGCGAACATGACCGTGTTGCTAGTGCCGTCGGTAATCGCGGTGATCGGGAACCCTTTCATCGTCTGCCCGTTGGACGGGTAGGGGATTGAAAAGATGCCGTCGAGTTGGCTATTGCCCCCGCGGTAGTTGGCATACGCTCCAAGCGAAGCGAAGTAGCTCTGACGCCCGGCGGTGCCGTAGGTTTGAGTGGACGGGTCAGACGGGCACAAGTACACCGGCACGTCGCCGGTGCGTGCGTTTGCATTAGCGTTCGTGAGGGCCGGGATTGAGGCGTCGATCGCGGCGTCGCTGTTCACGTTGTAGTTCATGTTGAACTGATTGAACTTGTTCGCCTGCTCGAAGTAGGGCAGCAGTAACGCCTGAGTCGGCGCCCCGGACGACCGAGTGTTGCCGTTGATGACTGTCGTGTGCTGGGTCGGTGGCAGGGTCGCGTTCGTACTCTCGTAGTTGTGTGCGGCCAAGCCGAATTGCTTGAGGTTGTTCTGGCACTTCATCCGGGCGGCCGCTTCACGCACCTTCTGGACGGCGGGCAGCAGCAAGCCAATTAAGATGGCGATGATCGCGATGACAACGAGTAACTCAATGAGCGTAAAGCCCCGGCGCGGACGCGACATGACGATCCTCGGGAGTAATAACGCGAGTAACGAACGAAGAGAGTGTTGGATGTATTGCACGTCGCATACCAATGCCCGCGTGTAGCGCGCGAAGATTGACGCAACGCCGCCGACTCGTGCCGCGATGTGACTTTCGCCCACTTATTGCGGCGAGGGCGTGAAGCGAGCAGGAGAGCCGTCGGGAGTGGTGTCGAAATTTCGTCGCGTCGTCACTCGGGTGTCGAAATTTCGACATTCCCGCCGTCTCGCGTGAGTCCGAGCTTCTTCATACGCGACAGAAGCGTAGTGCGCTTCAGCCCGAGCTGCGCGGCGGCGCCGTTCGGGCCGCCGATGACCCACCCGCATCGGTCGAGCGCCCGACGGATCAGATCGCGCTCGCTTTCACGGAGCGCATTGAGTTGCGGCGGGGGCTCTGCGGGGGAGGTGGGCGGGATCGTGAGTGCGACCGCGGGCCGTGGGTGGGAGGGGGGCTCGGCTGTTGTGGGCACGAGTTCACCGAGTGGGACGCGCAGCTCTGAGCCGGTGGTGAGGATCACCGCACGTTCGATGAGGTGTTGCAGCTCGCGCACGTTCCCCGGCCACGAGTACCGCTCCAGGGCGGCCATCGCCTCCGCCGGGATCGTCTCGATCCGCTTACCGAACCGCTGAGCGAAAAGCGCCACGAAATGCCGCACCAGCGACGGGATGTCCTCGCGCCGGTCCCGCAGAGCCGGTAAGTGGACCGGGAACACGTGCAGCCGGTAGTACAGGTCCGACCGGAACTTCCCCTCCGCGACCAGCTTCGCGAGGTTCCGGTGCGTCGCCGCAACCAGCCGCACGTTCACCTTGACGGTTTTGGCACTGCCGAGCCGCTCGAACTCCTGCTCCTGGAGCACCCGCAGTAGTTTCGGTTGGAGTTCCTGCGGGATGTCGCCGACCTCGTCGAGGAACAGGGTGCCGCCGTCGGCCAGCTCGAACCGCCCGAGCCGGCGCTCCACGGCGCCGGTGAACGCGCCCTTCTCGTGGCCGAACAGCTCGCTCTCCAGCAGTCCCGTCGGGATGGCAGCGCAGTTCAGCTTCACGAACGTTCGCTCGCTCCGGGCGCTCAACCGGTGGACGGCCCGTGCGACGAGTTCCTTACCGGTGCCGGTTTCGCCAGTGACGAGGACCGCGGAGTCGGTCGGGGCGACCACCTCGACCTGCTTCAGCACCTCCTGGAGGGTCCGGCTGTCGCCGACCACCTCGTGCATCCGCCGGTCGGCGCGGATCTCCTCTTCGAGGTACAGCTTCTCCGCCGCGAGCCGGGCGTTGGCCCGCTCCAACTCATGGCGCGTGAGCGCGCCTTCGACCGCGAGCGCGACCAGCCGCCCCACCTGAAGGGCGAAGTTGATGTCATCGGGGGCGGGGCTCAACGGAAGGTAACTGGTGAACGCCATCGCCCCGAGCTTGCGCCGCGGGGTGGTGAGCGGCACGAAGCATGCGCACCGCACGCCCTGTTTGGCGAACGCGGTCCGCAGCACCGGGAACCGGCCGTCGGCCGTTACGTCGAGCCAGAGCGGCTCCTGGGTGTCCCACACATGCGCGGTAGGGGACTCGCCGGCGGGCAGCTCGGTTGGGGTGTCCGCCGGCTTCGGGGCCGGGCCGCCGCCGACGGGTTCGAGGAACTGGAGCTTCCCGGCGTGCGAGTGCGGTTCGAGCAGGGCGAAGCTGAGATATCCCCTGGGGAGGTGCGGCCCGAGCGCCTGCGACAGGTCGCGGAGCAGCGCGGCGAGGTCTGTGTGGGCCGCAACCGCCTGGGCGACGGCCAAAAGCACCGCCGGCCGCTCGGCGACCGGGGCGCGAACGAGCCGGTCGCCGGGTGTATCGGGTACCGCGCCGCTCCCGGCCGCGGGGGGCGGTGAGGGCGGTTGTGGGGTCATGTGCCGAACCGGTAGTGCGAGTGGGACGACAGAATTTTAGGGCCTCGGGTCAAAAGTCCGACCGTCGAAAGTGTTAAAGTCGCAAATTCAATGCTGGCAATTGCTTGCGGATTTGCGACTTGCTGGCCTGATAACTTGTGACTCGAAGTCCTCAACGCGGAGATGTGGGCTGTGCTGAGAAATCGGCGTTCGGTGTAACAGACCGAACCCGCACTACCGGCTTTTTCACACCTTCAACGTTGCACGCTGATCGGTGCGCAACTAATATGCCATGAGATTGCATCTCAGTAGCATGGGGCGTGGGCCGATGGAGCTGAACCAGGCCGAGGATTGCACCGGCTCGTGTCGCACGTGCCCGGCCGTGGGGAGCTGTCCGGACCGGGTGGTGTGCCGGTGCCTCCAGGTGACCGAGCAGACCATTATCAGCGCGATCGTCGAACTCGGGTTGCGCACCGTGAAAGAGGTGCGCCGGGCGACCGAGGCCGGGACCGGGTGCAACTGCTGCCACCGCGAGGTGAGCGCGTACCTCGCCGTTTACGCCTCGTCGTCGTCGCCGAACATGTGCTCGGCCAAGTAGCGCTCCAGCCCGATCTTGTCGATCAGCCCGAGTTGCGTTTCGAGCCAGTCCACGTGCTCCTCGGAGTCGTGCAGGATCTCGAGCGCGAGCTTGTGCGTCCCGTTGTCCTTCACCTTGATGCACAGGTCCACGAGTTCGTTGTAAGCGACCACGCCGCCGGTCTCGAGCTTCAGGTCGTACTCGAACTGCTCCTTAACATCGGTTCCCACGCGGATCACGTCGTACCGGGCGATCTCGGGCGTTCCGTCCAGGAACAGCACGCGCTCGATGATCTTGTCCGCGTGCTTCATCTCGCCGATGGACTCTTCGTAGTGCTTGTGGGCGAGTTTCATGAACCCCCAGTTCTTGCACATCCTGGACTGAATGAAGTACTGGTTGATCGCGGTCAGCTCGATGGTGAGCGCCCGGTTGAGTGCGTCGATGACCGTTTGGTTGCCCTTCATCACGGCTCCTTGTGGCGAGTGCGGAAAAGCTGGCGTCGGAATCGTCTTAGCGATTTCCCGCCCGCCGCGGCGCGAAACACCCGCGGGGAAACCGTATCGCTTTTCTGCACTATCGGCTTGACGAGTTCGCCGGGCGGCTTAGGCTGATAGTGGTCTTGTTGAGACTGGTTCTCATAACTAGTCCGTTCCGCTAGCTTCCGTCGGCGCGGCCTTGAGCCGTCCTCCCGTACGCGACGCGGTCGGTGAGTTCTCCGGCACCCCGGAGAGGTTTCCCCTACCCACGTCCCGCTCCCGCATTCGCGGAGCACGGGATGACGCTGACGGAGCTTCCCATGTCCCGAGTCGCAGGGCGCGCGTCCGCTCGCGCCGGTTTCACGCTGATCGAACTGTTGGTGGTGATCGCGATCATCGCGATCCTGATCGGGCTGTTGCTGCCCGCGGTGCAGAAGGTGCGCGCCGCGGCCGCGCGGATGAAGTGCCAGAACAACCTCAAGCAGATCGGGCTCGCGGCGCACAACTACCACGACTCCAACAACAAGTTCCCTTACGCGGTGAGCTATTACCAGACGGGGGAAGAGGTTGCCAGCTACGTGTCCGGGTGGATCCTGATCCTGCCGTACCTGGAGCAGGATAATGTGGCCCGGCGGTGGAACCCGAAGCTGCCGCGAAACAGCACCGACGACAGCGACGGTGACGGCTACACCAACGCGATGTTGCAGCGGATGCAAATCCCGACGTATACCTGTCCGTCGATGACCCCGCCGAGTGCCACCGAAGGCGGGGCGCTGGGGCAGGCCGGCTCGGGAGAGAACCGTGCGCCGTCGAGTTACGTGTTCTCCTCCGGTACGGCGACCTGTTACGACGCCACCTACGGCGCTTATGTGGGTAAGGCGTGCGACGGTGTGGTTCTGCCGATCCGCAACGCCAAGTATTCGGCCGACCCATCGCAGCGCGACCCGGGCGGGAACTCGCCGACCACGATCGTCGGGATCACCGACGGCGCTTCGAACACGCTGCTTGCGGGCGAGTGCGACTTCAAGCCTGCCGGTGTCCCTTCAACGAACGGGCCGGTGTGGGCCTACGGCTACTTCTACAACTGGACCGGCACGAACGGCGGTCTGAACCTGCGGGACGGGTCTTACGCCGGCGCCAGCACGGGCACGTTCCGGAGCGAGCACGGCGGCGGGGCCAACTTCGTGATGGCCGACGGGTCCGTGCAGTTCCTTCGCGACGGGATCGACGCGAACACCTTCAAAGCGCTCGGCTCCCGCAACGGCGGTGAAGTCGCGACGTTGCCTTAATATCCTCCCAAAAGACACAACCCACGCAAAGGGAATTACAAGATGGTGCGAGCTTCAATCCTGTGCCTCGCGGTACTGACCGGCGCTGCGCATGTAGCCGGAGCTGATGCGGTGAAGGCGCCGCAACTGCCGCCGCTGCCGAAGGCCGTGTCGAGCTTCGGCGCGATCGCGTGCGACGGCTATGTGTACGTGTACGGCGGGCACGCCGGTAAGACCCACAGCTACGACACCACGTCCGTGCTGGGCACGTTCTCGCGGCTCAAGCTGGACGGCGGGACGAAGTGGGAAGAGCTGCCCGGCGGCCCCATTCTCCAGGGCGTGAACTTGGCGGCCCACAAGGGGAGCGTGTACCGCGTGGGCGGGATGCAGCCGAAGAACGCGCCCGGCGAGCCGTCCGACAACACCTCCCTCGCGGAGTGCGCCAGGTTCGACCCGAAAACCGGCAAGTGGGAAGAGATCGCGGGGCTGCCGGCCGGCCGCTCGTCGCACGACGTGGTCGTTGCCGGCGACAAGCTAGTGGTGGTCGGCGGGTGGCAGATGCGGGGGAAGGGCGAGAAGCCGGTGTGGCACGACACGGCCTTGGTCCTCGACCTCACGAGCGCGAAGCCGGAATGGAAGTCGGTTCCGCAGCCGTTCAAACGCCGCGCCCTGACCGCAGCGGCGGTCGGCAACAAGGTGTACGTGCTCGCCGGGCTGGGCGCCGAAGGCACCGACCGGAAGGTGGACGTGCTCGATGTCGAAACCGGTAAATGGAGCACCGGGCCGGAGTTCCCCGGTACCGATCGAACGGCGTTCTCGCCGGCCGCCTGCACCGCCGGCGGGAAACTCGTCATGAGCACCTCCTCGGGCGCGCTGTACCGGCTCACCGACGCCGGGGACAAGTGGGAGAAGGTGGGCGCCGCCGCGAAGGGCCGCATGGTCGCGCGGCTGGTGCCGTTCGGCACGGACCGCGTGGTGCTGCTCGGGGGTGCTAGCAACAGCGGCAACGTTGACGCCCTGGAGGTTCTGACGGTTGCGGCCAAGGGCGAACCGGTCGGCGGGAACTGAAGCGCGCGAAGCGTTCCTTTGCCGGAACAGCGGTAACGGCCAACCGGCAGATTCACGGCCCGGCCGATCGCGCGATGCGGTCGGCCGGGCCGGGGCTTTTTGGTTTTGGGCTCTGCTCGTTCGTTGCGGTCCGTTGCTCCAGCAGGCGGTTGGAGAGAAGCTGCGAAGCTACCTGTTCGGTTTTCTTGTTGCGTCGGACCTTGGGTGCGAATATCTTCAAGACGATTCGTCGTTTTGGCGCCCACTATGGATTCCCTCTCCTCCCTCCGCCGATGCTGGTGGGTGGCTGCCGTTATGGTGGTCGCTTGTCAGACACCGACCCGGGCCGAAGCCGGGTGCGGCGGCCATTCCGGGAACCCATACGCGCTGGTCGAGGCGGAACCGGTCACGGCGCCGCAAGCCGAACCCGCCGTTCCGCCCGCGCCGAAGCCGTGCCAGGGGCCGAACTGCTCTGGCGCGCCCGTTGAGAAGGGCCTGCCGGTTCCGCAGACCACAACCCCGCCGGTCGAGGTGAAAGACCTGGTCAAGGGCTTCTGTGGTCCGGAGCCCGACGGCGCGCGACACGCGCGCGACCACGATTCCACATCTCCGCGGCCCGTTCGTCGGGCCGGCGCCATTTTCCACCCCCCGCGAATCGGCTGATCGGATCGCGCGGCCGTGCTGCGCGCACCCGAAGCCGAATCACCTGACGTCAAACGCGCGGATCACGCGCGACCCGTTCGCGCGCTCTCACATGGGCGGCCGACGCACTCATTTGACTCATTCGCGAGGGGATCGTTTCATGGCCCGTTCGACCGGCCGGACCTCCGGCTTTACTCTGATCGAGCTGCTTGTCGTTATCGCGATCATCGCCATTCTGATCGGTTTGTTGCTGCCCGCCGTTCAGAAGGTGCGCGAGGCGGCGGCCCGCATGAGCTGCCAGAACAACCTGAAACAGTTCGCCATCGCGCTGCACTCGTACCACGACGCCCGGGGCACGCTGCCCCCGGGGCGCGACGCCAACAGCTTTTCCGCCCACGCATACATCCTGCCGTACATGGAGCAGGACAACGTTTACAAGCTGATCGACTTCAGCGTTTCGTACAGCCCGGCGCACCCGTCCGGGACCCCTGCTGGTAACGTCACCGCGGCCGGGAGTAAGGTCAAGTCGTTCGTGTGCCCGTCGGACCCGAACGCGTCGTTCCCCGCGGCGTGGGCGCCTACCAACTACCGGGTGAACCAGGGGAGCCAGGTGCTGTGGGGGCTGCCGACGACCGCCGCTCCCAACGCCGGGATGCCGGGGCCGGACGGGCCGTTCTGCCTCAACAGCGCGACCAAGCTCACGTCCATCAGCGACGGCACGAGCAACACCGCGATGGCCAGCGAGCACCAGACCGGGAGCTTCAACGCCGGGGTGGTGTCGCCGAGCAATACGTTCCGGCTCGGGCAAACGTCCAACATCGGGGCCAAGTACCCGAACAACGCCGACGAGGCCTACGCCATGTGCGAGGCACTCACGCCCGCCGAGATGGCCCAGGTGAACGGCATGGCCGATGTGGGCGCGCCGTGGATCTACGGCTACCACTCGAACACCATCTACTTCCACGTCGGGCCGCCGAACTCGCGCTCGTGCATGTACCCGAGCGGGCGCATCGGCACGGCCGCCCGGAGCCAGCACACCGGCGGGGTGAACGTCGCGCTGTGCGACGGCAGCGTGCGGTTCGTGGCCAACTCGATCCCGCTCGCGACCTGGCGCGCGATGGGGTCCATGAGCGGCGGCGAGGTGGTGGCGCTCCCATGAACACCCGTCTTTCGCTGTTGGCCGTTGCGTTGGCCGTCACCGGGTGCGGCGACCCGAAGCCGCTCCCGATGGCCGCCACCCCGGAGTCGTCGCGTGCCGCGCTCGTGGGCGCGCTCGACGCCTGGAAGGCGGGGAAGACCCCGCAGGACCTCGCGGCCGGCTCGCCGCCGGTGCTGTTCGTCGACGACGACATCAACCGCAGCAAGCTCGCGGATTACAAGATCGAGGGCGACGGGCTGCCCAAGGGCACCGGGTACAGCTACACCGTTTCTCTCACGCTCGCGGACAAGGACGCGGCCAAGACCCGCGCCAAGAAGGTGGCCTACACGGTGGTCACCGAGCCCAGGCTCGCAATCACGAAAGAGGACCGCCAGCCATGACCTCTCTCACGCTCGCGCTACTCATCGCCGCGCCCGCGGCCGACCCCGCGGTTCAGGAGACCTCGAAGCCGGTCGGGGCGACCCGCGACGCCGAAAAGGAACTGCTCGAGGGGCACAAGAAGGCGAAGCCGCGCCTGCCGCTCCCGCCGGCCGACGCGAACAACCCGCTCGCCCGCGTGAACAACGGAGCCTTCCGCGCGTACTACCTGCCGCCGGACCTGCGCGACTCGGGCTTCAGCCGCGACCCCGACCCCGCGATGACGCTCGACAACACCTTCAAGGTCAAACTGTTCTGGATCACGTCCCGGGCGAACAACTGCTACTACTGCCTGGGGCACCAGGAGTACAAGCTGCTCGGCGCGGGCGTGTCGGACGACGACATCGCCGCCCTCGACAGCGACTGGCTCGCCGCGCCCCCCAAGGAGCGCGCGGCCTACGCGTTCACCAAGAAGCTGACCCACGCCCCGCACCTGGTCACCGCAGCGGACGTGGACGAACTCAAGAAGCACTACACCGCGGCGCAGGTGACCGAGATTCTGGTCACCGTGGCCGGGTACAATTCCACTAACCGCTGGACCGACGGCCTCAACATCCCCGGCGAGGACGACGGCGCTCGCTTCAAGAAGGAAGGCGCGAAGGCCGACTTCAGCACCTTCAAGACGCCGACCTCGGACAAGTACGCGAAGCAGGAGACCCGCGTCGCGCCGGTGAAACTGGCCGCCCGCCCGCCGCTGGAGGCGCGCGACAAGGTGGAAGCGCTGTGGAAGGAGAAGCGCGCCGCCGTTCTCCCGCTGGCCGACGCCAAAGCGGTCGCGGAGGTGTGGACCGACGGGGCCGCGCCGAACTGGGTGGCGCTGCTCGCGAACTTCCCGAAATCGACGAAGGGGCGCATCGCGGGGCTGAAGGCCGCGACCGAGAAGGGCACGCTGAGCGCGAAGCTGAAGGCGCAGGTCGCGTGGGTGGCCGCCCGTCAGGATCGCGCCTGGTACGCGCTGGCGGTCGCCCACGGCCGTCTGCTCAAGGCCGGGGTGAGTGAGGACGAGATCTGGAAGCTGGACGGCGACCGCAAGCACCTGACCGAAGCCGAACAGGCGGCGCTGGCGCTGGCGGAGACGTTGACCGCGGCCCCGTGGCAGGTGACCGACGCGATGGTGGAGCGGTGCCGCAAGTCGTTCCGGGACGCGGAGGTGGCCGAGCTGGTGTACCACACCTGCAACGCGGCCTTCTTCGACCGCGTGACCGAGACGGCTCGGCTCCCGCTGGACAAGTGAGGCGGCCCCGGGCCGGGGGCGGCTACCCGCGCTTCAGCCGCTCCTTCGCTTCGCGGGTGCGGGCGTCGTTGCCCGCGAGCGTGATCGGCCCGCCCGCGGCGGCGCCCGTCGGGTAGGCCGGCCGGAGCGCGTGGGCGTAGGCTTCTGTGCGCCGGTGGGCCAGCATGTGGTGCCCGCTGCGCCGCTCGCGCTCGGCGCGCAGGGCCGCGAGGTCGATCGGGGCGACGACGATCTTCTCGCCCGGGCCGGGATCGGCCTGAGCGAGCAGGCGGCCGTCGTAGTCAACGACCATGCTCCCGCCGGGCCACGAGAACGGCGGGTAGTGGCTCGCGCTCGCCCCCTGGTTCGCCGCCACCACGTACGCGAGGTTCTCGAGCGCGCGGCACCGGTTCACGACGGTCCACCAGTCCATCGGCGCGGTCGCCCCCCACGGGTCCATGTACGCCGAGACGCGGATCAGGACGTCGGCCCCTTGCAGCGCCAGCTCGCGAATGGCTTCCGGGAACAGCCAGTCGTAGCAGATGGCGCACCCCAGAATCCCGATCTCGGTCTCCGCGACCGGGAACACGGGCTCGGCGTAACCGGGGAGGTCGTGCGGGCTGGCGTGGACCTCCCAGGGTAGCCACACGTGGACCTTGCGGTACTTGTACAGCAGCCCCTCCGGGCCGATGAGGCAGGTGGTGTTGAACACGCAGCCGGGGTGCCGCGGGTCGGCCTCCAGAAAGCTCCCGGTCTGGACGTACACGCCCAGCTCCCGGGCCTTCCGGTGGTAGCGGTCGGTGTGCTCGTTCGGGACGGGGAGCGCGAGCCGGTCGGCGAGCTCTTCAACGGTCGCGTAGACGGGCGCGGCGTGCGCGAACTCGGGGAACACGAGTAACTTCACGTCGCCGAACGGGCGGTACCCGACTACGGCGCGGTCGATCATGCCGAGCATGTGATCGACCCGCTGTGGGATCGCGGACCGGTCGGCGGGGTTCGGGAAGTCGGTCTGGCACGCCGCCGCCCAGTATCGCGGGATGAAGTCGCGGCTCACGGTCGGCCTCCTTCGTCGGTTCGCTCTGCGGTATCGTTACCTTGGCTCGCGTAGGTCTACAAACGGGCTCGCACGATGGATACCTCTCCCGCACCCGCCGAGACGCCGGTCGTCGTTGTACGGCGGGCGGTGAAACCGTTCCGACCGTACCAGCCCGCGATCGGGCCGAAGCTCCGCGTGCTGCTGCTGGTCGTGTTCGGCACGTTCGCGTTCCTCGGCGCCACGGGCGTGTACCTCGCCGCGGTGTCAGTGTTGAACTACGTCCGGGCGCCGCAGAGCTATACTACCCCGTTCGGCTTGTGGGTGTTCCTCGCGCACATCGCCGTGGGGGTGCTGGGCACGTTCCCGTTCGTGGCGTTCGGCGCGTACCACTGGGTCACCGCCCGGAAGCGCGAGAACCGCGTGGCGGTGCGGCTCGGGGTGCTGCTCTTCGCACTCGGGCTGCTGGTGTGTGTGTCCGGGTTCGCGCTCGTGCAACTGGACGGGCTGCCCCAACTGCCGACGGGCTCGGCCTCGCGCGCGGTGGCGTACTGGCTCCACATCGCGCTGCCGGCGGGGGCGGTGTGGGCCTACGTGGCGCACCGCCGCGCCGGGCCGCCGATCAAGTGGCGGCTCGCGAAGGCGTGGGGGGGCGCCGCCGTGGCGTTCACCGGCGTGATGGTCGTGATGCACGCCCAGGACCCGCGCACGTGGTTCCGCGAGGGGCCGAAGGAGGGCGCGCAGTACTTCGAGCCGTCGATGACCCGCACCGCCGACGGGAAGTTCATCTCCGCGGACGTGCTGATGATGGACAGCTACTGCGCGAAGTGTCACCAGGACGTGGCGAACGACCACTTCCACTCCGCGCACAAGTTCAGCTCGTTCAACAACCCGGCGTACCTGTTCAGCGTCCGCGAGACGCGCAAGGTGGGGCTGGAGAAGGACGGGACGGTGAAGTCCTCGCGCTGGTGCGCCGGGTGCCACGACATCGTTCCGTTCGTGAGCGGGGCGTTCGACGACCCCAACTACGACGACGTGAACGACCGGACCGCGCACGCCGGCATCACGTGTACGGTGTGCCACGCGATCACGCACGTGAACGGCACCTTCGGCAACGGCGCGTACACCATCGAGGAGCCGCCGCACTACCCGTTCGCGCAGAGCACCAACCCGCTGTTGCAGTGGGTCAACAACCAGATGGTGAAGGCCAAGCCGGACTTCCACAAGCAGACCTTCCTCAAGCCGTTCCACAAGACGGCGGAGTTCTGCTCCACCTGCCACAAAGTGTCGTTGCCCGTGGAACTCAACCACTACAAGGAGTTCCTGCGCGGGCAGAACCACTACGACTCGTACCTCCTGAGCGGCGTCTCGGGGCGCGGGGTGCGGAGCTTCTATTACCCGCCGCAGGCGAAGGAAAATTGTGCCGCGTGCCACATGCCGGTGAAGCCCAGCGCGGACTTCGGCGCGAAGGACTTCGACAACTCGGGCACCCGGAAGGTTCACAACCACCGGTTCCCGGGCTCCAACACCGGGCTGTTCACGCTTTTGAAAGAGGAGCCGCGCTACGCGCAACACGCGGACGGCTTCCAGCAGACCATCGACATGCACGCGAAGTACCTGCGCGGCACGGCGGCGGACGGGAGCGACAAAAAGGTCCGCGTGGACATCTTCGGCGTGAAGGGCGGCAACGCGCTCGACCCGGCGGCGCTGGTCGCGCCGCTGCGCCCCCAACTGCCCGCGCTGAAGCCGGGCAAAACGTACACGGTGGAGGTGGTGGTGCGGACCCTCGGGCTCGGGCACCACTTCTCGCAGGGCACGGTGGACTCCAACGAGATCTGGGTCGACTTCCGCGCCACCGCTGGCGGCGTCGAAATCGCTCGCAACGGCGCGCTGGCGGGGCCGAACGAGACCGGCGAGGTGGACCGGTGGGCGCACTACATCAACGTCCACATGCTCGACCGCGACGGGAACCGGGTCAACCGCCGCAACCCGCAGGACATCTTCACCCCGCTGTACGACAAGCAGATCCCGCCGGGCGCCGCGGCGGTGATGCACTACCGCATCGACGTGCCCGAGAACGTCCCGGGGCCGATCGAGCTGACCGCGAGGGTGCGGTACCGCAAGTTCGACTACGAGTACATGAAGCTCGTTCACGGCGGGAAGGAGCCGCCGAAGCTCCCGATCGTTGACCTATGTGAGGACGCGGTGACGCTCCCGGTTGAGGGCCGTGGTGGCGCCCCGGAGCAGGCGTCGCCGGTCAAGCCGGCGTGGCAGCGGTGGAACGATTACGGCATCGCGTGCCTGCTCGAAGGGGGAGGGAAGCGGGGGCACTTCAAGCAGGCCGAGGCGGCGTTCAAAACGCTCACGACGCTCGGCGGCGACGCCGTGGCGCAAGGGCATCTGAACTTGGCCCGTGTTTACATCGAGGAAGGGCGGTTCGACGAGGCGGCGCGGGCACTGGACGCGGCCGGAAAATGCGACCCGCCGGCGGCGCCGTGGTCGCGGGCGTGGTTCACCGCGCTGGTGAACAACCAGAACGCGAGCCGCAAGGAGCACTTCGACGCCGTCATCGCGGACGTGGAGAAGCTCCTCGACCCGGCCGCCCAGCCGCGCGACCGGGGGTTCGACTTCACGAAAGACTACGTCGTCTGGAACACGCTCGCCAACTGGCTGTTCAAGCGGCGCACGTCCGAGGAGCCGGGGTCGGAGGCGCGCCGCGCGTACCTCGTCCGCGCGATCAAGGCGGCGGAACGGGTGCTGGCGCTCGAAGCCGAGGACGTGGCCGCGCACGACCTGCTCGCGCTCGCTTACGGCGAACTCGGCGGCGAACTGACGGCGCAACCGGCGGTAACCGTTACACCGGGGTGGGCGCTGGGCGAGGTCGCGGCCTCGACCGACCCGAAGCAGCCGGCGCCCCGGCGCGTCGCCGCGGGCGCGAATGTAGCGGCGGCGGTGCCGCAACTGCCGGCCCCGAAGCTCGCCACGGTGCGCGAAGCGCTCGAAAAACTGCGGGCCGCCTTCCACGCCGAGGCCGACGCCGAGGTGCGGGCCGCGCTCGCCGCTGCGCTGGCGAAGCTGCACCGCGAGTCCCACGCGATCTACAAGCCCGACGAGATCGCCCGCTCGACGGCGACGCGCATCTACCGGGCGAAGAACCCCGCGGCGAACTACGCCGCCGGCGATCGCGTCATCTACCCGACCACGCCGGCCCACCGTGACGCAATCGTGAAGTCCGGCGAACTGCCGCCGGCGAAATGAGCGAACCCGCGGAACGTCTCCCCGCTCCTCACGTCCGAGTGAGGAGCGGGGAGACGTTCTTTCAGAAAATTCTCCACATGAAGCGACCCTATCTCCTTTTAGTTCTGATTGCTGTTGCCGTGACCGGCACCGGCGGGTTCTTTGTCGTCCGCTGGCTAAACGCGCCAAAGGCCGAGCGGACGCAGATCACCCCCGACGCGCCGCGGGCACGCACGGCGACCGTGAACGTGCCCGCGATTACCTTCACGGACGTAACGGACGCGAGCGGCGTGCGGTTCCGCCACCACGCCGGGTACTCGGGGCACAAGCTGCTGCCCGAAACGATGGGCGGCGGGGTGGCGTGTTTCGACTACGACAACGACGGCAAACCCGACATTCTCTTCGTGAACGGCCGCACCTGGCCCGGGTTCGATGCGCCCGCCGCGGCCCCCACGCTGAGGCTCTTTCGTAACACGGGCGGGTTCGCGTTCGAAGACGTGACCGCGCGGGTCGGGTTGGACAAAGTGATGTACGGGATGGGCGTAGCGGTCGGCGATTTCGACAACGACGGGTTCGCGGACGTGTTCGTGTCGTGCGTGGGCAAGCACCACCTGTTCCGCAACGTGGGCGGGAAGACGTTTGCCGATGTGACCGACGCGGCGGGCGTCGGCGGGGCGGGCGAGCTGCCGAACGTGAGCCGGGACGAGTTCCTGGCGTGGAAGCCGCCGATCCCGTTCGGCTCGTCGGCCACCTTCGTCGATTACGACGGCGACGGCAAGCTCGACCTGTTCGTGTGCCACTACGTGACGTGGTCGCCCGCCATCGACCGCAGCATCAACTCGACCCTGGAGGGCGGCCGGCGCACCTTCGTGCAACCCCGCGACTTCGACGGCTCCTTGTGCGCGCTGTACCGCAACGTGGACGGCAAGCGGTTCGAGGACGTGTCCGCGAAGGTCGGTGTGCAGGTCACCGAGAAGGAAGGGACCGACGCGAGCGCGCGCGTGCGCCCCGTCGGGAAGGCGCTCGGCGTGGTGCTGTGCGACCCCGACGGCGACGGCTGGCCCGATCTGCTCGTCGCGAACGATTCGGTGCGCAACTTCTTCTTCCACAACGTGCCGAACCCGGACGGCACGCGGAAATTTGAGGAGCAGGGCTACCCGCTCGGTGCGGCCTACGCCGATAACGGTGTCGCGCGAGCCGGGATGGGTATCGATTGGGCCGAGTTCGCCCCGGGGCGCGTGGCGGCCGTCGTGGCCAACTTCACGGACGAACCGCTCACCTTCCTGGAGAAGGACCGCAATCGGCTCGCGTTCTCGGACGTGGCGCAAGGCGTCGGGCTCATCGGCCCGAGCCGCACCGCGCTGAAGTTCGGCACCCTGTTCTTCGACTACGACAACGACGGCCGCCAGGACCTGTTGGTGTGCAACGGGCACATCGAGCCCGAAATCGGCGTGATCAAAGCGACCCAGACCCACGCGCAGCCCGTCCAGCTCTACTGGAACACGGGGGACGCGCACTGCTATTTTGAGCCGGTCGGGGCGGACCGGGCCGGGGCGGCGCTGTTCAAACCCCAGGTCGGGCGCGGGTGCGCGGTCGCGGACCTCGACGGCGACGGCGACCTGGATCTGGTGCTGGCCGCCAACGGCGGTGAGGCCCGCGTGCTCCGCAACGACGCGCCGAAGGCGAACCACTTCGTCCGGCTGGACCTGCGCGGCGACGGGGCAAAATCGAACCGGTCGGCGATCGGCGCGCAGGTAACCGTTGAAGCCGGCGGGCAGAAGCTTCAGCGCCAGATCTCCGGCGGGCGCGGGTATCTGAGCCAGTCGGAACTCGTGCTGACGGTCGGGCTCGGTTCGCTCACAACGGCCGATCGGGTAACGGTGCGCTGGCCCGGAAAAGCGGCGGGCGCCGAGACGTGGACGAACCTGGAAGCCGATCGGACCCACGTGCTCAAACAAGGCGAGGGTAAGTAACCGGTCGGACGCATCTGTCGGGAGCGTGGCCCGCTTGACGACGTGCTTCGCTCACGGCCCGGCGGTACACTCGGGCCGCGACGCGCCGACGGGAGGGGCTGATGACCGATTCGGTGGCGCCGATACCCCTTCGCGCCCGGCCCGAGCTCGGTTACCCTCGAGCCGCGGGCGCCGCGCGGGTCGGGGGCGCCGGTGCAAGCACTCGCGCCTCCGGTCCGCTATTGCACCACCAGCCCGACCGCGTGGAGGACAGCCGCCTTGTCAGTGATCAGACCGATCACCGCTCGGCCGTCGCCGCCGAGCTTGGTTTCCTTTTTGCCGCTCCCATGTGGGCCGCACCAGGGGCTCTCGTACTTGTCCGCCGGGTCGAGCCGGCCGTCCGGCTTGACTCTCATGAACGTCACGCGAATGCCGTCCACGAACTTGTTCGACTTCACGGTCAGCCCGCCGACCGCGTACCCCGGCCGGGCCATCACCCGCTGCTGGCCGTGATCCGGCCAGTCCCGGTCGAACAGCGGCCACAGGCCGCCCAGGCAGCTCTCGCCGTCCCACCCGCCGACCGAGTAGTCGAACCCGACGATTGGCTTGCCGCCGTCCACGGTCCACCGCTTGAACTTGTGCGGCTCCGGGATGCCGGCCAACTCCGTCTCCTCGCCGGTGCCGGGGCTGGCCCACAGCTCCTTTGGGGGCGCGGGCGGCGGGGTCCTGAGCTTGGCCGTCTCCTCGGCCGTCCACGCCCGGGCGGCCGTGATCGGGAACCTGGTCGTCCCGAGGATCACCGAGTTGGACACCTTGAACGTCTTGCGGAACGCGACCCCGTACCCGTGCTCCTCCCGAATGACGTACAACTCGGCGTCCTTCGGCAACTCCCCGGTCCACGGCCCGCGGTAGGCGACTTCCATCTCGATCGTCCCGGCCCGATCCCCGCCGGGTGACTGGATCGGAACGCGCATGTCCTTGCCGGTGGCCAAGCGGATGACGACCGTCATGCCGCCGTTGGGACCGTCGGCCACCTTTTCCCAGTCCAGCATGAGGGCCTGCCCGCTGCCGGGCCGCGGGCCGAACCGGGTCGGCTTCGGGGTGCCGATGCGGGGGTTGGACAGCTTGTAGACGGTGTCGGTTTTCCGCGGCCGCAACGGGGCGGTCGAGGCGTCGGCCGGCAGAAACGCCTCGCCGAGCTCGGGGCCGTACAGGGCCGCGTTCGGCTCTGCGGGTGCCGGCGTCACGCCGGCCGCCGGCGTGACGGGTGGCGCCGGCGTGACGCCGGCGCCACCCGCGTTCTCGGTCCGGGACGGGGCCGGGGCTTTTTTGCCGCAGCCGGCCGTGAGAGCGACGGCCGCCACGGTGGCGACGAGGAAGCTGTTCCGGGAAGGGAGGCGCACGGCTTTTCCTCTCGTGCAGGGTGAGGGAATCCGCCACCTATCGTACTCGCCTTCACGCAAACGGCATCGAGCGAAGGTTATCGGCTCGATCACGTCGGCGCCCGTTGACTCGCGACCGCCCCGCGCCCGGGTGCCCTCGTTGGGCAAGACCGTGCGGGCTGGTCTCGCGAAACCGACTCGCCCGCACCGAGCGAAAACGATGCGCGAGACGTATTTGGTAGCGACTTTACTCGGCATTTCCGTGGTGGCTTGGTGCGCGCGTGCGCTCGGGCAGCCGGGCGGTGGCAGACTGAATCGACGCCATTTTGAACAAAACGTGATTGCCGCACGACGGTGAATCCGTGATGATGCCGCGGTCAAGTGCGTCACGGGTTCGACGAAGGAGGCATCCGGATGGATAGTATCCTCGGCCTGATCCGCCTGATCCGCCTCTTGTACCAGTTCGGTCAAGGCTCCCAGAAATTCGTGGCGGCGGCGAGCGGCGCGATCAACCAAGCCGACCCGAGTCACGCGGCGGCGCTCCGCCGGAGCTACCGGCAGATACTGAGGGTGACCCTCGGCACGTTTCTGTTCGGGTGCCTTGGGGTTCCAATTCTGGCCGGGTGTGTGGCCGCTTGGGCGCACGGCACGACAGTCACGGACGCCGCTCTCAGGGCCTTGTTCGGGACGATGCTGTCGCTGCTGCCAGCACTCCTCTACTTATTCACCGGCCTCGCGCTGGGCTGCTTGCTCGCCCCTCGCTCCTTTCTGACAAGCCCGGCCGGCGCGAAGTGGATGGAATTGATTGGTACGAGGAACATCAGCGGAGCCCGGGTCATCTGCGGCGCGGTCGTTGGATGCGGTGCGGCTGCGATGGGTGTGATTGGGACCATTATTATCGTTTTCATGGCCCGAATGGACACGTAAGACAGGAGCCGAATCGTCCTCTCCACCAACCATATTCTGGGGGCGGGCTATTTAGCCGGCCGCACGGCTGTCGCAAGGGCGATCCGGCTTGTGGGCATGGCCCGACGCGGAAGGCTTGGTCTTGTGGTCTGCCGCGCGGGATGCGATAAGATATCAACCATACGCCCGTCTCAGGCGCGGCGCGCTCCTCACAGCGACCACGGCTGGTCTCATGCGTCCTCATGGCTCGTCCGGTCTCGGACTCTTTCCCTCGCACCTGACGGCGGACGTGGCGGTCGTTGGCGGCGGCCCGGTCGGGTGTGTCACGGCCCTCGCGTTCGCCCGGGCCGGTGCCCGTGTGTGCCTGATCGATGCGAACGCGCAGTCCCACCGGCTCGGCGGCGAGTGGCTGCACCCCACCGGGGCCGGGATACTCTCCGACCTCGGTGTGGATTTCGAGCGAGACCGCATCCCGCACGCCGCCGGACACGGGTTCGCCATCTTCCCCAAAGGCTCCGATCCGATCGTACTCCCCTACGTGGGCGGCGAGCGCGGGATCGGGTGCCAGCACCACCTCATCATCGAGGCGGTTCAGAAAGTCGTCGAACGCACACCCGGCATAACCGCGCTTTCCGGCTACCGGGCCACGGCCGTGAGCCGCGGCACCCTCACCACGACGAGCGCGGACCGCAAGCGAACCGTTGAAGTCGCGGCGGGGCTGGTCGTTGGGGCCGACGGGCGGCAATCGGTGGTGCGGCAATCACTTGGGTACGAAGGCGGCTCGCGCCCGGTGTCGTACATGCTCGGCGTACTCATCGACGCCCGCTCGCTGCCATTTGATGGGTACGGGAACGTGTTCCTGGGCGGGCCGGGGCCGGTGCTGGCGTTCCGCGTGAACGAGCGGCAGGCCCGCATGTGTTTCGACGTGCCGGCGGATCGGGTGGCGTTGGTGCGGAACCCGACCGAACTGCTCGCGGCGTACCAAAACAGCATCCCGGTTCCGCTCCGCGAGGCCTGCGCGCGGGCGCTGGGCGAGGCCGCCCCCTCGGTTGCGGCGAACCAGTGGATGCGGCGCCGGCAGTACGGCCGAAAGGGCGTCGCGCTCGTCGGGGACGCCGTGGGCCACTGCCACCCCCTCTGCGCCGTTGGAATGTCGGTGGGGTTCCTCGACGCGGTGGCGCTGTCGGGGGCCGGCTCTGTGGAAGAATACGCGAGCGTACGGCGTGCCGGCGGGCGCGTGCCAGAACTGCTCTCGATGGGGCTTTACGACCTGTTCGTTGGTGCCGACGCGGGGAGTACCGAGTTACGCGAGGCGGTGTACCACACCTGGCGCACGTCGGCCGCCGCGCGGCACGACACGATGCGACTGCTGGCGGTTCGCGAGACCCGGCGCGCGGCGCTGGGGGTGACGTTCGCACGCCTGCTAGTTGCGGCGTCGCGCCAAGTGGTGTCCGGCGCCGCACGCCGACCGGTGGCGTACACGGCGGGGGCCGTTGCCGGATTTGCGAGCTGGGCCGGATGGTTCGCCCGCGAGGCTCTTACAAACTGATGCCGTCTGATGCCGCACGATCCCACTGCCCGCGCGGCCGCGCGCCTGACCGAGACCCAGCAGCCCGCCGGGTGTTGGGAAGGCGAGATGATCTGGTGCCCGGTCGTCACGGCACAAGTCGCGATCACGCGGCACGTTGTCGGGATGCCCTTCTCGGACGCCGACGCGGCCAAGATCATCCGCCACTTCGAGTTCTCCCAACTGCCGAACGGCGCATTCGGCTTGCACCCCGAACACCCCGGTTCGGTTTTCGTCACCACGCTCGTGTACGTCGCGGCGCGGTGCCTCGGTGTGAGTGCGGAGCACGCCGTCACCGCGAAGGCGCGGGAATGGCTTCACGCGCAGCCGGGCGGGGTGTTGTCCGCGCCGACGTGGGGGAAGTTTTGGCTCACGTTGCTCGGACTGTACGGCCGCGACGGGCTGCGCCCGCTGCTCCCCGAACTCGCGCTGCTGCCCAAAGCGTTCCCCGTCCATCCGGTCCGCTTTTACTGCCACACGCGGTACGTGTACCTGGCGATGTCGCTGCTCCAGGGCGCGCACGCGACGTTCGACCTCGGCCCGCTTCGCGCGGATCTGGAACGCGAGTTGTACGGTCCGCTGGTGGTGCCCGAGTCGTTCCGCCAGTACCGCTACCGCCTCGCCGAAACCGACGCCTTCGAGCCGCCGAACCTGCTCATTCGGGCCGCCGAGCGTGTGATGGGCTGGTACGATCGCGTTGCGCTGCCCGGGCTGCGCCGCGCCGCACTCAAGCGGTGCGCGGACCTGATCGACCTGGACCTCGACGCGACCGGTCACCTCACCCTGTCGCCGGTGAACGGCACGCTCAACGTGCTCGCGCTGTTCGCACGCGGCGCGGACCGCGAGGTGATCGCCAAGTGCGTCAGCGGGTTCGAGTTCTATCGTTTCGACGACCCCGAGCGCGGGCTGCGGTACTCCGGGGGCCGCACACGCACCTGGGACACGGGGTTCGCGCTTGAGGCGCTACTGGCGAACCCGGCGGTGGCCTCCGCGAACCGGGACGCGGTCCATCGAGGCTACCGGTTCCTGGCCGCGCACCAGATGTCGAAGTCGGTCGCGGGGCGCGATCCGTCGTTTCCGGACACCGCCCGCGGCGGCTGGTGCCTTGGCGACGGGGGGCACGCGTGGCCGGTGAGCGACTGCACCGCGGAAGCGCTCGCGGCCGTTCTGAGTGCGCCCGCGCAAGGCACGGCGCCCGAGGAACGCATCCCGGACGCCCGGCTGATCCAGGCCGCCGAGTTCATACTGACGCGCCAGAACCGGGACGGCGGGTTCGGCTCCTACGAACGCGCTCGCAGCCCGCGCTGGCTCGAACGGATGAACCCGTCGGAGATGTTCACCCGCTGCATGACGGACCAGTCATACATCGAATGCACGGGGTCGTGCTTGGTGGCGCTCGGACGGTTCCGGAAAGCGATCCCGCACCACGCGGCCGGGCGGATCAGCCGGGCGATGAACCGCGGCGCCCGCTTCCTCTTGAGCCGGCAGCGCCCGGACGGCGCGTTCCCCGGGGCGTGGGGGGTGTACCTCACCTACGGAACGTTCCACGCGGTGCGCGGGCTGCGGGCCGCTGGGTACGCGCCCTCCCACCGGGCACTTCAGCGGACCGCGGGCTGGCTCCTCGCTACCCAAAAGCGAGACGGCGGCTGGGGGGAGGACTACCACGGTTGTCTTCGGCAGGAGTACGTCGAGCACCCCGAGTCGCAGGCCACGATGACGAGTTGGGCGATTGTAGCGTTGTGCGAGACCGTCGGGGCCGGGCACCCGGCCGTGCAAAAGGGGGCCGCGTGGCTCGTGTCACGCCAGCGGGCCGACGGCTCGTACCCGCGCGAGGCCGTCAACGGGGTGTTCTTCGGAACGGCGATGCTCGATTACGATCTGTATCGCGCGTACTTTCCGACATGGGCGCTCGCACTGGCTTCGGGTACAACTGTGAAAAGTTGATGGCGTTTAGCTCGTCGCTCTGCGACAGGCTGATGTTGCGTCAGCCGAGCTTCTGCCTTCACACCCCGCGCGGGGAGCGCTGTTCCAGCACCGCTTCCGACCGGTCCGCCCCCCGGACGGTCCAGGTCTGGAACAACCCCGCCGATCGTGGTTCCTGGACCGTCCGGGGGGCGGACCGGTCGGCGGTGCCGTGAGCGCTCCGCGCCACAGGAAGAGAAGTTAACGCCGTCAACTCCGAACCCCGTGGCTCGTGCCGCGGGGTTCGTGCATTTGCCGATTGTAAAATGTTCCACGTGGAACGTGGGTAAACGTGCGAACGTAGCGAAGGAAGTTGAACCCTTCGTGGTGCCAGAGTGTCTCCTGGGCACCATGTTGCACTACCCGAAAATTCCCGGCAGCGCAGCGGCCCCGAATGATCGGTGTGTCGCGTTCGAGAAACTCGACGGCACCAACCTGCATTGGTGCTGGGAACGCGACTTCGGCTGGCACGCCTTCGGCACACGTCGCGACGAGTTCAACCTGACACCCGACGGCATCGCCGCATTCAACCTCGCGCACCCGGGACTGGAAGAGGCCGCGCCGGCGTTCATCAACACACTCGCCGAACCGCTCGACACACTTTTGCGGGAGCACCCGAACTACGCCTCCTTTATCACAGTGAAGGTGTTCACCGAGTTTCTGGGGCCGAACTCGTTTGCAGGCGCACACAAGCCCGACGATCCGAAACGGCTCGTCCTGTTCGACGTTTGGGCGGAGGGATACGGGTTTGCTGTACCGAAGACATTCGTGACCGACTTCGGTCACCTGCCGACGCCTCGCGTCGTTTATGAGGGGAAGTTGACCGGCACGTTCCTCGAAGCGGTTCGTGAAGGGAAGTACGGTTTGGCGGAGGGCGTTGTGTGTAAGGGAGGGCCGGGCGGTGAGGACGTGTGGATGGTGAAGGTGAAGACCTATGAGTACCTTGAGCGCCTGAAGAAGGCATTCGGAACGAGATGGAACGAATTCTGGGAATGAAAAACGCGAAGCGACCGATGGCGGTCGCTTCGCGTGTGTTACTGCTGCGGCAGTATCAGGCGGATGTGGTCTTGCCTGCCACTTTCTTGAGTCCGGCGGCGCGGTCGAGGGCTTTTGCCTTGTTTGCCCGTTCGATCGCGGTGGAACTCGGCAGAGCGGCGGCCTCGTTCGCGGCGGCCGTTACCATTTCGGCGGTGATCGCCGCTGCGGCCTTCGCACTGGCGGTCAGCACGGTGACCACGTTCAGCCGGACCTGGACGAAGCCGGCTTCAACGAAGAAACGCTTCGTTGTGGAGCCAGTGACGAGACGCAGCTCGCCCGCTCCGAGCCGCCCGATGAGCGGCGAGCGGCTCGGCTGTACACCCAGCTCTCCGTCGATCATCGGCAGGATGACCATGTCTGCGGTGTCGTCGAGTACGGCCTTCTCGGGCGTAACGACAACCACCTTGAGGTTGCGCGAAGTCGGTTCGGCCATGAGAGCACAGTGGGGGAGTGAGGGGTGAGGGGTGCGGAACTCACAAGCGGCGGGAGCGAACGAACCGCTCCTCGCCCTGTGACTCCGACCCACTTACTTCGCGGCGCCTACTTCGTCGATCTTGCCCACGTAGAGGAACGCGCTCTCGGGGATGTGGTCCCACTTGCCGTCGCACAGTTCCTCGAAGCTGCGGATCGTGTCTTCGAGGGTGGTGAAGTTGCCGGACTTCCCGGTGAACGGCTCCGCCACATAGAACGGCTGGCTCAGGAACCGCTCGATGCGGCGCGCCCGCTCCACAACCTTCTTGTCCTCTTCGCTCAGTTCTTCGACGCCGAGGATGGCGATGATGTCTTGCAGTTCGCGGTACCGCTGCAAGATCCGCTTCACGCGGTCCGCCACCGCGAAGTGACGCTCGCCGACGAACTGCGGGTCGAGCAGACGGCTGTTCGACGCCAGCGGGTCGATGGCGGGGTAGATGCCCTTTTCGGAGATCGACCGCTCGAGGTAGATGAACGCGTCCAGGTGCTGGAACGTGTTCGCGGGGGCCGGGTCGGTGGGGTCGTCGGCCGGCACGTACACGGCTTGAACCGACGTGATGGCCCCGTTTTTGGTCGTGGTGATGCGCTCCTGGAGTTCACCCATTTCGGTGGCGAGCGTCGGCTGGTAACCCACGGCGCTCGGCATACGGCCGAGGAGCGCGGACACTTCGGAACCCGCCTGCGAGAAGCGGAAGATGTTGTCCACGAAGAGCAGCGTTTCGGTCCCGGTCACGTCGCGGAACCACTCGGCCATCGTCAGGGCCGACAGCGCGACCCGCAGGCGGGCGCCCGGCGGCTCGTTCATCTGGCCGAACACCATCGCACAGCTCTCGAGAACGCTCTTGGCGTCCGCGCTGGCGTCGGTCTTCGTTTCCTGCATTTCGAGCCAGAGGTCGTTCCCTTCGCGGGTCCGCTCGCCCACCCCGGCGAACACCGAGTAGCCCTTATAGACCTTCGCGATGCGGTTGATCAGCTCGGTAAGAATAACCGTCTTGCCCAGACCGGCACCGCCGAACAGGCCGGCCTTACCGCCACGCGCCAGCGGGGTGAGGAGGTCGATAACCTTGATGCCCGTGACGAGCACCTCGGCCTTCGGGGACAGCTCGTCGAACTTCGGCGGCTCGCGGTGGATGGCCCGCTTTTCGGTGGTTTGAACTGCGCCGCCGCCGTCGATCGGTTGGCCGAGCAGGTTGAACACGCGGCCCAGCGTGCCCAGACCCACCGGCACCGACACCGGCGCCCCGGTGTCGGTGCAGTCCATGCCGCGGACGAGGCCGTCGGTGCTGCCCAGCGCGACACAGCGGACGCGGCTGCCGCCGAGGTGCTGCTGGACCTCGCCGGTCAGGCTGATCTCGGTGCCGCTGGCGGACTTCGTGGTGATCGTCAGCGCGTTGTAGATGGCGGGCAGGTGGCCTTCCTCGAACTCCACGTCGAACGTGGAGCCGATGATTTGCACGATCTTGCCGAGCTTGTTATTCGTCGCGGTGGTGACCATGTTCTCTCTCTTCGGGAGGGCGAGTGAGCCCGCGCTACGCTTGTGGAATCAAGAAACTTAGGTGGTGCGCGCAGTGAAGGCGTTGCACCTTGTGTCCGGTCTCGTGGTCGAGCACGCCCAACAGCGGCGACGGGCGGTACGGACCCGGAAACGCCTTGAACCGTTCGACCGCCTCTTTCAATTTCGCGACCGCTTCGCTCGGGTCACCGCCCGGCGCGGTGACCGATTGGGTGAGCGTCGGCTGGCCGGCGGGCATCTCGCCCTTTTCCAGCGCCGCCCGCAGTGCGGGGCCTGCGACCGTGTTGCGCATCAGCCACAGTACCGGGCGGAGCAGCGGCGGCGTTCGCGGGAACCCCTCGACCGGGTAGCGGAGCCACTCGGCGAGGTGGAAGCACACCTGCGCCAGATCCCAGTTGCCGACTTTGTCGTATCCCTTTGCGAGCAGGTTTTCGGCGTCCGCGATGGCTTCGTCAAGCGTGGCAAACGTCAACTTCCGTCGCTCGGGCTTGTTCGCGGCGCTCATAGGGTTTGCTGCCGTGTGTGAACCGGAGCCTTGATCACTTCAACGCTTCCGAACCCGCGATCAGCTCCGAGATCTCTTTCGTGATGTTCGCCTGGCGGGTGCGGTTGTAGAGCCGGGTGATGTCCTTGATGAGGTCGCCGGCGTTCTCGGTCGCGGCCTTCATCGCGATCCGGCGGGCGATCTGCTCGCTCACCGCGGCGTCGAGGAACATCTTGAACAGCCGCACTTTCAGGGCGGCCGGAACCAGTTCTTCGAGGATCTCGGCGGCGTTCGGGATGAACTCGTATTCGACCTTCGCGTCCGCCCCGCCGGCCGCTCCCTCGGTTACCGCCGGGGCGCTCTTTCGTGTCTCAACGCCGACCGACGACAGCGGCAGCAGCGTTTCGACAACGGCTTGCTGCTTCGCTGCGCTGATGAACCGGGTGTAAACGACCTTCACCTCGTCGATCTGGCCCGAGATGAAGAGGTCAACGTACCGGCTGGCGACCGTGTCCACCTCGGCGAAGCTCGGCTTGTCTTCGAAGTTGGTGTACTCGCGGGTCCGCGGCACGCCCTGGAACTTGAAGAACGCGATGCCCCGCTTGCCCGACACTTCAAGGTCGAACGGGGCGTTGTTGGCGGTCAGTTGGCGGGTGAGTGGGAGCGCCTCGCGGAGCACGCTGCCGTTGTACCCGCCGCACAGCCCGCGGTTGGCGGTGATGACCAGCACCACCGTCTTCTTGACCGGTCGAGTTGCTAGCAGCGGGTGCGTCACGTCGCCCGCGTTCTTGCTGAGGTCGGCGGCCAGCTCCGCGATCTTGCGGGTGTACGCTTCCGCTTCGGTGGCGCGGTCGAGCGCCTTCTTGAACCGGGCGGTCGCGATCAGTTCCATCGTCTTCGTGATCTTGCGGATGTTCCGCACGGCCTTGCGGCGCTTCACGAGTACACGAAGGTTTGCCATCGGCGTTGGTGTTTCGTGTTTGGTGTTTAGTGTTTGATCCGCCCCGGCGGACCCGGCACGTGATACGCGGTGATCACGAAGACCAGGTCCTCATCGCCGAGGCCGTTGCGGCGCCAGATGATCTTCACCCACCGCCCGTTCGGCACCCGCCCGTAACTCTCGGCGCCCGGCTTGGGCGCGTCCCACTCGGCAACGTCTCGCCGGTGTTCCCACGCGAACTCCACCTCGTCGGTCGACAGGTGGTGCATGGCCAGTTTCGCTTCGTTCCAATCGATCCAGAGAAACTGAGCCATGCCTCCTTTTCGCTGTGGTGAACCGGCGGGACAATAACCCCTGCCACTCAGGGGACGGGCCACTAAGCCTTGAACTGCGGCTGGAAGGCCGCGATCGCCTCGTTGAGCGCCTTCACCACGTCGTCGCTCATCTTCTTCTCTTTGGCGAGCAGCGCCCGGCTCTCCGGCTTCTGTTCCTTCATGAACTTCAGGAACTGGTCTTCCCAGTCCTTGACCTTGCGGCGGTCCACCTTGTCCAGCGCGCCGGTGTTCGCGGCGTAGATGATCATGATCTGGTCGATCACGTTCATCGGCTTGTACTGCCCCTGCTTCAGGATCTCGACCATGCGGTAGCCGCGGTCGAGCCGGCTTTGCGTGTCCTTGTCGAGGTCCGTACCGAGCTGGGCGAACGCTTCCAGTTCGCGGAACTGGGCCAGCGCCAGCTTCAGGCCGCCCGCCACCGTCTTGTGCTTCATCGCACCGATCTGGGCGTTGCCGCCGACGCGCGACACCGAGATGCCGACGTCCACGGCCGGGAGCACGCCGGCGTTCTTGAGGTCCGGTTGGAGGTAGATCTGACCGTCGGTGATCGAGATCACGTTGGTCGGGATGTACGCGGACACCTCGCCTTCGAGGGTCTCGATGATCGGGAGCGCGGTGAGCGACCCGCCGCTGCCGGCGACCTTGGCGATCTTCGCACCCGGGAAGCTCTTGAGGTCGTGCTTCGCCTGCTCCAGCCCGCCGCGGTCGCCCGGGCCGACGTACACCATGCCGGTGTCGCCGGGGCCGCGGCGCTCGGTCGGTTTGCCCGCCTTGTTGATGCCCCAGTGGGCCGCGGTCTCTTTGTCTTCGGTCGCGGCGTCGAGGATGACGTACTTCTCGGCCAGCTTGGCGGACCGCTCGAGCAGACGGGAGTGGCAGTAGAACACGTCACCGGGGTACGCCTCGCGGCCCGGGGGGCGACGCACCAGCAGCGAGAGCTGGCGGTACGCCGCCGCCTGCTTCGAGAGGTCGTCGTACACGCACAGCGTGTCTTTGCCCTGTTCGTACATGAAGTACTCGGCCATCGCGGTGCCCGCGTACGGCGCGAGGTACTGGAGCGGTGCGGCGTCGGCGGCGCTGGCGACCACAACGATGGTGTAGTCCATCGCCCCGGTCTTGCGCAGCGATTCCACCACGCCCGCGACCTTCGCTTCCATCTGCCCGCACGCGACGTACACGCAGATGACGCTCTCTTCCTTCTGGTTGATGATCGTGTCGAGCGCGATCGCGGTCTTGCCGGTCTTGCGGTCGCCGATGATCAACTCGCGCTGCCCGCGGCCCACCGGCGTCATCGCGTCGATGGCCTTGATCCCGGTCTGAAGCGGCTGCTTCACCGGCTGGCGGTCGACGATGCCGGGGGCGGGCGACTCGACGAGCCGGCGCTTCGTGGTCTGGATCGGGCCTTTGCCGTCGAGCGGGTTGCCGAGCGGGTCCACGACGCGGCCGATGAGGCCCTCGCCGACCGGAACCGACAGCAGCTCGCCGGTGGTGCGGACCTCCATCCCCTCGGTGACCTTCAGGTAGTCGCCGAGGATGATGACCGCGACCGAGCTCTCTTCGAGGTTGAACGCGAGCCCCTTCACCCCGGCCTGCGGGAAGTCGACCAGCTCGCCGGCCATCACCTCGGACAGGCCGTAGCAGCGCGCGATGCCGTCACCGACTTCAAGCACCTGCCCGACGGCCCGGGTCTCCACTTTCCGGTCGAAGGTGGAGATCGAGTTCTTCAGGACGCTGATGATTTCGCTGGCGTTGATTTTAGTTGCCATGGCTACCGCCCTTGTCGAGCAAGAGTGTCCGGAGGGTCTGGAGTCGCGTGCGAACCGAGGTGTCGACGACCGAGTCGCCGACCTGCACCACCAGCCCGCCGAGCAGGTCGGGGTCCACCCGCACGTTCAACACGGGGTCTTGTTTCAGAAGCTTCTTGAGGTTCTCGGTCAGCTTCGCCGTCTGATCGTCGGTGAGCGGGGCCGCGGCGGTGATTTTCACCGGCACCTGCCCCGCCTGCTCCGCGATGAGCCGCCGGTACGCGGCGGCGACGGGGCGCAGGAGGGCGAGGCGGTTGTTCTGTTGCAGCGTCGCGATCAGCCCCCGCAGCGGGCGGGACACGCGGTCGCCCAGTGCCGCCTCGAGGGCGGCGGCCCGCACCTTCTTCCCGACGACGGGGCTGACCAGCATGTTCGCGACGGTCGGGTCCGCTCCCACGGCATCGACGAACGCGGTCAGTTCGGCGGCCAGTTCGGTGGGCGCCGCGGGGGACACCTGCTGGGCCGACGCGAGCAGCGCCTCGGCGTACACCCGCGCCAGCCGCGACTTCGTCGTGCCGGCGTCGAGAACGGTTTCGTGTTTGACTTCGACGTTTGCCATGATCGCGGTTCCGGTTCGCTTCGTTCCAGATACTCACGCCGCTGGTGCTACAAGACGGTTGCCGCCCTGAACTCGGAAAACGCTTTCGGAGTTCGAGACGGGCCGGCGTCTTGTAGCCAGGGGCGTGGGCCCCTGGCTTTTCGCCCGGTCATGCCTTGGTCGCGTTGAGTTCCGCGATGGAGGCGTTCACCAGTTCGCTCTGCGCGTCAACGGTTACCTGCTGGCGAACCGCCTTGGTCGCCATGAGGGTCGCCAACTCGACCGCCTTGGTGTAGACATCCTTGAGGGCCGCATCGCGCTCGATTGCGACATCCCGCCGGGCCCGCTCTCGCTCGGCGTCAGCTTCTTTGCGCCCCTCTTCGGCGAGCGTCTTCTTCAGGGCCTCGGCGTCGCGCCGGGCTTCGTCCACAATGGCCTTGGCCTGCTGAGCCGCAGCCGCCAACTCGGCGTCCAGCTTGGACCGCAGGGCCGCGGCGTCGTCCTTGGCCTTCTTCGCGTCCTCGATGGCCTGGAACTGGGCCGCCTCGCGGGCTTGCAGGCCTTTGAGGATCGGCCCCCAGGCGAACGCGTACAGGATCGCCAGCAGCGCCACGAACACGATCACGGTGACGATCGAGTTCACGGCGTCCGGCTTCAGCACGTTCGTCGAACCGCCGCCCTCGGACGCCGCCAGCGCGAGAGTCGGCAACAAGAGGACGGCCGCGGTCGCGCAAGCCGCCCGGATGAATGTGGTCGTCATGTGTTGCCACCTCTCGTCGGACAGTTTCGGGGCCGGTCGCTTAGGAGATCTTGTTGACGAGACCGAAGCAGATCACGAGCAGCGCGATGATGGCGGCACCTTCGACGAGGGCGGCCAGCACGATCATGTTGACCTGGATCGCGCCCTTCTGCTCCGGCTGGCGGGCGATGGCGGACAGGGCCGACCACCCGATAAGGCCGATGCCCAGGCCGGCGCCCAGGATGGCGAGGCCGGCACCGATACCCGCACCGATCCCAGCGCCGAGGCTGTTGTTGGAAGCGGCCGCGGTGGTGGTCGCGGGGGCGACCTGATCAGCCGCGAGGGCCGGAACGGCGGCGAAGGCGGCCAGAGCGATCAGGGCGAGCGCGAACCGGTAAGCGAATTTCATCTGACGGTCCCTTTCAAACGGGGTGGAAAGCGTGTCCCGACTCGCGGCCGGGCGGCTACGGGTTAGTGTTCCGGGTTCAGTTGCATTCCGAGGAAGATCGACGACAGCAGCACGAACACGAACGCCTGGAGGAACGCGACGAACAGTTCCAGCACGCTCAGCGCGGTCGCCATCACGACCGCCGCAACGGTGCCGCCCGGCGACAGTCCGCCTTGGATCGGGTCGGCCACGGCGAACAGGAGGATCGCACCGAGGGCGACGTGGCCGGCGAAAATGTTGGCGAACAAACGGATCGCGAGCACCGCGGCCCGGATGAACGCCCCCATCACCTCGATCGCGGCGATCAGCGGGACGATGGCGACCGTCAGGAAGATCGTCATCGGCAGGTTGTCGGCCTTCAGCCGCGGGATGTACGACATCACGTACTTCCCGACGCCGAGCTTGCGGATGGCGGACAGGTGCGTCACGAGGAACACGCTCAGGGCCAGCACCAGCGTGACGCTGAGTTCGGCCGTGGGCGAGCCGAGGAACGGCACCATCCCGAGCAGGTTGCACGCGAGGATGAACAGGAACAGCGTCCAAAGGAACGGCACGTAGCGGTCCGCGTAGTGAACGTGCGGCTGAGCGACCGGCGGGTGCGGGTGCGTCTGGTCCGCGATGGCCGCCGAGATCCCGTGGGGTTCGTCGTGCTCGTCGTGGTGGTGCTCGTGTCCCGAGTGGATGTTCGGCCGGGCGACTTCGTCCCGGATGAACAGCAGGAGCATTTCGAGGAAGTTCCAGAACGGACCGCGCGGCGGCGTTCCGTCCTGAGTGCGGCGGGCCAGCAAAATGTACGGGATCGCAACGCAGGCGGCCGCAACCACCAGCAGGATCTGGTGTTTAGTGATCGGCCCGACCCAGGCGTGGTCGAGTACGTGTTCGAGCGGATTTGCAGCCATGTTTCCGCGATCCTCTGGTCCGCTCGGGCCGAAAGCCCGGGTGCCCGGCCTCCGGGCACTCACGTTTCAAGTAAGATCCGCCCCGCCGGACCGAATTACCCGTTGTCAGAGCCTCTGGGCTTCTGTCGGTCGGCCTGTTTCATCATGAACAGCAGATGCGCGATGCCACCGACGAACCCGACAACTCCGCCAACGGCCAGTCCCCACGGAGACCAACCGAACCGCTGATCGAGCCAGACCCCGATGACGATCGGGGCCACCAATTCCATAACCGCGGTGCCGGCGATCGCGAGCCCGCGATAGTCGCTGCTGTCGCGCCCGCCCGGAGATCGGCTCACCGCGTCGCTCCCGGTTGTCGCCCGGTCATCAATAACCCGCATTCGAGTGCGAGAGTGACGATGTACAAGTAGGCGACCCATCTGGCGAACTCGTCCGGCGGGATGCCGTGAGACTTAAGTGCCTCACCCAGCATCACGACCCCGACGACCGCCACGGTCATCCGCATCCCCGTTCCGAGCAGCACTGCCACGGGACCGAGCAGCGGTGCCCGGTCGAACACCGTTTCCGCGAACACGAGTGTGGCGGCGGCAGTCGTCACGCACAGCCCGGTTGCAATCGCGGCGGCCAAGGCGGTTTTAGTTCCCGACGCCCATTCGAGCTGCTCGGCTAACGCCAGACCAATAACCGCGCCAAGTGCGCTGCCAGCTATCAAGGCGGCAACCTTTCGGGCTGGTCGCACGTCGCGCGTCCTGGTCGGAATTCGTTCAACTACGGGCGTATTGTGAGCAGGTAGAAGGCAAAGTCAATCCGCTTCTCGTGAAAAATTTCACAAGCACGCGAGCTGTCGCCTGGAAATTATCAAGGATAAGGGCTTATGCCGGGTGAAATAGCCTTTTACAGGATGGGGTACTGGTGCTTGCGTCAGAGGGTTCACTTTCACGGATGTGGCTTTGGGGCGATTGGGCGTTCTCGGATTCCGATTATTTGCGGCAAATTCTGTCGCCCGAACTGGTTCCGGCGACAGAATCACGTTGACAGCGCAGTCGGTGTTTTTCTAAGATGAGCAACGAGTTAGGGATGCTCAGTACCCGGACATTCCGCCTGCTTTCCTCATTTGGAGGTAGGTGGAAATAGGCCCACCACACTACCATTGTTCCGGTCTTACCCTGCTGGGTTGTAGACGGAACACCTCTGTTTAGTCGTTCGGTCGATGGCCGGCCATTTACGGCGATTAGAATGCTCGGCCGGGCTGCTCGAACCCATTATGGGCCCGAGGTTCGCGGTTGCGTCGGCAGGGATGCTCCCGAAGAACAACGTTCCACAACCGCTCACGCGATGCGGGGGAGTGGCTCGCCGATGAAGACTGCTGGCACGTTGAACGACCGGTCCAAGAAGGAACTGGCCGATTTGGCCAAGCGCAACGGCGTTCGCGGGTGGGAGGCGATGGACAAACCCGCTCTCATCAAGGCGCTCGCCAAGAAGCCGGCGCCTAAAAACTCTGTGACGGAAAAGTCAGCTCCGAAGCCAGCAAAACCCCTGGTCAAGGTGGCGAAAGTGGCCGCGAAGGTGACGAAAGCGAAGAAGGTCAAAGCCGCTCCCAAGCCGATCAGCAAGGCTAAAGTCGTTGCCAAGTCCGCCCCGACTCCGAAACCCGCTCCTGTTAAAACCAAGCCGACCCCGGCGGTCGCTTCGCCCGCTGTGAAGGCGGTCGTAAGTGATTCGCACAAGCCCGTCCCGCCGGCCGTCACAAAGCCGCTGATTCAGAAAACTACCACGCCCACTAAAGGCGCGACGAAGTCCCTGATACCGACGCGGGACACCTCGAAGGAGGCGGCCCGCCCGCTCAACACGGCCAGCAAGGATCGTATCTTCCTGACCGTCCCGAACCCCTACTGGCTTAACGCGTACTGGGAGCTGACGACGCACTCAATGCAGCGTGCCGAAGCCGCGCTGCGTCAGGACTGGCACGGGGCGAAGCTCATTATCCGGCTGTTCGACGTGACGAGTGGCGACACAACGAGCACGAGCGAGACTCCGGTCAAGGACGTGACGATTCAGGGGACCGGGCAGACTTGGTACATCGACGTTCCGGGTGGCGGTCGCGCTTACCGTGCCGACATCGGTTACGTGTCCCGCCGCGGTGACTTCTACGTGCTGGCACGCTCGAACGTCGTTACGCCCCCGAAGGCCGGCTCCGGCGAGGCCGGCGACGGCTTCGACCTCGGCGGTTGGGACGACGACGACGCGAAGCGCAAGGCCGAGCGCATCTTGGCGATGTCCACCGGGTTCGAGTCGTCGGGAAGCTCCGAGCTGCGGGAGCTGTACGAGGAGCGGCTCGGTCGGCCGCTCGGGCCGCCCAAGCAGACCGCGTTCGGTACCGGGGCGATTCCCCCGGGCAGCGTCAAGAAGTTCTTTTTCGAGATCGATGCGAAGCTGATTGTGTTCGGCCGCACAGACCCGTCGGCCCACTTGACGCTCAACAACGACCCGATCAAGCTGAACCCGGACGGCACCTTCCGGATGACCTTCAACCTGCCGGACAGCCGGCAGATCATCCCCGCCGTCGCCGCCAGTGCCGACGGCGTTGAGGAACGTACCATTGTGCTCGCGGTCGAACGAAACACCAAGCACCTTGATCCGATGATTCACGACCAGATGAATGAGGTTTGATCGCCGCAAAGCAGAAGAGGCCGAAGGGGAATGGCCGCAGCGCCGCACGAAAGTCACAAACGAGAACCGAGGGCAAGAGCTTGAATCGCTTTCGGCTCTGTCTCGGTTCTCGTTTGTGACTTTCGTGCGGCGCTGCGGTCGATCTGCTGAGTTCTTATGTTCGTTGACTTTTTCCTCCCCGACCAATCCGAGGTCCCGAGCGAGTTCGCTCTGGTGCGGGTGTCGCGGCGCGCGATGGCGACGCGGTTTGAGGTCGCAATTCCCGCCGGGTCGCACCACGACCCCGTTGCAGCGGCCGAAGGCGCGCTCGACCTTATCGATGAACTCGAAACCCAACTCACCGTTTACCGCGACGATTCCGAAGTGGCGCAACTGAACCAGGCTGCTGCCAACGGGTTCGTTGAGATCGAGCCGCGCCTGTTTGATTTGCTGTCGCGTTGTGCCGGCTGGACGAAGGAAACCGGTGGGGCGTTCGATATTGCGACCGGCGCGTTGACCAAAGCGTGGGGGTTTTTCCGTCGCGAGCCCGGTGTGCCAACTCATCATGCGCGCAACGAGGCCATGCGCGCGAGTGGTACGCGGCACGTTCTGCTCGACCCGGTTCGCTGCGCGGCGAAATTTCGTGTGCGCGGGCTGGAACTGAATTTGGGTGCGGTTGGTAAAGGCTACGCGCTCGACCGCGCCGCCGAGCTGCTTCGGGTGAAATGTGGGGTGCGGTCGGCGCTGTTGCACGCCGGCGGCAGCAGCGCCTACGCGATCGGGTTCCCTCCAGGAGACGCCCGCGGCTGGCCGATTGACATCCGGCACCCGAAAGAAGCGAGCGGTTCGCTCGGTACGCTCTACCTTCGCGACGCCGGGCTGGGCACCTCGGCGGCCACCTTCCAGTTTTTTGAGTACAAAGGACAACAACTGGGGCACCTGCTCGACCCGCGCCGCGGGTGGCCCGCTTCGGGCATCGCCAGTGCCAGCGTTGTGGCGCCCACGGCTACCGAGGCCGACGCCATGTCGACCGCCGCGTTCGTGCTCGGGGCTGCGGGTGCGGAGGCGCTAACGCGGCTGCGGCCCGCCCTCGGGGCACTGGTGCTGCCCGACAAGGCGCCTCCGCTTCTTCACGGGAAGCGGGAAAAAGAGCCCTGCCCGCTGCGGCTGCGGTCCGACGATCAGGGCGCTTCCTGTACGTTTGCTCCTTTGCCTGCGGAGGGAGGGGCCGGGGTGGCCGGGATTTTCGCCTTCAACCTTGCCCCGGGCACCTACTCTCCGCCGGATCACGCGGACGACCTTTTATGAGTCACCTGCCGATTCCCCTGGGCGTGATCTACGCCGGCCTCGCTGGGACGCTGCTCGCGCTCTTGGTCGCAGCGGCCACCAACCGGTGGTCGCCGCGGGTATTCTTCCTGCTGGCGCTGCGGTTGGCGATCGGCTGGCACTTCATGTTCGAAGGCTTCCACAAGATCCACTCGCACACAGTCGGTCAGTCTGAGACCAACCGGCCGTTCAGCAGCGAGCCTTACTTCAAAGTTGCTCCCGGTCCGCTAGGCGAGGAGATGCGGAAGGCGTTCTCCGACCCGGCCGCCGAGATCGCTACGAAGGTCAAGGCTCCTAAGGACATTTCCCCCGCCGACTTCGCGAAACTGTCCGGCGACGCCCAAGCCGCCGAGTGCCCGGAAGCCGTTGCGAAGCAACTGGACGCGGTCGAGCAACTCGCGCGCGAGTCCGTAAAAGCCGAAGCGGCAAAGGAACTTAAAAGCGCCAACGACTCGGAAGCCAAGGCGATCAAGGACGCCGGGGACGCTGAGGCCAAAGCGGTCAAGGAAGCGAAAACCGACGCCGCGAAGGCCGCGGCAAAGGCCAAGGCCGACGCAGTGCGGGAGAAGGCCAAGACCGATGCGGACAAAGCGCGTGCGGCTGCACAGAAGAAGGCCGATTCGTTCGAGGCGGTCGGTAAAGAGTTGGTCACTGCTGCCAAGGCCGCTTACGCGCGATGGGTTTATGGCGTAGACACGCGGCCGGCGCAGGTGAAATCCATTAGCGGTGACGTAGTGCTTTCTGCCCCTCAACGGCTCGAACACCTCGAATGGGTGCGTCGAGAAGCTCGAGCGGCTGAGGAGCGGCAGTCGGACGGGCTGGGCATCGGGAGCGGCACGGACTCCAAACGGGTCGCCGAATACCGCACCGCGGCGATCGCGGCGGCCGCGGACCTCGCGCGTGACGCCAACGCCTTCGTCGCGGAACTCAAGAAGGACCTCAATGGCGGCAAAGCCGTTGAGGAAACACCGGAGCGGAGCCTCGGGCAGCGGCTCGACAAGGTTACAATGTGGTTCTTGGTGGTTGTTGGGGCGTGTGTCATGTTCGGCCTGTTCACCCGCGTCGCGTGCCTGTTCGCCGCTGGCTTCCTGGTGATGACGTACCTGTCGCATCCAGCGTTCCCGTGGTACCCGCTGCCGCCGAATACCGAAGGCAACCCGGTCTTCGTGAACAAGAACATTATTGAGGCACTCGCGCTGCTCGCTCTCGCCTGCTACCCAACTGGCCGCTGGCTCGGGCTCGATGCAATCGTTCTCCGGCCGTTTGTGAAGTACAACCCGCCGCGCCACGAGGCGTAGCGCCGCCTCGTTATCGCCCTGGCGCCCCACCCCGCCACATTCACCCCGGCCGTGCGGTCGGGCCTCGTACACGCGAATCGCACCCTATCGGAGCTCCCGAAATGGCTCTCGACCTGACCCCCGAGCAGAAGGCCGCCGGCAAGGCGAACTTCGAGCAAGCGGCCGGCGACTTGGCCCGCGCCGGCAAGATGAACTCGATGGCGACCGGCGGCTCCACGAGCCCGGACCGCCGCGACGTGCTCAAGGCCGGCCTCGCCGCCGGCGCCGTGGTGCCCGTGTCGGCCGCGGTGTACTACGGGTACAACTCGTGGGTGGGCGGCAACCCCGTCCGCACCGCCCTCATCGGTTGCGGCGACGAGGGCGGCGTGCTCGTGGGAGACCACAACCCGGAGTACAACAAGATCGTCGCCGTATGCGACATCCGCCCGACCAACCTAGACCGCATCTTCGACGGCGACACCGGCCCGCGCAAGGGGCTGAAGAAGGTGTATGGCGAGGCCGACGCCGCGAAGATTGAGCGGTTCAGCAGCCTTGACGATCTGCTCGCCGCGAAGGACCGACTCAAACTCGAAGCGGTCATCATCGCGACGCCGTTGAACACGCACGACGCCGTCGCGAAGGCGTGCATGGACAAGGGGCTGCACGTCCTGTGCGAGAAGCTCATGGCCCGCACCGTCGCCCGGTGCAAGGACATGATCCGGTACGCCAAGGACAAGGGGCTGCTGCTCGCCGTCGGTCACCAGCGGCACTACAGCACGCTGTACGCGCAAGCCCTAGAGATGATCGAAGCCGGTATCCTCGGGGACATTAAACACATTCGGGCGCTGTGGCACCGGAACAACTCCTGGCCATACGACCCAAAGGCGTTCAACCACGAGAAGTACGACGCCCAGTACGGGATCCCGGCGTACGTTGACTCTTGGTGGAAGGAAGTGCCGAAAAAGGACGCGGAAAAGCTCCCTCCGGAGCGGCTGAAGGAACTCGCGTTCGGTGACCCGGAGAAGCACGGGTTCAAGGACGTGGCCGAACTCGTTCGGTGGCGGTGCTCCGAAAAGACCGGCGGCGGGCTGATGGCCGAACTCGGTAGCCACCAGCTCGACGCGTCGTCCATCATTCTCGGCCACGTTCACCCTCTGGCTGTGATGGGCGTGGGCGGCAAGTTCTTCTACGGCCCCGGGCGCAACGACCGTGAGAGCGACGACGGCGTGTTCGTGACCTTCGAGTTCCCCGGCCCGAAGCACCCGAAGGCCCACAAGGGCGGGACCGACGAGAACGACGTGGTGGTCGTCACCTTTACGTCCTTTAATACCAACGAGTTCGAAGGGTACGGCGAGTGGGTGATGGGCAGCAAGGGCACGATGTTCCTCGACAAAGAGGGCGAAGTGTACCTGTGGCGCGAGAAGGACAAGACGCGGAAGGGTGACACCGGCGGCCGCGACACGAAGGTGACGGTGAGCGGTGCGGGCGGCGGCAAGCCTGTGATGGAAGCGACGAGCACCTGGGGGGGCGGCGGGGCCAGCGGGGCGCCGACCAAAACGGCCGGCGGCGGGCCGGTATGGGATAGCGCCGTCCGCGGGTATCGCACCGAACTCGAGCACTTCGCGTTCTGCCTCCGGGCCTGGCAGAAGCGCGGCGGGAAGGTGGACTACACAAAGAACGAGAAGGGCGAGTTCGTCCACAAGGACATCATCCCGCGGTGCCACGGCGAAGTCGCAATGGCCGACGCGATCCTCGCGCTCACCGCGAACATGGCGATGGCCAAGCGGGACCGAATCGTATTCGAAGACGCGTGGTTCAACGTGGACAAGGATGACGTGCCCGAAACCAAGCACGCGAAGAAGGCTTGATCGGAAGTCACTCGTAAGTCGTAAGGCCCGAATGTGGTCAAGTCGAAGACACCCGGTATGGATGTCTTCGACTTGACGACTTTCGGGCCTTACGAGTGACTACGGCAGCGGAGCGATGCGAATGTTACGGAACAGGATATCCGTGGTCGGGTCGTGGCCCTGGATCGACAGCGGCCCCTTGGCGGCCCGGAAGCCCTGACGGGGGTTGTCGCTCTCCTTACGATCGTCGAGCCAATCGACCGTTTGGTAACCGTTCACCCACGTCGAGATGCGCCGGCCGTTGGCGGCGACGGTCATCGTGAACCACTCGTTGTCGTTGCTGACCACCTTCCGGGCCGGGACGCGGCGGTAAATGGCCCCGGTGCCGAAGTCGGCCGGCTTGGTCCGGTCGCCGTCCTTGTAGGCGTTCTGAACCTGGGCCTCGTACCCGTTCTGGTACTGACCCGGGATGCAGCGGAAAAAGATACCACTGTTCAGCGCCTTGCCGAGCGTCTTGCACTCGAACTGAAGCACGAAGTTGTCGAACTCCTTTTCGGTGACGAGATCACCGGGGCCATTCTTTACCGACAACTCGCCGTCCTTTGTCACCTCCCACTTCGACGCGGCCCGCTTCGGGTCGGCCGTGTTCACCTTCCAGCCGTCGAGACCTTTGCCGGTAAAGAGAGGGACGGAGTTGCCCGACTTCCGCTTCATTGACTTGACCGTAAGCGTGCCGCCGGCCGGAACGACGAGACGCAACTCGGCCGGCACATTGGTGGTGGCCTTGATGGTCGTTTGGGTGCCCTCCGGGCGGGTCGAGGTTTCGCTCTGAATCGTGGTGCCTGATACACCGCGCGGGCCGGTCACGACGACCTTGAGCGTAACGAGAGACATCTGCTTGTGAAGCTCAACATTGCATCGAGTGGTGGCAGCACCTAGCACGATCGAGCCGGTGCCGCCCGCCTCCATCCGCGCCTCGTAATCGCCGAACGTGCTCGTGAGTGTTGCCGTGGTCGTCTTGTCGCCGCCGAGCACAAGCGCGCCGTTCTTGACCTCGGCGGGGCCGTCGATCTTCCACCCGAAGGTGGTTTCGCCGTCGAACAGCAGGACCCAGCCGTCCGCGATCTCCTTCGCGGTGAGCGTGTTCGGCTTCGGTGGATCGGCGTCGGCTGCGAACGCGGGCGCTGCGCTCACTGCGAGAGCAAGCGCGGCGAGTAAGCGGTACATAAGCTCTCCAAGAAGGTGGCGACTCACTGGGACCGCGGCGTCCCGCCCGCGGTGGAACGCCCCATTGTGCTGGGCGAAGTGTTGTCTCGTGACATCACCCCCGCGTCGCAGCGGGCGGGACGCCGCGGTCCCAGGGGGAGCAAAGGGCTACATCGTCGTTTCTGCAACAGCCGCGGTCAACCCGTCGCGATAGCTGGCGTATTTGGGAGCCCAGCCCAGGTCGCGGAATTTCGAGGCGTTGATGCGGCGGTTCGGGGCGCCCGGTTCCGGTTTGTGCTCGAACTTCGCGGTCGGTGCGTTCAGCAACTCTGCGAGCTGCGTGTAGAAGTCCCGTCGCGTGACCGGGGTGCCGTCCGCGACGTTGTACGTTTCGCCCGGCGGTGCGCCACTATCCGCGAGCAGCACCGCGTCGGCCGCGTCCGACACGTGGACGAGGTTCAGCCACTTGTCGGCGTCGCCGACCAGCGGTTCGCCCTTCAAAATTGGCTGCTGGCGCAGCAGCCGGTGCGGGCCATACAAGCCCGCGCTACGCAGGATGATCGCGTCCGGCCGCTCCGATCGCAGGAGTTGCTCCGCTTCGAGTACGATTTTGCCGGAATCCTCGGTCGGCCGGGTCGTGCTCGCTTCGTCCACCCAACTGCCGTCGCTCTGGCCGTACACGCTCGTGCTGGACACGTAGATGAACCGCGTGTGCGATGGGAGCGCGTTGAGGACGTTTGCCAGGCCCGACACGTACACGTCGCGCATCGGCCGCCCGGCGGCGCGATCAAAGCCGACCGCGTACAGCACGGTGGGCGCGGGCGGTAGGGTGCGAAGGCTCGCAGGGTCGAGCACGTCGCCGCCGACCGGTTCGACGCCGGAAGCTCGCAGTCTTTCGGCGTTGCCGCGCGTGAGGGCCGCAACGCGGTGCCCGCTCGCGAGCCAGCGCGCTGCGACGACGCGGCCCAAATACCCGCACCCGAAGATCAGGCGCGGCTCGGGCGAATGAACCAGGGGTGACATTAGGTGCCTCTTGCACTAACTATTCGGAGTGCCAGCCAGACTTCGGCCTTTGAGACCCGGAATGTCCGAGCCGTCCGCGACCGAGCCCAACGCTCCCCGTCTTCCCGCGATCGAACCGGTCGCTCCGGCCGACCTCGCTCCGGCACCGTCGCGCCGCGAGCGGCTCGCGTGGTACGCCGGCACCGCGCTGCTCGCGCTGGTTCTGGTGTCGGCCGGGCTGCGGATCGCCGAGCAGGACCTTGGGGCACCGTTTTACTACGACCTCGACTCGCTGCTGTACCTGCCGTGGGTGAAGAGCATCATCCTGCACGGCACCCACTGGCACAACGACCGGTTGGGGGCACCCGCGGGGCAGGAATTGTACGATTTCCCGGTCATCGATTACCTGCACTTCGCGTTCCTGTGGGTGCTCGGGCGGCTCACGTTCGACGTGTTTCTGGCGTACAACCTGTATTACTTGCTCACCTACCCGCTCACCGCGCTGACCGGGATGGCGGTGCTGCGGTGGCTCAAACTGTCGCTGCCGGCCGCGGCGGTCGGCGCGCTGCTGTACGCGTTCCTCCCGTATCACCAGGAGCGGTTCCAATACCACTTCTTTCTGTCCGCGTACTGGGTGGTGCCGCTGTCGCTGGTGCCGGCGCTTGCAATCTGTAAGGGCGAGTTGCTCCTGTTCCCCCGCGGACCCGACGGCGCCCGGCGGCTCCGGCCGTTCGCGCCCGGGGCGCTGTGGACGCTGGTCGTCGGCGCGCTGACCGCGTCGGCCGGGGCGTACTACGCGTTCTTCGCGTGCGCGGTGTACGCGTTCGTCGGCTTGTACGCGGCGGCGGTGTTTCGCACCTGGAAGGCCGCCGCCGCCGCCGCGTGGGTGATCGCGCCGGTGGTGGCGGTCGGGGTCGCGTATCACTATCCGACGGCGGCGTACCAAGCCCACAACGGGGTGAACCCGATCACCGATCGCGGTCCCGAAGAGGCCGAACTGTACGCGCTCAAGCTCGCGCATTTGGTGCTGCCGGCGACCGACCACAACGTCGCGAAGCTGTCGCGGCTCCGCGCCTTGTACGCGGCGAACCGGCCCGCCGACGGGGAGAGCGGCGGGTCGCTCGGAGCGGTCGGTGGGGTCGGTCTGGTGGGGCTCCTGGCGCTGGCGCTGTTACCGCGGCGGCGCCGCTGGCCGGAAGCGCCGCTCGCGGCGCTGGTGCTGTTCCTGGTGCTGCTCGGCACCGTCGGCGGGCTCGGGTCGCTGTTCAACCTGCTGGTCACCTCCCAGATCCGCGCGTACGCGCGGATCAGCGTGTACATCGGGTTCTTGTGCATCTTCATGAGCGTGTGGTGGGCGGACCGGTTCCTGCTCACCCGTTCGGGGGCGCGGGCGAGGCGGCTCCGCTACCCGGCGCTCGCGGCGCTGCTGGTTCTGGGCTACTTCGATCAGACGCCGTGGAGCTGGAACTGGTTCAACCCGCACGGGCTGGCGGCGGTGCGGAGCCACGCCGAGCGGTTCCGTGCGGACGAGCGGTTCTTCCGCAAGGTCGAGGAGAAGTGCCCCGGCGCGCGGGTGTTCTGTCTCCCGTACGTGGCGTACCCGGAGAGCCCGCCGGTGCAGCAGGTCGCGGCCTACGAGCACGCCCGCGGGTACCTCCTGACCGACACCCTGAGCTGGAGCTTCGGGGCGGTGAAGCGGCGCGAGACCGACATGTGGTTGAAGGACGTCGCGTTCCAGCCGCCCGAGGAGTTCCTCCGGCGGATCGTGGCGCGCGGGTTCGACGGCCTGTTCATCGACGGCCGCGGGTTCCCGCGCAAGGCGGACCCGGCGCGGAGCGAGCCGGCGTCGGCGTACAACCCGGTCGATCGGGTCCACACGCTGTACGCGGACCTCGTCCGCAAGAAGGGGCTCGCGCTCCCGGAGGTCGTACACGAGGACGGGCGGCAGTACTTCCTCGACCTGCGCCCGTACCGCGACGCGTACCGCGACCTCGTGGGGGCCGCCTCGTTCGAGCGGCAGGCGGCGCAGGAGCGGGAGTGGATCGCCCCCCTGTACCTGAAGGGGTTCACCGTGTACGACCAGGTGGACGACAACGAGCAGGTTCGGTGGGGCAGTTACGACGCGCACCTGATGTTCGTGAACCCGACGGACCGCACCCGGCGGATCGACTTCTCGTTCACCCTCGGGGTGGAGGTGGACGGCGTGTTCCACTTCTCGTTCAGCGGGATGCCCGGGCTCCAGTGGCCGGAGTTCGATGTCGAACGCAAGCCCGGCGGGTACGGGCACGCGTTCCACAACATCGAGCTGCCGCCGGGGCGCTCGACGCTCCGCATCCGCTGCACGCCGCCGGAGTCGTTCGTCCCGTTCGACCACCGAAAGATTTGCTACTCCTTCCGGCACCTCCGGATCGTGGAGAAGTAGCCAAGAAGGGCGGGCGTGACGGCCCGGGCCGTGTCCGCTTTCGCCTGCGACTCAGTTTGTCCGCCCACGCGCGCAAACCCGCTGCTTCACAGACGGTTTGAGGTGGAAACCGGCCGGTCGCGGATGAAAGTCCGACCCGCCCGCGACGTATAATCCCGTAGTGCCCGCTGCGGTCCTCCTCTCCTTCCGTCCGAGGTGCGCTCATGTCCGCCATGCCCCCGGGAAACCCGGCCTCGAATCCGTTCGTCACGTCGCCCACGTACCTGATGGCGTGCCAGCAGTTGCGGAACGTCGCGCGCGCCATCAACCTCGATCCCGGCATCACCGACCGTCTGATGACGCCCAAGCGGTCGCAGGTGGTCGCCATCCCGGTGCGGATGGAGGACGGGCGCACGGAAACGTTCGTCGGCTACCGCGTGCAGCACTCGCTCACCAGCGGGCCGAGCAAGGGCGGGCTCCGGTACGCCAAGAACGTGGACCTGGGCGAGGTGGCCGCGCTGGCGATGTGGATGAGCTGGAAGTGCGGGATCATGAACCTGCCGTTCGGCGGGGCGAAGGGCGGCATCGCGGTGGACCCCGCGGAACTCAAGGGCGGGGAGAAGGAGCGGCTCACCCGGCGGTTCACGGACGAGATTCAGAACATCATCGGGCCGCGGGTGGACGTGATGGCGCCCGACATGGGCACCGACGAGCAGACGATGGCGTGGATCTACGACACCTACTCCATGAAGGTGGGGTACGCGTGCCCTGAGATCGTGACCGGTAAGCCGGTGGAACTCGGCGGCTGCGTCGGACGGAAGGAGGCGACCGGGCGCGGGGTGGTGTACTGCATCACGGAGGCGTTCAACGAACTCGACATCCGTACCGAGACCGCGACGGCCGTCGTGCAAGGGTTCGGCAACGTCGGGTCGGTGACCTGCGAGGAACTGGTCAAGCTCGGGGTGAAGGTGGTCGCGGTCGGCGACCGGTACGGGGCGATCCGCAACGCCCGTGGGATCGACATCCCGCAACTGCTGAATTACGCGGCCCAGAACCCGCGCAAGACCATCGTCGGGTTTCCGGGAGCGGAAGCGATCCCGGACGCCGAGCTGCTCACCACGCCCTGCACGGTCCTGGTTCCGGCCGCGCTCGAGCGGGTCATCACCGCGGAGAACGCCGCCAAGCTCAAGTGCCGGGTGCTCGCCGAGGCCGCCAACGGCCCCACCGACCCCGAAGCTGATGCGATCATCGCGAACAGCGACATCTTCGTCATCCCCGACGTTCTGTGCAACGCCGGCGGCGTGACGGTGTCGTATTTCGAGTGGGTGCAGGACCTCGCGCAGTTCATGTGGGACGAGGAGGAAGTGAACTCGCAGCTCAAGAAGCAGATGCTGCGGGCGTTCCACCGGGTCCGGGCCGAGGCGAAGACGCGGGGCTTCGGGAACCGGCTCGCGGCGCTGAGCCTGGGGGTGCAAAAAGTCGCGACCGAGAAGCAGAAGCGCGGGCTCTATCCGTAAAAGCGGGCAAAAGGCAAAAGGGCGCGGGTCCGGGCGGGGTGCCCGGACCCGCGCCCTTTGACGTTCATTTGCGACTGCCTTTTTCTCCGTGCCGCTCGTATCATCACTTCGCGTTTCGTGTGCAGTTCTTCGCCCGCCCTCGGACCCGATCGATGTTGAGTGACGGCTCGACCCCGCCCGCGCCGGTTGCTGCTGTGGTCGCACGCGCGCCCCGGTGGCCCGACGCAGTTTGGCTCGCGGTGCTGGCCGCGTGGTCCGCGGCGTGGTGCCTCACCGCCGCGCCGAAGCTCGGGGTGACCTACGACGAGCCGTTCTATCTCGATGCCGGGATGGACGCCTGGCGCGGCTGGGTTCGCGAGGACGGCGGCGTTCGTGGGTGGGGCCACGGCAGTTGCGCGGTCAACGGCGTGATGCCGCTTCCGATCGACGCGCTCACGCTCCCGCTGTTCGTGTACGAGTGCCGGACCGGTGAGAAGCTCGGCCCCGGCGAGGCGAAGATCGAGAAGCTGAGGTGGGCGCGGGCCGTCACGTTGGGCTGGTTCTGGCTCCTCATTTTCTCGGGGTGGCGCCTCGGGCGGGCCGTCGGCGGCCCGTGGGCCGGGCGCGTCGCCGCCGGGCTGCTCGCCGCCGATCCCAACTTCCTCGGGCACGCGTCGGTCGCCACCACCGACATCTGCGTGTGCGCCACGCTGATGGCGTACACCCGCGCCGTGTACGCCGGGCGGGCCGGCGGCTGGTGGAAGCGGCTGCTGTTGCCGGGACTGTGGTTCGGTGTTGCGGCGGTGTCGAAGCTGTCCGCGCTGCTCTACGGCGGCATCATCCTCGTGGCGCTGGAGGTGTGCTTCCGGTTCGCGTCGGGGGCGCTGTCCCGCCCGCCGGGCGGTGACGCGAAGGCGTGGGGACGCAAAGTGGCGGGTGCGGTGCTGCGGTCGGTGCTCAACGCCGCCGCCGTGCTCGCCGTGGGAATTGCGTTCGCGTTTGCGTTCCTGGGATTACCGGACGAGGACGACAAGCCCTTCGTGAAAGTGGCCGCGAGCGTTCCCGCGGGCGAACCGCTGAAAGAGCGGTACACGGAGTGGGCCGAGGGGATCGGATCGGGGCCGGTGCCCTACGCCGCGTGCGCGTTCGCGTTCCAGTGGTGGCACAATGCCCAGGGGCGGCCCACGTTCCTCGACGGCGTTTACTACCCCGAGAGCTATCGGTGGTACTTCCCGCATGTGCTGCTCATGAAGGTGCCGCTCCCGATCTTCGCCCTGGCGCTCGTGGCGCTGCCGCGGTTCCGTGCGGCCGCGAACCCGTTGGCGCTCGTGGCGCTGCTGCTGCTCATGGCGCTCCTGACCGCGAAGCTCCAGATCGGGGTCCGGCTCGCGTTGCCGGTGGTGGCGATCGGGTACGTGGCGCTCGCGGTCGCGCTGGCACGCGGTTACCCTCGGTGCGGGCCGCGGCTTGCGGCCCCCGCGGTGCTGGCGCTGGCGGCCACATCGCTGTGGGTGTGGCCGCACGGCCTGGGGTACATCAATCAGGCACACGGCGGGCCGAAGGAAGGGTACCGGCTCGTCGCCGACTCGAACGTGGACTGGGGGCACGGGCTGCCCGAACTGCGGGAGTGGCACGCGGCCAACGGGGAGCCGCCCATGTGTGTCTGGTATTTCGGTACCGATCCGGCGGTGAACCGGCCGCCGTTTCAGAAGTTCTCGCCGGAATTGTTCAAGCCCGCGATTACGAACGAACGAGAACTTCGTGCAGCAGTCGGTCCGCGGGTGCTGGCCGTGGGACACACGGTCGTGTCGCTACACCCGAACGAGACGCCCGCGAAGGCGGTGGCGCTCGAATGCTTGAAGACGCGCCGCCCGCTCGCGCGCACCGCGACGTTCACCCTGTACGACTTCCGTGACGAGGACTGATGCCGCGGCGCGAGCTCGGCCCGGTCGCGGGATCGCGGGTTCAGCCGCGCCGAACGCGACGCGGCTGAACCCGCGTGCCCCCCGCTTCCCAAGGAGACGCCCGCTTGGACGAACTCGAAACCTCGCGCCCGCGGTTCGGTCCGTGGGGTTGGGGCTTGATCGTAGCTGCGTTTGCCGCTGGTTTCTGGAACTTTCCGCTTCAGGTGGTGGGCCGCGAGCTCACGCACGTCCCCGGCGATTTGGTGGACAACCGGCTCAACCTGTGCGTGCTCGAGCACGGGTACCGCTACGTGCGCGGGGAGGGGGAGCGGTTCTGGGACATCGGCACCTTCTATCCGGTGAAGGGGGTGACCGCGTGGTCCGACGCGCACATCGGGATGCTGCCGTTGTACAGCGGCCTCCGCGCGTGCGGGCTGTCGCCGGAGCGAGCGTTCCAGGGGTGGTTCCTGATCCCGTTCGCGCTCAACTTCGCGGCCGCGGTGTGGGGCGCCCGGCGGCTCGGGCTGGGGCCGGTCGGGGCCGCCGCCGCCGCGTTCGTGTTCACCTACGGGATGCCGCTGGCCGCGCAGGGCGGGCACAGCCAGCTCGTGCCGCGGTTCTTGGTGCCGCCGGCCCTCGCGCTGCTGTGGGCGTGGCTCCGCGACCCGCACCGCACCCGGCCGCTGGCCCTCTGTGCCGCCTGCGCCGTGTACCAGACGTACATCTCCGTCTACATCGGGTACCTGCTCGTGCTGACGCTCGCGGGGTGGGTGCTGGCGGCGCTGGCGCTCTCGCGGGGGCGGTGGGAGTGGCGGGCCGTGCTGCGGCCCGGGGGGCGCGTCTGGGCGGCCCGGGGGGGCGCTGCCGCCGCCGCGCTCGTGGCCGTTTGGCCGCTGGTCGATGCGCACCGGCGGAACGGGAGCGAGCTGCCACGGGACCACGTGCATACGCTGGCGCCGCGGCTCCCGGCGTGGATCACGCCGCCGGGCATGACCGAGTACTACTCCGACCTCGCGAAGTACACCGGCATGGGGTCAACGATGACCGGCGCCGGGGAGGAGCAACTGTTTCCCGGCGTGTTGCCGCTCGGTGCGGTCGGCCTCTGCACGCTCCTCGCTGTGGTCGTCCTCTGCCGGCGGTGGACCCCCGGACCGGTGACGGTCGCGGCGGTGGCCGCGCTGTCGTCGGTGGCGCTGGCGCTGCTGGTGACGAAGTTCGGGCCGCAAGGCGAGACGTGGCTCTACGAGCCGCTGCTGAAGATCCCGGGCGCGTCCGGGGTGCGCGCGACCAGTCGCATCGTGCTGGTGTTGTTGTTCCCGGCCGGCGTCGCGCTCGGCGTGCTCCTGGACCGGGCCGTCCGGTGCGTCGAGCGGTGGCGGTTCGCTGCCGCCGCGCTCGCGGCCCTGGCCCTGGCCGTCGTTGCGGCCGATCAGCGGCTGACCGGCGCGACCGGCGAGCGGTCGAACGACTGGTGGTGGGCGCGGTACCCGCTCGCCGAGTGTGTGAGCCGCCGCACACGGGTCGCGGAGGCGGTCCGCGCGCACCCGAACCCGAAACTCGTGTACGCGTTCCCCGCGGCGGCGGACCGGATCGGGGCGGGCGGGCCGGTGGCGATGCAGCCCGACATCATGCTCGGCGTTCAGCAACTCGGGCTGCCCACCGCCAACGGTTGGTCCGGGCGGCACCCCGTGGGTTGGGGCTTCCCCTCGACCTACTCCGAGCTGCTGGCGTTCTTCAAAGCCTACGGCCTGTCGGACGAGGACCTGAGCGGTCTCGTGATCCTCGGCGAGCCGGCCCCGGGGCCGGACCCCGCGTTCGAGCGTGCGGCGCGGGCGCGGCACCAGCCTGTCCCGATTCCCGTTCCGTGACGCTTCGTGTTGACCGGCCCGCGCGGGGCGGCTATTTCGTTACGGCCCGCGCCGCGGCACGAACCGTTAGGTGTGTAGTGATGAGGGCGCGAAAAAAGCGCCGAACACGCCCGGTTTCGCTCGGCGCGCAACTTGTTTTTCATAGACCCCGCGTTACGATTCGTTCTTAAAGCGTTCTCGCTCGGACCCGATCCGAGTGCGGGGCGCACCCGAGGAGCCGGCCGCCGCGTGGCGCCGGCCCGGGACTGGTGGACCCGTGGAGTCACCCGGCGTATGTTCGAGTCCGACGCCCGACACCCGCTCATCGAGCGCGCGGTCGTACCGACCGCGGGCGGGTTCGAGGACGAAGAGCCCCCGAGTCAGCCGCGCCGGCACCCGCTCTGGAAGGACGTGCCCGACGCGCAGTGGGACGACTGGCGCTGGCAGACCCACAACTCCATCCGCTCGGTCCGCCAACTGCGCACCCTCCTGTCGTTCACGCCGGACGAGCTGGAAGCGCTCGGCGAACTGGAGAGCGAGTACAAACTCGCCATCCCTCCCTACTTCTTCTCCCTGATCGACCCCGAAGACCCCAACGACCCGATCCGGTTGCAGTCGGTGCCGTCGCCCCTCGAGGCGGAGAGCGTTTCGGGGCACGAGCTCGACGACCCGCTCGAAGAAGAGAAGGATTCGCCGGTCCCGGGGCTGACGCACCGCTACAGCGACCGCGCGCTGCTGGTCACCACCCCGAACTGCACGATGTACTGCCGGTACTGCACCCGCAAGCGCGCGACGCTCACGCGCGGCGGGTGGGAAGGAGTCAGCGCCGACGACGAGCGCATGATCCAGTACGTGCGGGAGCACCGCGAGATCAAGGACGTGATCGTGAGCGGCGGCGACCCGCTCACGCTGCCGATGGGCAAGCTGCGGTACTACCTCGAAAGTCTGAAGGCGATGAAACATGTCGACGTGGTCCGCGTCGGCACCCGCGTACCCGTCACGCTCCCGCAGCGGCTCTACGACCCGGAACTGATCGACCTTCTCGGCTCGGCCGAGAAGGTGTACGTGCAGACGCACTTCAACCACCCGCGCGAGGTGACCCCCGAGGCGATGCGGGCGTGCAAGTCGCTGCTCCGCGCCGGGGTGCCGATCAACAACCACACCGTGCTGCTGAAGGGCGTGAACGACGACGTGGGCACGATGCGGTCCCTGTTCCGCGCGCTGCTGCGGGCGAAGGTGCGGCCGTACTACCTGTTCCACTGCGACCCGGTGACCGGGGCCGGCCACTTCCGCACGAGCGTGTGGAAGGGGCTCGAAATTATGGAGGGGCTGCGCGGGCACATGTCCGGGATCGGCATTCCGACCTACGTGGTGGACGGCCCGCAGGGCTCCGGCAAGATCCCGATCCTGCCCAACTACCTCATCTCCATGTCCGACGACGTGGTGGTGCTGCGGAACTACGAAGGGATGATCGTTCGGTACAAGGCCGACGACAAGCCGACGTCCGCGGGCCAGCCGACCACGACGAAGGGGGTGAGCGGCCTCCTCCAAGGGGACAAGGGCTCGCTGATCCCCGAGGGCAACGAGCGCATGGCGCGGCGCAAGCCCCGTGTGGTGCGCGACGGCTGCGGCGGCGAAGAGGGGGACGCCAACACCGACGGCGCCGCGATGCGGCCGATCATCCCGCTGCCCCTCTTGAACAACGGGGGCGGCAGCGGGAACATCGCGTCTAACGGCTGACCGCGCCCCGCCTCGGCCGAACCCCGGGCGCCGCCCGGGGTTCGTTGGTTCTCGGCACCGAGTCGCGCAAGGAGGTTGGTGTGTCAGCGACGGCGCCGGACCCGAAAGACGAGGCGAAACAGGATCAGTCGAACGCGGTCGTGTGGGCGCTGGCGGCTGCTGCGGTCGCGGTCGGTCTGTTGATGTACGCCGGCCGGATCGAACCGGGGAAGCAGAAAACGTATTACATCCTGGCGGGGCTGGCGGCGGTGGTCGCCGCGGTCAACGGGTACAGCGCGTGGTCGCTCTACAAGAACGCTCACCCGCCCGCTCCCAAGTAGCGGGCTTCCTGCTGAGGCGAACCGGCCGTGCGAATCGGAATCGCGTGTACTCTGAAGCCGGACGGCCCGCTCCCGCCCGGCGCCCCGGACGACCTGCACGAGGAGTTCGACTCCCCCGCGACCGTCAAGGCCATCGCGGACGTCCTCACGTCGCTCGGCCACACCGTGGCCGTGCTCGGTGACGGCCGCGCCCTGGTCGACTCTCTTCTGAACGCACCCCCGGATCTGGTGTTCAACTTCGCGGAAGGCTCCGGGGTGAGCCGGTCGCGTGAGGCCCGTGTGCCGGCGGTGTGCGAGATGCTGGGCGTGCCGTACACCGGCTCCGACCCGTTCGCGCTGGCGGTCGCGCTCGACAAGGACGCGACCCGGCGGCTCGCCGAATCCTACGGCCTGACCGTTCCCAAAGGCATCACCCTGGCGCCGGTCGCGGGCGAGTACGACGGCGATTTTGCGGAGTTCGCCCCGATCCTCGAAGACGCCGGGCTGACGCTCCCCGTGATCGCGAAGCCGACCTGCGAGGGCTCGAGCAAGGGCATCCGCGGGAAGTGCCTCATCACCTCAGCAGCCGAGTTCGGCCCGGCCGTGGTCGAACTGTGGAGGAACTACCGGCAACCGGTCCTGGTGGAGGAGTACATCGCCGGTGATGAGGTTACCATCGGCCTTTACGGCAGCGACCCGCCGCAATCGCTCGGCGTGATGCAGATCGTACCGAAGCAGTCGCCCGAGAGTTTCGTTTACAGCCTCGAGGTGAAACGTAACTGGGCCGATGCGGTCGATTACATTGCCCCTGCGAAGCTGCCGCGCGAGGTGCTGCACGCGATCGAGGCCGACGCGATGGCCCTGTACGCGGGCCTCGGCTGCCGGGACATGGCGCGCCTCGATTTCCGCGTTCGTGACGGCGTGCCGTACTTCTTGGAGATCAACCCGCTTCCCGGACTAAACCCCGACTCGGGCGATCTGTGCTACCTCGCGTACCGTATGGGGCTCACGTACCCGGAACTCGTCGGGCTGATCCTCGACTCCGCGACCGCGCGCTGTGGGCTGGTATAACTCGGTGAATCCACTGGGGAACCGAGATGCCGACGCACGATTAGACGCGCGTCTCGTCGGAAACGTATCGCAACTTCCACTTCCAGTGGCAAGCGGCTTTGGCGGTAGCGTTGAAGTCCGGGGGCTTGCCGGGTCACCGTGAGGGACGAATCGGGGCGCGTGGTTGCCATCGTCGAAATTGTCTCACCCGGTAACAAAAAAAGCGCTGAATTTGATTCGCTCGTTCAATCGCAATATGGCTGATTTTATTCAGTAGGGCGTGGATTTGGTTGTGTGGATCCGTTCCCACCGGATGCCATCCCCGATCCGACGGCTCCTGGAACCGCTGGCAGAGAATCGCGAGAACGCGCGGTAGGACTTGTTTCGCTTGCTATCGAACCCTGGCGCCGTAGAATCGCTCTTAGCATGGTGGCTGTTCCTCAGAGCGGTTGCTCGCGACACGATTGAGACGATGTCATTTGCGGCGTGGCGGCAACGGTAACAGGTGTCAACGGCCGAAGTAGACGAGACGATTTCGAGATGTAAACTGAAGGTAGATAAGTAATTGCACCCGTAGCTCAACTGGATAGAGCATCGGTCTTCGGAACCGAGGGTTAGAGGTTCAAATCCTCTCGGGTGTACTGGAAAAAAGATGGTTTTCTAGGACTTCAGGTCAGAAGCCCGTTCGTATAAAGTCATAACGTCACAAATTCAGTAGGGGTAAAGTCTTGTGACTTTATGACTTGCTGACCCGATGACATCTGACCGGTAGTCCTCAGCCACACCTCCGAATCACCGAGCCGGGCCGTTCGGTGGTACGTTGTCACTTCTCCCGATCCGGTTCAATCGCACCACAATCAGCCGTCCAGACGGTTAAACACGATCCGAAACCGAGGCTGCCGAGTGGAGCCGCGCACGCCAGGAACCACACCCTTGGTTAATCCGTTGACTACGACCCGCCAACCTTTGGCGCAATTGATCTTCTGCCAAGGCTGCTGCTGCGGGCGGACCGATCGTGGGCGTCCGGAGTTGCCGGTCGTTCGGCTCAAGGAGGTCTGGAAGGGTGAGAAACTGAACCGCTCGGTGCAGCTCACGATTTCCGGATGCTTGGGGCCGTGCGACCTCGCCAACGTTACTTTGCTCATCACTCCAGACGGAAACTTGTGGTTCGGTGGGCTGGCTGGTGACGTGGTGTACGAAGAATTGATTGCGTGGGCACGGGAATGTCACCGTGAGGGGCGCGTTGTTCCATTGCCGATCGGGTTCGAGGAGCGGCGCTTCGAGCGGTTCGGGCCGCAAGAGTAGGCCACCATCGCACTACAGTACAGACCCGGTTATGACGTACTGTAAACCATTGACCGTGGAACTTGCGCGGGAGACCCGCGCCGGCTGGCGCTCGGAGATCTCGACGGTGGCAGCGATGAAACCGGGTACACCAGGGGTGGCGCCGCAAGGTGATGAGGAAACGCCTTCGTTAACGTTGCCCCGCCGGCCGATGACACCCGTGCGCATTCTGCCGCACTGTGACGAGTCGAATCATGACCGCGCCTTCTGTCCTTGTGCTCTACAACGAACCGGTCCTGCCGCTCGACCACCCGGACGCCAACTCCGAACACGACATTTACGACACTGTAACCGACGCGTTTAAGGTTCTGACCGCGGCGGGATTTGTTACGACGAAGCTCGGCATCAATCGCGATCCGCAACCGCTGCTCGACGCTCTCCGCCGCGACCGCCCGGACGCCGTGTTCAATCTCTTTGAGGGCATTGCGACCCAGACGAGTACCGAGGTTTCGGCGGCGGCGCTGCTCGAATGGCTCAACGTGCCGTTCACCGGGTGCCCTGCGGCTGCCCTGGCCCTCGGCCGCGATAAGGTTCGGACCAAATACATTCTTGCGGCCAGCGGGGTTCCCACACCGGCCTACCTCATCGTCGATGCGCTGCCGGTTCCGAGGTGGGACCACGACTGGCCCGCGATCGTGAAGCCCGCTTACCAGGACGCGAGCGTCGGAATCGAGCAGAGCAGCGTGGTCACCTCGCAGGTGCAACTCGAAACTCAGGTCGCGCACACGATCGCGACCTACGGGCCGCCCGTAATCGTTGAACGCTACATCAAAGGGCGCGAGTTCCACGTCAACGTAATCGAGCCGTTCGGTGCGACCGTCGGCGAGCCGGTGGCGCTCGCGCCGACCGAGATCGCGTTTCGGAAAGACGAACCGGGGCGCTGGGCTGTCTACACCTTCACCGCCAAATGGCACGAGCAGAGCGACGAGTACAAGGCCGCGCCGCTCAAGTTCCCGGTTGACCTCCCAGCGGCCAATTTCGCCCGGCTCGCGCAGATCGTGCAACGCTCGTTCCGTGTGGTCGGGTGTCGTGACTACGCTCGCGTCGATGTGCGCATGGACGCCAGCGGCGCGTTCCACGTCCTCGAAGTGAACCCGAACCCGTACCTGAACAGCATCACCCTTGTGGACGGCTTGAAGGCGCGCGGGAGTTCTTATGAGCGGTTCGTGGTGGAACTGACACTGGCCGCGCTGGCCCGCGGTGGGGTTGCTGTGCCCGCAGGCGCGATTACCGTTCCGGTGGGACTGATTTCCGGCTCGTGACCGGGCTCTGGCGGGCGTCAGTCTTGCGGTTTGATCCGCCACTTCAGTAGCGAGAACCGCTTTTTGGTGTCCGCCGTGCTGACCGCGATCCGCATTGCCTTTCGGCTGCCAACGAGGGCCACGAGCTTCCGGCCGCGGGTGATACCGGTGTACAGCAGGTTCCGCTGGAGCATCACGAAGTGCTGGGTGTGAACCGGGATCACCACCGCCGGGTACTCGCTCCCCTGTGACTTGTGAATGGTGCAGGCGAACGAGAGCTGCAACTCGTCCAGGTCGCTGAACTCGTACTCCACGAACCGCCCGTCGTAGTCCACCACCAGCATCTGTTCGTCGGTGTCGATGGCGTCGATGCGGCCGATGTCGCCGTTGAACACCTCGCGGTCGTAGTTGTTCTGAACCTGCATCACCTTGTCGCCGATCCGGTACGTCTCGCCGTTCCGCTGCACCTCGGCTAGACCAGGGCGGGCGGGGTTCAGCGCTTGTTGGAGTTCGCGGTTCATGTTCGCCACGCCCAGCGCGGTTTTAACCTGCGGCGACAGCACCTGAATGTCCCGGAACGGGTTCAGGTTGAACCGGGCGGGGATTCGCTCCTTCACCATCTGAACGACGCGCTGGATCACGGTGTCGGCGTCGTTGGCCTCGACAAAGTAGAAGTCGCCGTCCCCGCCCGCCGGCGCGGACTGCGGTTCCTGTCCGCTGTTGATCGCGTGGGCCGCCCGGACGATCCAGCTACTTTCGGCCTGCCGGTGAACTTCGGTGAGCCGGGCCACCGGCACCACCTTCGAGTCGATGAGGTCCGTCAGAACGGAGCCCGCGCCCACGGACGGGAGTTGATCGACGTCGCCGACCAGCACGACGCACGCATACGGCGGCACCGCTTGCAGGAGCTTGTTCATCAGCACGACATCGACCATCGAGGTCTCGTCGACGACGAGCAGGTCCACGTCGAGCGGGTTCTCCGCGTTGCGGGTGAACTGCCGCTGCTGGGGGTTGAACTCGAGCAGCCGGTGAATGGTCTTCGCTTCGCGCCCGGTGGACTCGTTCAACCGCTTCGCCGCGCGCCCGGTGGGGGCCGTCAGCAGCACCCGGAGGGACTTCGCCAAGAACATCTCAATGATGGCGCGGACGATGGTCGTCTTGCCGGTCCCGGGGCCGCCGGTGACCACCATCATCTTGTTGGTGACGGCGGATTTGATCGCGGCGCGCTGGCTGGCCGCGAACGCGATCCCCATTTTCTGTTCGATCCAGTTGACCGCGGCCTCGACGTTCACCGACGGCAAGGGGTGCGGGCCGGCGGCCAGCGCCCGGATCGACCGCGCGACCCCGACTTCGGCCAGGAACATCGGTTTGAGGAAGAGGAGGTCCTCTTCGGAGATGCGGACCTTGACCGGTTCACCGTCCGGTCCTTCTCCCTGGGACTGGGGTTGAGGTGGCGGGGCGTTGACCTTCCCCCCGGTCGCCTTGCCGACGCTGTCGCGCACGACCTCGTCGGTGATGCGCAACTGTTCGACGGCGTCGATGATCCCGTTTGGTTCGATCCCGGTGAGTTCGGCGGCTTTCTCCCGGAGCAACTCTTCCGGAAAGCCGACGTGCCCGTTCCCCGTTTCCTCCTGGAGCACGTGCCGAACCGCCGCCTGCGCCCGGAACGGCGAGTCCGGCGGGATGCCGAGGCTCACCGCCAGTTGGTCGGCGGTCTTGAACCCGAACCCCCAGATGTCCCCACTCAATCGGTACGGGTTGGCTTTGATCAGCTCGATCGCCTGGTCGCCGTAGGTCTTGTAGATGCGCACCGCTCGCGCGGTGCCGATCCCGTGCGACTGAAGGAACACCAGGATCTTTTGCGATTCCCGCTGCTCCTCCCAGCTCTTGCGGATCTTCTCAACGAGTTTCGGGCCGATGCCCTTCACCTGCGTGAGCATGACGGGCGTGGTGTCGATCACCTCCAGCGTTCGATCGCCGAACACGTCCACGATGCGCCGCGCGTACCCGGGGCCGATGCCCTTCACCAACCCCGACCCGAGGTACTTGACGATGCCCTCCTTGGTGTGCGGCGGGTTCGTCTTGACCTCTGTCGCTTTGAACTGCTTCCCGTAGTTGCGGTCGTTGACCCACACGCCGGTGGCGGTTACGTACTCGCCCGCCACCACCTGCTGGGCGCTGCCGACCACGGTCACGATGTCGCGGTGGCCGCGCGCGAGCACCCGCAGCACACAGTACCCGGTGTCCGGGTTGTGGTGCGTGATGCGTTCGATAACGCCGGTCACTTGCTCGCTCATTCCTCACCAGTCATCGGCGAGCCGAAATCGGGAAGCCGGCCCGCGCGCCGCGGGCCGAAAGGGCGCAACACTCCTATGGGCCTCATCTTCCCCCGATCCCGGTCTCCCGATTGCTGCCTCCTGACCTTGGGCTCCCCGCTCTTGAAGCTACCCGATTGTATTAGAATGTCCAACTGAGTGGTCGCGCCGTAGCACTGTTTCCATGCGCACCCTTGCACTCTTGTCGGCCTACGCCGGGGCTCTGGCTCTGGGCACGTACCAGACGTTTTACCCGACGTTCGACACCGGGTTCGCCAACGTTCAGACCGAGCGCGGCGACGGGATGCTGAACCACCTGATCCTGGAGAACTCGTGGCTCGCGCTGTCGGACCCCGGCTACCGGGGGACGCTCGCGACCGCACCGTTCTTTTTCCCGGAGCGGTACACCATCGCGTACTCCGAGAACCTGTTCGGCTCGGCCCCCATTTACTGGGCGCTGCGGCTGGTGGTGGGGTACGAACTGGCTTACGCGTGGTGGCAGATCGTGTGTACGGTTCTTAACTTCATCGCGTTCGCGGTGGTGTGCCGCTGGCTGCGGATGCCGCACGCGGTCGCGCTCACCGGCGCGTTCGTGGGGGCGTTCGCGGTCGTCTACGCCGACCAGATCAAGCACGCGCAGATGATCCCGCGGTTCTATTCGCCGTTCGTCGTTTACTACGCGATCGTGCTGGTCACCGAGGTCGAAGGGAAGGCGAAGGCCCTCAATCGGATGCTGGGCGCGCTGTTCTTGCAGTGCCTCGCGTGCGTCTACACCGGGTGGTTCCTTGCGACCGGATTGGCGGTGTTTTTCCCGCTCCTGGTCGCCTTGCGCCCGGGCTCGGTGGGCGAGTTGCGGGCGTTCGCTGTCGCGAACAAGCGGCGGGTGGGCGGCATCTTGCTCCTCTGGGCGGGCGCGATGCTCGCGCTGTTCGTACCGTACATCCTGGTGAACTACGGGGTCACGCGCACCTACGAGGAGTGCTACAACCTGTTCCCGACCCCGAGCGCCTGGTTCACCGGGCCGAAGGACTCGCGGTGGTCGGAAACGCTCGCACAGGTCCGCGACCCGGCGCCCTACGAGTGCCTGCTGTTCTCCGGGTTCGCGCTCTACGGCCTGATCCTGGCCGCGTGCGTGCATCTGCCACTCATCGGCCGCGACCGGCGGGGGCCGCTGTGGCCGGCGGCCGTTGCGGCCCTGGCGACGGCCGCCCTCTGGGTGCTGTTCACGATGCCCGCGTCCCAGACCGGCGAATCGCTGTGGCGGGTGGTGCGGCTCATTCCCGGTGGGAACGCGATCCGGGTGGTTTCGCGGGTGTACGTCACCGTGTACCTGTTCGGCACAATGGGGATGCTCTTGTGGCTGTCGTCCGTGTTGGAGCGCCCCGGGCTTGGGTGGGTACGAATCGCGCTCGTTCCGGTGCTCGCACTCCTGGTGTGGGAGCAGACCGGTTACCACCAAGAGAGCTTCTCGCGCAAAGACTTCTACCCGTTCGTGGACCAGCACGCAGAAACCCTGCGGGGCGGCGACGCGGGCTACGTCATCCCTCGGTTCGTGGACGGCGAAGGGCTGGTGAGCACCGGTGCCTACGGTGAGGTGTTCTCGATGTGGGTCGGGCTGCGCGCCAACGTGCCGGTGGTGAACGGGTACAGCGGTCGGTGGCCGAACGACTTCCCACAGCCGGAGGGCGGCGCCCTGTCCGACGGTGAACTCCAGGTGTGGCTGGCGGGCCGCTACAAGGGGAAGGTGCGGCGGGTCGATTCCGAGTTCCCGGGCGTCTCGACCGAAGTCGTCATCGAGTGATTCGCCCGGGCGCTCACCAAAACTTCCACCACGGGCGTTTCGGCTCGTCGGGTTGCGAACCCGGTTCTGGCACGTGCCGCCGGATCATCCCCACGAACACGCGCTCGGGCGGCCGCACGTGATCGAGGTCGCCCGGGAACCGGTCCACCCCGGTCGCCACCGCGACGCACCGGCCCATTTGGGCGTGCGTTCGCGCTTCGGTGAGCGACTGGCTGTAGTACACGTCTTCGCCGCACGACCCGCAGTGCCGCACGTTCGGGTCATCGGTGCCCTGAAGTTGTTCCCACTTTTTGGGACACGGGAACTCGAACACCTTGTCGCAGTTCTCGATCGGCGGGCGGTCGAAAATTGCGACCCAGTTCGGGTCGAGGGTCGGACGGAGCGTTTCGAGCCGGGTGGCGATCCGGTGCCGCTCGGTTTGGCTCGTGCTCCTCGCTACGAACCGGACTTCGAGCCGCAGGAACTCGGACCGATCGCGCTCCTCGTGCTCGTCCAGCCAGTCGGCGTAGGCGAGCCACGCGGTCAGCTCGGCCGGTTCCGCAAGGATCGCGCGGAGGAACTGCTTGTCTTCGTCCGACAGAGGGGGACGTGGCATGTCGGCACCCGGAACGAGGTGAGGACCCGTTCCATAATAACAGAGGTGCGGCGGCCCGAAACGCAAGCGACCGCAACCCACGTGGGTTACGGTCGCTTGTTTCACGTGGCCCGTGCGGAACGACTCTCTTCCTTTTGCCGGCCTCACAACGGCTCGGCGACCGGAAACACCTCGAACGATTCCGGATCAGTCCCGGCCGCCGGACTTGGCGTTCTCGTCCAGCTTCTTCTTCTGCTCCTCGGTCTCCTCGTACCGGAACTCTTTCTTCAAGAGGGCCACGACCGACTGTCGCGCCTCGCGGGCCGCCTCGAACCGGAACTCGTTAATCACGGCGTGTTTCGGAGCGGTCGGCGGGTACACGTCCTTCGCGAAGCTGTCCGCGCTCTGGAGCGCCAGCGGGTCGGTTGACGGGCGCACCAGCACCGTCACGTAGAACGTGTCCTTCGGCGAGTCCGGCAGCACGATCGCATTTTTAAACGGCTTGTCGCGGTTTTCGACCAGTGCGGACGCAAAATCGCGGGTCGGGTACGGGATGTTCTCCGACTCGTTCAGCCCGAACGGTTGGAGCCGCCCGGCCAGGTTCATCCCCTGCGAGAACATCTGTTGGAGCACTTCCGGGCTGAGGCTGCCCAGGTCGATCGGGGTCAGCGGGCTGACGTTGTCGATCTCGAACGCCTTCGCGCGGAAGTACGCTTTGTTCCCCGCCGGAATTTCGCTTTGCAGCTTGTTCGCTTGTTCCGCCACGGCCTGGTGGAGGGTGATCGAGCTGCTCGCCGGGTCCTTCCGGATCGCCTCGGCGATGGCCTCGGCCCGCTGCTGGGCCAGCTCGCGCGCCTTGATCCGCTTCCAGGTCGCCCGCACTTGGTCCTTCATCGTGAGGTAGTTCGTCTTCTTCGGCTGAACGTCCTCGGTGACCCAGTAGACGTATCGCGCGCGGCCCTCGCTCCCGAAGGAGCTGCGGTCGTCGGGCGGGTACGGGGTGGCGACGAAGGTGCCGGTGGTCGGTCGGCGCCCCTGGTTTGGTTGAGCCGTCCAGAAGAAGCTCCGACCGAATGGCAGGTACCGGCCGCCGCCGTGCGCGCCGAACGCCCGGCCCAGGCTCGACTGCTGGGCCAGCACCAGCGGGCGCATCCCGGGGTCTTCCTCGAGCGCCCACTCGTCACGCGGCGCGGTGGTCGAGCCGAACTGCTCGCCCGGCTTTGTCAGCCCGCGGTCGGCCATGAACTTCTTGATGTAGTCGTTAACGGCCGTCTTATCCTTGGCCCGGCCCTTGTCGGACAGCTTTTCGAGCTGTTCTTTGAACCGCTCGACGTCACCCTTCTCGCCCGAGCCGCTCGGGTCGAACCGGTTCGACTGCGACCCGAAGGCCAGCGTTTTCGCGCGCTCGCTGGTGGCGGTTTTCATCAGCTCCGGGCGGACCGTCTCGATCGAGAGCGGCTGCGGTGCGGTCGCTTGGTACACCGCCGCGCCGCCGAGGGCGGTCGGGAGCAGCCCCGGGCTCGGCACAGCGCCGAGCACCAGCGGCAGGCCCGTCTTGACGCGGTCGCGGATCTCGTAGGCGATGGCCGCGCTGACCGCGACCGACGCCCCGGCGGCGGGGTGCCCGAACGGCACCGTCTGCCCGCTGAAGCCGCCGAGCGCGGCCGCCAGCGTCCCGGGCCGCACGGTGCTGGTCGGGAGCAGGTCGCGGGTGAACAGCGTGGAGCGGTCGTACGCGCCGCCGCCGAACATCTGATGCACCTTGTCGGCGAACTCGGTCTTGTACCGCGTGTACGCGGCGTCCACCGCGGGCTCTTTGAGCGCCAGCGGCGCGACCGCGGCCTCCGCCCACGCGGCGCCCACGCCCGGAACAGGTACGGCCGTCAGACCCGACACCTTCGCCATCACCTCACCGACCCTGAGCTGGTCCGCGGCGAGCTTCTGGTAGTACGGCTCCTCCCCGGTGAGCGCGAGCCAACTGACCGACAGCTTCCGCGGTTCCTTGAACCCGAACCCTTCCTTCGCCGGGTTCGGTTCGTCGTTGGCGTATTTGTCGTACAGCGCCTTCAGTTCGCTCTCCGACGGCTCGCCCGGAACCTTCTCGACGAACGCCTCCGCTGGTACCGGGACGATCTCGTACTTCGCCGGGCTGCACTGCCGGCGGTAGTACTCGAACATTTCGTAGGGAGCTGGGTACACCGCCGCGTCCGGCCCGATGCGTCCGGCCGGGCCGAACACCGCGGTCTGCGCTGCCCGCACCTTGAACTCGACCGCCAGTGCGTCCATGCAGGCGTCCAGGTTGAACCCCTCGATCTGCTTTTGGAGCGCCTTACGGACCTCGACATCCGACTTGAAGTAGCTGTAGAATTCACGCGCGATAAGTGTGTGAACGTCGGCCCGGGTGAAGCGGATGCCGAGCTGGTCGGCCTTCTTCTCCCACAGCATGAACTCGATCGTTTCGCGCGTGGTCCGGTTCGGGGCGTTGAGAAAGAACAGCCCGTCGGCACCGACGAACCGCCGCTGGATCAGGTCGAGCTGCGCCAAGTAGGCGCGGGCGGCGTCCTTGTCCTCGCTCTTCGCGGCGGGGTTCTCGGACACCGCGCGGATCGTCATCCGGGCGCGGGGGATAGTCTGTTGCGGGTTGCCGAACTGCTGGCTCATCAGCGAGAATTCGGCCATCTGGACCGCCGACGCCATCTGCTGGCCGTCGTCGCCCAGCTTGCCGCGCTGCTGATCGGTGTACCGGCGTAGACTGTCTAGGGTCTCGCCGGCGGCGAGGGTCATGAACGAGTTCGCCATGACCCGCCCGCGCCGCACGCGGGCGATGTCGCTCTCCTTGATCGTGCTGCCGTCGAGCCGGCAGACGACCTCGCCCTTCCGCCCGCCGCCGAGCCAGCGCGACAATCGGTCGATCGCGTCGCCCGAGCCGAACGACAGCGTGAACATGATCATGATGAAGACGGTCAGAACCGCGAACAACGCCTTCTGGTTCCGGCGGAAAATGTTGAACGGGTTGTAAGCCATTACAATTCCTCGGGATGCGCCGACGCCTTCGTTGCGCCGGAGGGCCGCGGGGGTTGACAGCCTTCGTAGCACTGTACTAAGGGTGGTGGGCGCGTTCGGCCCTTGCCAGCTTCGACCGGTTATCCGATTGTACGGAATGTGCTCCTCGGAACAATTGGAAACGGACCCGCGGCCCGCCCCTCTAATAAGGTAGGCGTGGTAGACCGGGTGAGCCGGAGCCGTCTTTCGCTCGAAGACGACCTGCGGGCCACGAAATCCGCTCCGCGAGTTTCGCGGCGCCGGCCGCCCCAACTAAAAGAGCAGCACGGGCGAACCGAACTCGCATTAGCCCTGTTGACGGAGTGACACCAGAGTGCCGACACCGAAAAAACCAGCGGCGACCGACGCGGCACCGAAGAAGCCCCGCGCCGCCAAGAAAGCCCCCGCCAAGGCCGCGGCCCCCGAGAGCGACGCGCCCGGCGCGGCGCCGGCCGGCCCCAAGGGCGGGTTCGACCTCGTCGTGGTCGAGTCGCCGGCGAAGGCCAAGACCATCAACAAGTACCTCGGTCCGAACTTCCGGGTGCTGGCCAGCTACGGCCACGTCCGCGACCTCGACACCAAGAAGAAGAAGGGCGAGGACATCGCGGGCATCGACATCGCGAACGGGTGGAAGCTGCGCTACACCGTCGACGATGGCAGCAAGTCGGAGGGCGGGCGCAAGCGGTTCCGGACCGCGAAGGAGATCCTCGGCGAGATCGGCCGCGAGGCGAGCCGGGCCAACAAGGTCTACCTCGCGAGCGACCCCGACCGCGAGGGCGAGTCGATCGCGTGGCACATCGCGGACGAACTGAAGCTGCCGGACGCGACCACCTACCGCATACGCTTCAACGAGATCACGAAGAACGCCGTGAACGCGGCGCTCGCCGGTGCGGAGAAGATCAACGACCTGCGCGTGTCCGCCCAGGAGGCGCGCCGGGCGATGGACCGCGTCGTGGGGTTCCCGCTCTCGAACCTGCTCGGCAAAAAGGTCGCGAGCCGCCTGAGCGCGGGCCGCGTGCAGTCGGTCGCGGTCAAACTGATCGTGGACCGCGAGCGCGAGATCGAGGCGTTCAAAACCGAGGAATACTGGAAGATCACCGCGCTGCTGGCGGCGCCCGGGGTGAAGGCGGCGTGGACCCCGGACCCCGCGAAGTCGAAGATCTTCGCCAAGAAGAAGACCGAGGCCGCGAAGCCGGTCGCGTGGCACAAGCCCACGGAAGAGGACACGCAAGGCGACCCGGACGAACCGGTCGTGGACAGCGAAACGGCGGACACGCCCGAAGGCGCCGAAGCGGCCGCGGCGGCGCCCGCGAGTGACGCGGGCGGCATCCCGACGCCGCCGAAGGACACGTTCCTGGCGAACCTCGCGAAGTGGGACAACGCCGAACCCAAACTCGCCAGCGAGGCCGACGCCGACGCGGTGGTCGCCGCGCTCGCGGGCGTGCCGTTCGTGGTGTCGAAGGCGGAAAAGAAGACGCGGCAGGACCGCCCGCTCCCGCCGTTCACCACCAGCACGCTACAGCAGCAGGCGAACGCGCGGATGCGGTTCAGCGCCAGCCGCACGATGCAGACGGCGCAGAAGCTGTACGAGGGCGTCGAGCTGACCGGGATGGGGCAGGTCGCGCTGATTACGTACATGCGTACCGACAGCACCCGCGTGTCGAACGACGCGCTCACCGCGGTGCGGGCCTACATCCAGGGCACCACGTTCCTCGGCCCCCGGTACCTGCCGGCGCAGCCGAACGCGTACAAGTCGGGCAAGAGCGCGCAGGAGGGGCACGAGGCGGTCCGCCCGACGGACGTGAAGATCACCCCCAAGGACGCCGAGAAGGCCGGGCTCGGGGGCGACCAGTTGCGGCTGTACACCCTGATCTGGCAGCGGTTCGTGGCGAGCCAGTGCACCCCCGCCGAGATGGACGTGACCACCTACGAGATCACGGCCGGGCGCGGGCTGTTCCGCGCCAGCGGCCGGGTGATCACGTTCGACGGCTACCGCAAGGTGCTGCCGCCGGTGGGCCGGCAGGAGGAGCCCGAGCTGCCGCCGGTGAAAGAGAAGGACGTGCTGAACCGGCTCGACCTGTTCGAGAGCCAGCACTTCACGCAGCCGCCGCCGCGGTTCAACGAAGGCTCGCTGGTGAAGGCGCTCGAGAAAGAGGGCATCGGCCGCCCGAGCACCTACGCCAGCATCATCAGCACGATCCAGAAGCGCGGGTACGTCACGCAGGACCGCGGGCGGTTCTTCGCGACCGAGATCGGGAAGGTGGTGACGGACCTGCTCGTGAAGCACTTCCCGAACATCATGGACACGCAGTTCACGAGCAAGTTCGAGACGGAGCTGGACGAGATCGAAACCGGCAAGTTCCGGTACCGCGAGGTGCTGGACGAGTTCTGGGACTCGTTCTCGAAAACCCTCAAGAGCGCCGACGCCGAGATGCCGGTGGCGCGCGAGCTGACCGGCGAGAAGTGCCCGAAGTGCGGCCGCGACATGCAGAAGCGGTACAGCACCACGACCGGCGGCTTCTTCGAGGGATGCACCGGCTACAGCGCCGACCCGCCGTGCAAGTACATCAAGCCGCGCCCGGGCGAGGCCGAGCGCGAGGGGCCGACGGTCACCGACATCCCGTGCCCGGCGTGCGGCAAGCACATGGTCCGGAAGGTCGGGCGGTTCGGCGTGTTCTACACGTGCGAGGGGGCGCCCGATTGCCCCACGACGATGAACGAGAACGCCGAGGGCGTTCGCACCGTCACCGCGCTGCCGACCAAGCACAAGTGCCCGAAGTGCGAGAAGCACAACCTGCTCCTGAAGGAGAGCAAGGCGGGCAAGAAGTACGTGCAGTGCCCCGACGCGAAGTGCAAGTTCATCAGCGACGCCGACGCCGACGGCGCGCCGGTGAAGCCGGCCGACACGGGCGTCGCGTGCGAGAAGTGCGGCAGCCCGATGGTGATCAAGGTGGCGTGGCGCGGGCCGTTCCTGTCGTGCAGCGGGTACCCGAAGTGCCGCAACGCGAAGTCGATCAACGCCGAGTTGCGCGAGAAGCTCAAGGACATCCTCCCGCCGCCACAGGAGAAGGTTGAGAAGAAGGAGGACCCGGCGCTGTCGGTGGAAGTGACCGAGACGTGCCCGGAGTGCGGCGCGCCGCTGAAGCTTCGGAAGTCGCGGTTCGGACCCGGCTACTACCTGGGCTGCTCGAAGGGGCCGAAGTGTAAGGGCAAGGGGAAGATCAGCCCCGAGCTTCAGGCCAAGATCGACGCCGCCGTTGCCGCTCCGGCGGCGCAGTGAGCCTGCCGGCGGAGTTCACCGCCCTTGTTGCCCGGGGAACGTTCGGGCAACAAGGGCGCCTGTCTGGGGCTCGCGAATATGGGCAAACCGTTCGACGCGACCCTGAACACCCTGATTGATGCCCACCTCGGCGATTGGGCCGCGTTCCTGGGCGCCCGGGTCGGTGTGCCGCCCGGACCGGCTACGCCTCTCGACACCGATCTGTCAGCGACGCTGCAAGCGGACCGCCTGTTCCGCATCGACGGCGCGTCGCCCGCGGCGTTGCACCTGGAACTGGAATCCAGCGGCCGGCTCGGCATTCCGGGCGAACTGCTGCGGTACAACGTTGCGGCCTGGGCCGTGAACGGTTTGCCCGTCCATTCGGTACTCGTACTGCTACGCCCGAAGGCCACTGCGACCGACCTCACCGGCACGCTGGAACTGACAGGTGCGGGCGGGACGCCGTACCTGACGTTCCGGTACACGGTGGTTCGGGTGTGGCTCGAAACCGTGGACGCGCTGTTGGCTGCGGGGCCGGGTGTGGCGCCGCTGGCGCTGCTCACCAACGAGGCGGACGCGGACCTGCCGGCGGCGTTCGTTCGGTTCCGGCAGGCGTTGCGATCGGCCGACGTTTCCGATAGTGTGGAGCGCGGGCTTCTGGGCTCCACGTTCGTGCTGTGCGGCTTGCGCTACGATCCGGCTCGCGTCGAGACCCTGTATCGGGAGCTGAGTATGACCCTCGAAGACTCCACGACGTACCAGTTGATCCTCAGCAAGGGGCTGGCCCAAGGCGAGGCTCGTGGGGCGGTCGCGGAAGCGCAGCGGCTGTTGCTGTTGCAAGGGCAGGAACGGTTCGGGGCTCCCGACCCTGCGGCCGAAGCGGCGCTACGGGCTGTGACCGATCGTAACCGTTTGGAGCAGTTGGCCCGGCGCGTTCTCACCGCAACCGGTTGGAGCGACCTGCTCGCGACGAACTGAACGACAGGGCGCACCGACAGAGGCCTTCGACAGCTCACCGTGTGGCTCGATACGCTCGCGCTGTCGAGCGAGCGTGGCGGCCCGTTCGGCTGAGCTTCCCGTCATCACGTCGTGTAGAGCGACGGCACCCGGGGCCACACGTACAGGCTCACCATCATGCACGCGGCGGTGACCGCGGCCAGCCCGCCGATCAGCATCGCGAACACGGCCAGGGCGTTACCGGCGTACTTGCCGCCGGCGCGCTCGACCGCGCTCATTGCCGACCCGCCGAGCAGCGCGGCGCCCAGCCCGAGAACGAACGGGAGCACGAACGCCACGATCTGGAGCGTGTAGTTCGCGACCTTCGACCTCTGGGTTTCGCGGACCAGCGCCCCGTCGAGGCTGTCACCGAAGACCGCCTTCTCGCCCTCGGCCAGCTTGCGCGCGGGGAGCGATTCGGGGCGCGGGGCGCCGCCCGACGCGCCCCGTGCCTCGAGCAGCGGGCTGCCGGCGATCTGCTTTTCCGCGTACATCGAGCCGTACAGCCCGAGCACGCCGGCGACCGTGGCGACCACGATCCCGGCCCAGGCCGTCGGGTGAACCGGTGCGCCGCGCGTCGAGCCCGTGACCATTGTTCCGCCCCTTACTGGATTCGCCCCCACGCGTCGGGTATGGTGGGCGCGTTCCCGCCCGGCACCTTCTCCCGAAGCCGCAATGAGCACCGCTCCCGACCTGTCCCCGTGGCGCTGGTGGGTGTGCGCCCTGTTGATGCTCGCGACCGTCATCAACTATATGGACCGCATGGCCCTGAACCAGATGGCCGTGGAGATCAAGACCGCGCTCGACCTGACCGACCTGCGGTACAGTTGGCTCGAGAGCGCCTTCTCCCTGGCGTTCGCGCTCGGGGCGCTCGCCACCGGGTACGTTGTGGACCGCGCCCGTGTGTGGTGGGTGTACCCGCTGGTGGTGGTGGGGTGGTCGCTGGCCGGCATTCTGACCGGGTTCGCCGGCTCGTTCTGGGCGCTCATCGCCTGCCGGTTTCTGCTCGGGCTGTTCGAGGCCGGGAACTGGCCCTGCGGCATCCGCACCACGCGCGCGGTGCTGCCGCCCGCCGAGCGGTCGCTCGGCAACGCCCTGTTCCAGAGCGGTACCGCGCTGGGGGCGGTGGTCACCCCGCTGATGGTGTTAGCGATCCTCCGGCGGGCCGAGACGTTCGAGATCGCGGAGACGTGGCGCGTGCCGTTCCGGGTCATCGGCGCGCTCGGGCTGGTGTGGGTCGCCCTGTGGTTCATCACCATCCCCAAACGGATGCTGGCCGGGGGCGGCGGAACGGGGCCGGCGAACCGGAACGACGCCCGGTTCACGGACGTGTTCCGGGACCGCCGGTTCTGGGCGCTGGTCGCGGTGGTGGTGGCGGTGAACGTGACCTGGCACGGGTACCGCACGTGGCTGCCGCTGTACCTGCGCGAGCAGCGCGGGTACTCGCTCGAGGAGATGAGCGCGTTCACGACCGTGTACTACCTCGTGGCCGATGTCGGTTCGTGGACGGTCGGCTTGCTGACGCTGCTCCTGTGCAAGCGCGGGGTGCCGGTTCACACGAGCCGGCTGCTGGCCTTTACGGGCTGTTCGCTGCTGGCGGTTTGCACCGCTGCGGTGCCGTTCCTGCCAGACGGGTGGGGGCTCAAAGCGGGGCTGTTGGTGGTCGCGTTTGGGGCGCTCGGGCTGTTCCCGACGTACTTCGCGCTGAGCCAGGAGCTGTCCGCGAAGCACCAGGGAAAGGTGACGGGTGTTCTCGGGGCGTGTGCGCACCTGTCGTTGGCGGCCGTGTACCCCGTTGAAGGGCTCATTTGTGTCGTGACCGGCTCGAAAGAGTGGGTCCTGGGTGGGATCGGGCTGTTCCCGCTCCTGGCCCTGGTGGTGATGCTGGTGCTGTGGCCGCCCAGACCTGAGCCTCCTGCCGCGAGTTGAGTGGGTTGCGGTTCGGCGTAAGCCAGCTTGCGAGCCCCAACGCCCGGCGCACTGGGTTGGGCGTTGGGGCTCCTGCCGTGACCGTTCAGTCGCGGAAGATGCGGATCTGCTGTTTGACCGTGTTTTGCTTTTTCTTCGTTTGGTCGAGGGGCGGGATCGGCAGCACCAACTCACTGCCGACCAGCACCAACAAATCCTCACGGAAACCTTTCAGGTAGGCGTCGTCGGGCATACGGTTGTCGCCGGCGACGAGGACCATCCCGCCGCCCGCGAGCCGCTTCAGAGCCTCGTTGCGCGAAACCAGCTTGCCGTTCAGGTCGTAGGCCTCGAATTTCACTTCCGCCAGCGGCTTGGTCGCCACTTTCGCTTCACTCGCGGGGGCGCCCGGGTAATAAATGCCGTCGCCGGCCCATTGGGCCATACGGATGCGGTTCACCCGCCCCTCGAACTGGATGGCGTCGTGGTACGCTTGCCCCGTCGCCTGGGTTGTAACCTGGGCGAGCACCCCGCCCTTGTTTTGTGATGAGAGCATCGCGAGCTGCGGCGGCGGGGTGGTGGGGTACGGCTCGCCGCCCCACTGGATCAGGGCGTGCTTCAACCCGTCCGCGACCATCACCACCGTATCAGGGTGGGCCGACTGGAGCCACGCCTTACTGATCGGCTGCCCGTCGGCGGACGCTAGCACAGTCGCGCCGGCCTTCACCCGGGCGGTGGCCTCGTTCGCGGTCAGTTGCCGCCCGTCGGCGGTGGTGAACTTGCCGTTGAAATCGGTGAGCGTCTTGTTCAAGTACTGGGTGCCAACGGTGTCGTACTCGATCTCCTTCTGGACCTGCTTGTTGCCTTCCACAACGAACTGCGTGGCCGTTACGGTTTGCTTGATGTAGACGGTGGCGACCACGCGAACCGATCCGCTGCCGTCGGCCTTGAGGGCGAGGACGCGCGGGGCCGGGCCGGTGACGTTGGGAACGGTGTCGCGGGGAAGGGGGGCGGCCGGTGCGACGAGGGCCGCCGAAAGGACCAGCGAGGGATACATACGACGCATCTCCTGGGGGCTGATTCGGCAACCCTAGCAGGATAACCCGCCCGGAACGGGCGGTAAAGCGACTGGCTGGTCGTGTTACAGTTTCGGGACACGTCGGCTGTGCCCCAACGCGCGTGTAACGGCGAAGGGGACCGCCGCAGGCCATCGTTAGCCTGCGGCGGTCCCCTTCGCCGTTACACGCGTTTACTTTCCGGGGGCCGGCGGCACCGGGGCCGGGAGCGGTTGAGCCGGCACGGCCGGGGCGATCTGAACCGGCGCAATCTGGATCTGGATGCCGGGCTGGGCCGGTAACACCTGAAGCCCGCCCTGGATCGCGGGCAGCGGGCGGGCGACCGGACGGCCGGCAGCGGGACCGCTCAGTTCCGGCGACACCAGCACGAGCACGTCGTCCTTGAACATCTTCAGGAACGTCGGGCTGACGGGCTTGCCGTCGGTGGAGACGACGACAATGGCACCGCTGCTCAGTTTCTTGAGCGCGTCCTCGGTCGCGATCTTCGTGCCGTCGGCGGTGGTGACGGTCAGATCCTTCACCTCGCTCAGTTCGATCACCTTGGTGCGGGAGATCTCGCGGGCGACGACGGCCGGAGCGACGCCGTTCGGGTTGGCCGCGACCGGGGCGTTTGGCAGCTTCTCGGTTCGGGTCACGGTGACCATGATCTTGCCGTCGGCGCCCGGCTTCAGTTCGAGGATGCGGGGGGCCGGGCCGACCGGGACCGCGGGACCCGGGGCCGGCACGGGGGCAGCGAGAGTCATTGACAGAACGAACGAGGTCAGCATCGGTCTTCGCGCTCCGATAAGAGGGATGGCAGTTCCCACGGGGCTTACTCTCCGACGGAATACCCGATGCCGGAGATTCAAGGAATCCTGAATTGCGGGGCGAAATGTTGTTGCACGGGTGGAGAGCGAATTGGCGCCGCGGTCGCGTTCGTCGTGGCCTCACCTGTTGGTGCGGAACCGCTCGCCGTCGCCGTCGGGGCCGCCCTGCCACGGGTCGCCGCGCATGTGGTAGCCGCCGTGCTCACCGCTTTCCCAAAAACCCGGCCGGTCCTCCTCCATGAACTCGATCCCGCGGACCCACTTGGCGCTCTTCCAGGCGTACAGCTTCGGCACCACGAGCCGCAACGGGTAGCCGTGGTCGGGGGAGAGAAGCTGCCCGTTGTGGTGCGTCGCGAATAAGCAGTCGTCCCCGAAAAAGTGGTCGACCGGCAGGTTGGTGGTGAACCCGTATTCGCAGTGAACCATGACGAACTTCGCCCGCGGCGAGACGGTCACGTGGTTCTGCAACGCGCGCGTGCTGACCCCTTCCCAGAGGTTGTCGAGTTTGGTCCACCGGGTGACGCAGTGCATGTCGGCGTACACCCGCACCCGCGGGAGCGCCGAGAACTCGGCCCACGTGAACTGTTTGACCGCGCTGACGAGCGGGATCGGAAAGACGGTCAACGTCCACCGGGCCGGATCGAACGGCGGGACGCTGCCGGCGTGGAGGATCGGCCACTTCTGGGTTTGCACCTGGCGGGGCGGGAGCCGGTTGGGGCGCTGCGTGTCCGAGCTGATGATGGGTTCGTCCATGTCGGTGTTCCCGTCAGTAGCGCAGGCCGTTCTTGCGGGTGTGAACCGTGGGCTTTGCGTCCTGAAGTATGCCGCCCGCGGTCACTTCACCGATGACGAGTGTATGATCCCCGACCGCGACGCGGTTCGCCACCCGGCACACCAGATACGCGTGCGCGGCGAGCAGCACCGGCGGGGCGAGGGCGTCGCGCCGCGCGTCGAGCCCCGTGAACGCCGGCTCGTCGGGCTCGAAGCCCTTGCCGAAGTGGGCCACCAGCGTCTTGCCGCCCTCCGGGATCACGTTGACGACGAACGTCGCCCCCACGTTCAGCCATTCAAGGGCGTACCGCTGGTTGTTGAGCGCGGCAGAGATTTGCGGCGGGTTGAAGCTGCACTGTTGCACCCAGGACGCGAGCATCCCGGTTTCGCGGTCGCCGCTCCTGACAGTGAGGACGAACAGCCCGCTGGGGATGCGGCCCAGTGCAGCGGCAAGTGATTCGGACGGGTCGCTCGGCGCGGTGCTCATGTGCTCATGATACCGCGGAAAGGCTGAGGTGCCATACGCCTGTGGGTGAGAGGGGCGCGCACGAGGAACCGCTGGCGGTCGAGGCTTCGCGAAAGAAGGAAATTGCCTGCTCGTCCGGCAAATCTGGTACCCGTCGGGCGTTCGAGGCAGCAGTCGCAGGTGGTTCATCGCAGTGAGTGCATCGACCGCCCCAGATGCGATCGGTTCCCTGAAGATCGTATCACGTTCGATCGAAGTGTGTCGATGGTTCGGATCCGACCCGCCGCTGACACCGGCGGGTGCAACCGATTCCCTGGGTAGAGCCGGTTCCCGACTCAGAATCGGGAACCTGAAACGACTGGGGGCGTGTTCAGGAGCCATGCACGCGATCGGAGCCGGCGACCTTCACGATCTTGTTGTACACGCCGAGGAGCATGAACGGGGCCACCCACTGACCTACAAATTGTGCGTCTTCTTTGCGGTTGAGCGCATGCAGAGTGAGTGACCCCACGATCGAGGCCCCGGCAGCCCACAGGAACCAGTCCGACGGCACCTGCGCGGTGTAGTTCTCGATGTTGCGGGCCACCGAACCCTCGGAGTGACGTTCGGCTTCCCCGGTCTGTGTGCGACCTACCGGGTTATTAAGGGTTGCTGTCGCCATGATGACTCTCCTTTGTGTTTAGGGGCGACGCACTGACGTGCGGTGCAGCCGTCTGTTGCAATCGGGGTGCCGGATAATCGTCGGTAACGCCGACACGTTCGTGATTGGTGGAATCGACGGCCGCTGGCTGCACCTTGAAGAAGGGTGCGGTCTCCGCTCAGGGCGGTCGAGCGGGTGCAGCCGGGCTTAAACGCGGCGATGGCTGCCGACCGAGAGTTCGGCGGGTGCGGCCAAGCCGGCACGCAGTCTGCTCCAAATGTGCTGGTTCGAAGCGACTGACTCATTTCGGAGACGACCCGTGATCTTTCAAGTGCGCACCGACAACCACATTCGCAATAGCGCCGAGTTCGCCGAGTCCATCCGTGCCGACGTGGAGGCCGCCATCGGCGACCGCTTCGGCGACCGCCTGCGGCGCGTCGAGGTATACCTAGAGGACGTGAACTCGGACAAGGGCGGCATCGACACCCGGTGCTCGGTCGAGGTGCATTTGGCTGGGCGCCCGGCGGTCGCGGCACACGACATTGCGGCGGATGTCGAGACGGCGGTAGACGGCGCGGTGGAGCGGGTGCTGCGGGTGATTGAGAAGCAGCTCGGTCGGCAGGACGACCGGGCCGGGCACACGTCCGCGGCGGGCGACCAGGGGATGTGATCGGGCACTAACCGGGAGGCGGCCGTGCAACTCGCGACTTACCTGAACGACCACCTGTCCGGGTCCACCGCAGCGCTCGAACTGCTCGAGCACTTGGAGAAGGCACACGCGGACTTGGCCCCGTTCCTGAAGGCCCTCCGCCGCGACATCGAGTTTGACCGCAAGGAGCTGGAATCGCTGATCGCCCGGCTCGGCGTGACCCAAAGCGCGTCCCGGCAGGCGGTCGCGTGGGTGGCCGAGAAGTTCGCCCGGCTGAAGATGACGGTGGATGATCTGTCGGGCGGTCGGCTCAAGCTGCTCGAATCCCTGGAAGCCGTGGCCATCGGGATTCACGGTAAAGGATCGTTGTGGCGGGCGCTGAAGGTCGTTCCTGCCGCCAGCGGCCCGGACTACGACCTGCTCGCCCGGCGGGCGGACGAGCAGCGGGAGCGGATTGAGCCGGTACGATTGAACGCCGCCCGGCTGGCGTTCGAGGGGTGACTCAGAACGGGGCCTTGCCGCCTGTGTTCCCGAACACCTCACCGGTTACGTAGCTGGCGTCGGCGGAAGCAAGGTACACGAACGTCGGCGCCAACTCGGCCGGTTGGGCGGGACGGGCCAGAGGCACGTCACCTCCGAATGACATCACCTTCTCCGGCGACATGGTGGTTACGATCAGCGGCGTCCACACCGGTCCGGGCGCGACCGCGTTCACCCGGACCCCCTTCTCGGCGAGCGACTTGGCCACCGACTTGGTGAACGACACAATGGCCGCTTTGGTCTGCGCGTAATCGATCAGTTCCTTTGAAGGCTCGTAGGCCTGGATCGACGCTGTGTTAATGACCGCGGCCCCGGCCGGCAAGTGAGCGAGCGCCTCCTTGGTGATCCAGAACATCGCGTACACGTTGGTCTTGAACACCCGGTCGAACTGCTCGGTGGTGACCCCCTCCAGCCCCTTCGCCTGCGCCATCTGGTACGCCGCGTTGTTCACCAGAATGTCGAGCCCGCCGAGCCCCTTCACAGCGGCGGCTACGAGCTGCTTGCAGAACGTCTCGTCCCGAATGTCGCCGGGCAGCGGGACCGCCTTGCGGCCTTCCGCGCGGATCAACTCGACCACCTCTTTCGCGTCGGGCTCTTCCTGCGGCAAGTACCCGAACGCCACGTCCGCCCCTTCGCGGGCGAACGCGATGGCGGCAGCGCGGCCGATGCCGGAGTCGCCGCCGGTGATGAGGGCCCTGCGGCCGGCGAGCTTGCCGGAGCCCTTATAGCTCTTCTCCCCGTGGTCGGGCTTGGGCTCCATCTTCGAGGTGAGCCCGGGCCACTCCTGCTTCTGCTTTTGGAACGGCGGCTTCGGGTGCAGGCCGAGTGGGCTTTTCAGCGTGGGAGGGGCCGCCTTTGGCCGCGCGGACGCGGCACCGGTGAGCAGCACCGGGGCGACCAAGCCGGCCTGGATGGCCCGGCGGCGGGACGGGTTTTCTGACGTGTTCTTCGGGTCCACGAGGCGTCTCCTGTTACGGGCGACGGGGGCTGCGGTCAGCGGACGGTAACCGTGTGCTCCTCGCGCACCTGGCTCCCGTCGTCGCCGGGCCGGGTGGCGGTGATGTTGACCGTGGTGCCTTCGGCGAGGGCGGGGACATCGGCGACCCGCACGCCCAGAAAGGTCGGTGCTTCCGCGAGCACCTGCTCCGCCCCGCGGCCGACCCGCCACCGCACCTCGACCCCTTCGACGGCCTCGATCCGCACGACCGTGCCCGCGGGCACGGACCGCACCGGGTGCTCCACCCGCCACAGCGCGCGAGCGCCCTTGCGCCGCCCGCCCGCGTACCGCGCCTCGGGTTGGGGCGGGCGGTCGAACACCCGCCCGTCCTTGAGCGACCGGAGTACCTTAAGGTACTCCGCATGCGCCCACAGCAGTGGGGCTGCCGAGCCGGTGGGCCGCCCCTTGAAGAGCCACTTCTCGGGCAGGTCGTCCGCATCCCAAACCTGTTCGGAGATCAGTCCCGCGTCGCCGGCGTAGTTCGCCATCGCGGCCACGAGTTCGGTCGCCCGCGTTCGTTCGCCCCGGGCCAGTTCGTGGTGCGCGCGCTCGCCGATCAGGAGCGGCCACGCCCGCCCCTTGCCCTTGTTGCCGGGCTCGAATGCGGACCCGTCGTCGTGCTCGCCGAACCGGTCGGCCGTGTACCGGTGCCAGATCGGCCCCCGCTCGGTTTCCATCTTCAGTTCCGCGTCGATCACCTTGAGCGTGTTGAGGATCTTCGGGTCGTCTGCGGCCCGCAGCCCGTACCGGACGAGCGCGAGGGCGTCCACGCTCGCCACCTCGTGTCCGGGCACGTCCTGCTCCCCGGCGTCGGCGTCCTTCAGCCGCGCGCACTCCTGGCCGGGGTACGCGGGCTCGATCGAGCCGGGCGGGAGGATGCGGGCGTAGTACCCGTCCACGCCGACCTTCTTGGCCAACTCCGTGCCCCGGACGTACACCCAGCCTTCGATCCCGGCGTCCCAAACGTCGGCGGTCTCCCGTAGGTAAGTGGCGAGTTCGGGTTCGCTCGCCGCGTCGGCCCAGTCGGCCGCGGCCAGCAGCGCGGCGATCATGGTGGCCAGGGTGTACGGGTTGTACCCCTTTTCCTCCTCCCACCGGTCCAGTTCGGTCGAGGCCCCGTTGCGGACGATGTACCCGACAGCCGCCCGCAGCATCGGCCAGAACCGGGCGCGGTGCCCCTCGTCGATCGCGCCCGCCCGCAGGGCGTGGTCGGTGAGCAAGATCGGCTGGGCGGCCTGATCGACCTGCACCCCGTCCCAAAACGGTTCTCCGCTCACCCACATGTTCTGCGGCCAGTGGCCGTCCGGCTCCTGCGTCGCTTGCAGATACTCAAGCAGACGACGGGCGTCCTGTAGGGCACCGATGGCGAGCAGCCCGCTGCCGTGCTGGCCCAGGTCGCGGGACCAGACCAGGTGGTAGGCGCCTTGCAGCAGGTCGTCGTCCCCGCGGGCGTCGCCCCACGGGATCGCCAGACTGGCCACCGCGCCGGGGATCGACTTGTTCGTGTGCGACTCGAGGACGGCGGTGCTCACTCGGTACAGGTCCCGGCCGGGCCCTGCGAGCGGCAGGAGCTTGTCCTGCCACGCCCGCCAGCCGTCGGCGTATCGCTCGACGGCCTCGGGGAAGTCTCGCTTCAGCCCGCCGCTGGCGTGGTACGCGGCCTCCCCGGGTCCGAGTCCGAACCCCAGCGCGAGGGTGAACTCCGGACCGTGTGACAAATCGATCTCGCCGACGAGGCCGACGTTGCCCTGGGCGGCGCGGGTGAAGCGCTCGGTCAGCCGCCCGTGCTTCTTCAGGTCGTCGGGGCCGTCGGACTTGCCCGCGAACCCGACCGACGCCGTGGAGTACCCGGCCGAGCACAGGAGCGCCAGGGCCACGTCCCCGCGTTCGGCGAACAGAGCCGTCTGGCCCTTGTACCGCCCCACCCAGGCGGTGTTGCCCGACCCGTGCGCGGCCAGGTGCGGGTTCGCGTACACGAAGACCCGGTGGCCGGCCGGGAAGCGGGTGAACCGGACCCGCTGGAGCACGACGTTGAGCCGGTCATCGGTGATGACCGTCTTCTCGATCCGGTACCGGCCCTTTTTGCACGCGGTGGCGACGGTGAACCCGGGCACTCCTTCTCCGATCCACTCGACCGTGTGCTCCGCGTCCTCGCGCTCGTCGGAGCAGAACCCCTCCGGGCCGGTGACGATGAGGTACAGGTCGCGGGTGCAGGGGGAGTCGATGCGCGGGTAGTACACCTCGTTGAGCACGCCGCGGTGGATGGTGAACCACACCAGGCTGGCGTCCGATCGGGACGTGCCGCCGGCCGTCTTGCCGCCGGTGCACCACCGGGGCGGGGACCCGGGGCGGCCCGGGGCCTCGCGGATGTGTTCGGGGGCGTCCGCCACGTCAGCTCCTCCTCGCGAGGGCCGGGAGCACGTGCTCGCCGAACGCGTCGATGAACCGCTCCTGGTCCCGGCCCACCTGGTGGATGTAAACCGCCTCGAACCCGAGTGAAAAGTATTCCGCGACCCAGGCGGCGTGCCGCTTCAGGTCGGCCGAGATCCGCACCTTGGTGTCGAGGTCTTCCGGCTTCAGCCCGGCCGCCTGACGGTCAAAGTCGGCCGGGGTCGCGAGTTCGGTGAGTACGTCGCCGTCGAGGCCGCTCTGACGCCACTGGTCGAACGCCGCCTGCTGGGCCTCGTCCTCGGTTCGGGCGTAACTCGTCTGCGCCTGTAGGTACATCGGCTTGCCCGCGCCCCCGCCCCGGCGGAACGCCTCGACCACCTGCTTCAGCTCCTCCGCGGGCTTGAACACGGTAATCAGGGCGTCGGCCCAGGAGCCGACCCACTCGGCCGTCTCGGCCGAGACCGCCGCCCCGACGACCTGCGGCGGTTGTGCCGGGCGGGTGTAAAGCTTCGCGTCCGTGACGGTCACCAGCCCGTCGTGGGTAACGGTCTCGCCGGCCCACAGCGCCCGCATGACCGTCACGCACTCCTTCAGCCGTTCCTGCCGCGTGCCCTTCCGCGGCCACTTGCCGCCGGTCACGTGCTCGCTGAGCAACTGCCCGGTCCCCAGGGCCAGCCAGAACCGGCCGGGGAACATCTCGGCGAGCGTGGCGGCGGCCTGAGCGATCACGGCCGGGTGGTACCGCTGGCCGGGAGCGTTCACCGTGCCGAACGGGAGCGCCGTGGCCTGGAGCGCGGCCCCGAGCCACGACCACGCGAACCCGCTCTGGCCCTGGCGCTCGCTCCACGGGTGGAAGTGGTCCGAGCACATCGCCGCCCGGAACCCCGCCTGCTCCGCCCGGCGGACGTAACGGAGCAGCTCGGACGGGGCGAACTGCTCGTGCGAGCAGTGATAGCCGATCGTCGCCATGTCGTGCCCCGGGTCAGATGAGCGGCTTGCCGCCGGTCACCGCGACCGTGGCGCCGGCCATGTAGCTCGACTCGTCGGAGGCGAGCAGGACGAACACGGGTGCCAGCTCGGCCGGCTGTCCGGGCCGTCCCAGGGCCATGTCCTTGCCGAAGTTCTTCACCTTCTCGGACGGCATGGTGGCCGGGATGAGCGGGGTCCAGATCGGTCCTGGGGCGACACAGTTGGCCCGGATGCCCTTCTTACCGAGCATCTGGGCCAGCCCGCCGGTGAAGTTCTGGATCGCCGCCTTGGTGGCCGCGTAGGGCAGGAGCTGGGGGCTCGGGCTGTCCGCCTGGATGGACGACGTGTTGATCACGGTCGCCCCCGCGGACATGTACGGCAGGGCCTCCCGGCACAGCCAGAACATGGCGTACAGGTTGGTCTTCATGGTCCGGTCGAACTCGGCCGTCGAGATCTCGTCGATCGACTCGCGGGTCATCTGGTAGGCCGCGTTGTTGACCAGTACGTCGATCTTCCCGAACTCTTTGACCGCCCGCTCCACCAGCGCCTTGCAGTGCGCCTCGTCGGTGATGTCGCCGGCGACCGTGACGCACTTCCGGCCGGCCGCCTCCACGACGCGGGCGGTCTCCTTGGCGTCGGACTCCTCGCTCAAATACGAGACGAGCACGTCCGCGCCCTCGCGGGCGAAGGCGAGCGCCACGGCCCGCCCGATCCCGCTGTCCCCGCCGGTGATGAGCGCGGCGCGCCCTTTGAGCTTCCCGGAACCCTTGTAGGTCTTTTCGCCGTAGTCCGGCTTCGGGTCCATTTCGGACTCCAGGCCGGGCGGGTCTTGCTGCTGCGACGGTTGCGGGGCTTTCGGGCCGCGCTCGCGGGGGTCTTGGGGCATGGTCGGTGTTCCGGTTGGAGGCTCGAACGTTCGGTCGTTCTGGGTTCAATGGGTCGCGGCCCGTCGTGGCGACACGCGCCGCAGGTGGTTACGGAGGTGAAGCGCCCGGCGGCCGAAGGACGCGGCTGGGGTTGCAAAGTGGGTGCCGGGCTAGATGGGTAGGGCCGGTGGTGACAGCTTTGCCGGAAGTCCGGACAGCGGGCCGAGCTGACCGATCAGCCCAAAAATTCGAACGGATTGAATGCAGGCAAACCGCACGGCACTGAAAGGGGATGCGGGCGTTGCGTGTTCCGAGTGTGCTAGGGGCACGCGCCCGGTTCGTTACTTGTCCTTCTTTGGTTCGACTCCTGGGATCTTCTTTGCGGCCTCGACAATCACGTCCATCTTCTTGTTGACTTCATCCACCTTCTTGTTCGCTTCGGCCAGCCGTCCGTCCATGACCTCGATCCGCTTGCCGGTCGCGTCGAGCGTGCCGGACATGGACCTCACCGTTTTGTTCAGCTCGGTCGCGGTGGCGTCGACGTGGCTGACGGTCGCGGTCGCGGTCTTCACATCGCCCTGCATGTCCTGAATACGGGCATCGGTCTGGGCCAGTTGCTTCTCAATCCGCGCGACCTTCTGGTTGGTCTCGGTCAGCTTCGCGTCGAGTGCGTCGATCTTGGCGTTGCCGAGCTCCACCTGACGCACGCCCGCGGCGAGTTGGGCGTTGGCGAGGTCGAGGCGCGAGGTGACGGGGGAGAAAACACCCTCCTTCACGCTCTGACAGCCGACCGGCCCGAGCAGGAGCGTGGCGAGAATCAGACGGCGCATCACGGCCTCCGGGTGGGTGACGGTAGTTGATCGGAACGCGCCGGACGCGGGCTGGAGCGATTCCGCAAGTGGCGCGGAACTTGAGGGCACGTTGAGGCACTTTCCCGACAACGGTTCGCGAAGAGTAGGGCTAGAATGCCACCCGCGTTGGCCGCCTCAATTGAGACGTTGAGAGCGTCCGCCCATCCGGTCCTGTAGCCGAGACGACCGTGCCCACCCCGTTGCCGGAGAACCGGCTCCTGTCCACATTACCGCCCGCTGAACTGGGCCGCCTGCTCCCCCACATGGCCGACGTGACGCTCGGCCCCAGGGATGTCGTGTACGAACCGGGCGGGCTTTTGGAGTACGTGTACTTTCCGCGTGCGGGGGTGATTTCGGCGGTCGTACTGATGGGCGACGGGAGAAGCGCGGAGGCGGCCGGGATCGGCCCCGAGGGGATGGCCGGGGTGTCGAGCGCGCTCGGCGCCGACCGCAGCCGCGAGCGGGTGTTCTGCCAGGTGGCCCCGTGCCGGTGTCGCCGGATGCCGGCCGCCGCATTCGCCGCCGCGGTGCGCGAGAGCGGGACGGTGCGGGACGTGGTGTACCGGTATGTGCGGGCGGTGATGACCGTCGCCGCGCGACAGGCCGCGTGCAACTGCCTGCACTCGGCCGACGAGCGGTGTGCGCGGTGGCTGCTCCAGTGCCACGACCGGGCTGGGACCGACGAGTTCCCGCTCACCCACGAGTTCCTGGCACAGATGCTCGGCGTCCGCCGGGCGACCGTCACGGTGACGGCCGGAACCCTCCAGGCCGCCGGCCTCATTACCTATAAGAGCGGGCTGGTCCGCATCTGCGACCGGGCGGGGTTGGAAGCTGCCGCGTGCGAGTGCTACGCCGCCATCCGCGACACGATCACATAAGCGGTCGAGAGGTGGTCACGGTTGCTTCGCTTGCCCCGCGAGGCGCTCCAGGGGCCGGCTTACCGACTGGACTCGATCGGCTACAGGAATTAGTTGCTCTTCAATCGGATTCCGGTCGTTTCAAGTTCGCACCTCGGAACGGTGCACTGGTTCTAAGTGTGGTCCGCTCACTCCGTGAACGGTCGCTCGGCGCCTCGGACGCGCGTTGCGCACAACGACAGGGCCGGCAAGCCCGCGAGGCGAGTCGGGGGCGCGGAGCGACCGCTCACGGAGTGAGCGGACCACACCCCAAGCCCGAACCGCGGTACGGCTCAAACCTGAAACGACGGGATTCGGTATCAGAGGGGCGCGACTAAAAACGTGAGCCCCGGCGGGCCGGGGCTTTGGGCAACACGCTCATGCGTCAGCGGTCACTTCTTTCCGCCCGCTTTGGGTTTGGCCCTGCGGGGGCTCGGCGCGGGCTCTTCGGCTTCCTCGTCCTCTTCACCCGCTTCGCCTTCGGCACTCTCCGCTTCGACGTTGATGACGGTCTCGGCCAGTTCGGTGAGCTTCTTGTCCGCCTCGCCTTCCTCGTCGAGCGTCTCTTGGAGCAGGGCCTCGGCGTCTCCGTACCCGAGCAGGTTGGCAAAGGTCCGCACGCACCCGTACCCGGCCATCTCGTAGTGCTCGACCCGCTGGGCCGCCGCGATCAGTGCCGCGTCAATGACGGACGGGTCGCCGTCCTCCTGCATAATCTCCTTGCCCTCCTCGATGAGCCCCTCCATTGCTTTACACTTCTTTCCCTTCGGGCTAACGCCGAGCCCTTCAAAGATCTGTTCGAGCCGCTCGACCTGCTTCTGGGTGACCGCCAGGTGCTCCGTGAACGCTGCTTTCAGCTCATCGGACGAGGCTGCCTTGGCCATCCGCGGTAGCGCCTTGAGCAACTGGTTCTCGGCGTTATACAGGTCCTTGAGTTCTTCCACGTATAAGTCGTGCAGGGAGTCGAGTGCCATATCGGTGTTCCGGTGTGAGACGATGGAAACGGGCGGGGGCGCCCCGGTGGGAGTTAGCAATTGGTGAGCCGCCCGAACCGTCACCCGCTCACCAGCGCCCGGAAATCGATGTCGGCGGTACCGGGCGTGTCGCCCTTGAGGACTCGTCGCACCAGTGCGAGGGCCGCGTCCCGGTCCTCCGCCTTGTTCGACGCCACCCCGTCGGACGGGACCACGACCCGCAGGTCGCGCATGTACGCGTCGTTAGCCGTGAACAGCACACAGATGTCGGCGGCGAACCCACCGATGACGAGCGTTTCGGTTCCCAGGTATCCGAGCAGCGTGTCGAGCGTGGTGGAGAAGAACGCCGAGTGCTTCGGCTTGAGGACGAAGTAATCGTCCTCGCTCGGGTGGAGCAGCTCGACCAGTTCCCGCCCTTTGCAGTCCCACTTTCGGCACCGTTCGACGACCGCGCTCAGGTCCGACCGCCAGCGGCCGAAGTTGTCGTTGGCGTAGATCACCGGGACACCCGCCCCGTGTGCCCGCTCCTTCAGCTCCGCGAGCTTCTTCGCCGCCGGGGCCGCGTGCCGCAGCAGTTGGTCGGCCTCGGGAAAGTCGAGGGGGTTAATCACGTCCACGAGCAGGAGGGCGACCGGGCACTTGTCCGGCGCGCTGCCGTGAAGGCTGTCACTGGTTCCGGGCATGAAACACTCCTCGTTTACGCGAGCGGACCGGCGGAACGCCCGGACAGTGAGTTCGGCGCGTTCGGGTGGGCGCCCGGATCGACGCCGACGCCCAACCGCTCGATCAACTCCCCCCCGAGCCACGCTGTCACGCCGCCGAGCAGGAACCCGATGAGCGACAGCAGCAGCGCCAGGTCCGGCGGGTTCGGAACATCCGGGCGGCGGAAGTACCAGCTCGCCCCGAACAGCCCGAGCACCCCGATGCCGTTGCCCAGGCCATGCACGAGGCCGATTCTCTTCGCCCGGGTGCCCGACGGGATGGCGAACCAGTCGATCCACCCGGGCACGGCCGCAACCACCCCGCCGATCAAACCGGTCACGATCATCCAGTACGCCACCACCGCCCACTGGGGCTCGCGCCCGCCGAAGTAGAACACGCCGTCGAAGACGACCGCCCCGACGAACATGCCGAGCGGCACGACGATCAGCATCGGGTGCATCGCGTGCCCGAGCACCTTCGCCCGGCTCTCGACCGTTGCCATTAGTGTCTCCTTGATCGCCGCCGGAGCGACGGTTCGGTTAAAGTGCGGCCGGCACGAAGGCATCGCGCCGGCTGGAGCGGAGAACTCACGGCTTGAGGACGACTTTGATGCACCCGTCCTGTTTATCGCGGAACGTCTGGTACGCCGCCGGCCCGTCCTCGAGCTTCAACTGGTGGGTGATTACGAAGGACGGGTCGATCTCGCGGGCCTGGATCTTGTCCAGCAGCAGCTTCATGTACTTCTGGGTGTGGGTCTGGCCGGTCTTCATGGTCAGCCCCTTGTTCATGAACGCCCCGAACGGGAGCTTGTCCGGGAACCCGACGTACACCCCGGGCACCGAGACCGTCCCCGCCTTGCGGCAGCACATGATCGCTTCGCGCAGCGCGTGCGCCCGGTCCGTGGCCGCCCCGACCAGGGTCTTGGCCTTATCGAGGAAGGCGTCGGTGTACCCGGCGTAGTGGGCCTCGCACCCGACCGCCTCGATGCACCGGTCCGGCCCGCGTCCCTTTGTCAGCTCCTGGAGCCGGTCGTACACGGTCACCTCGTCGAAGTTGATTACTTCGGCCTTGCCGTCCCGGGCCATCTGGAGCCGCTCGGGCACCCGGTCGATGGCGATCACCCGGCCGGCCCCGAGCATCCACGCGCTGCGGATGCAGAACTGCCCGACCGGCCCGCACCCCCACACCGCGACCGTGTCCCCCGGCTCGATCTGGGCGTTCTCGGCCGCCATGTACCCGGTCGGGAAGATGTCGGACAGGAACACCACCTGCTCGTCCGGCATCCCGTCGGGCACCTTCAGCGCGTTGGCCTCGGCCTTGACCACCCGCAGGTACTCGGCCTGCCCGCCCGGGTACCCGCCGGTCAGGTGCGAGTACCCGTACAGCCCGGCCGGGGCGTGCCCCATCATCTCGGCCGCGAGCTTGGCGTTCGGGTTGGTGGTGTCGCAGCACGAGTAGAACTGCTTCTGGCAGAACCAGCACTCGCCGCACGCGATGTCGAACGGGACCACGATCCGGTCCCCCTTTTTGAACTTGGTCACCGCGCCGCCCACTTCGACGACCTCGCCCATCGGCTCGTGGCCGAGGATGTCGCCCGACTGCATGGTCGGCATGTAGTGGTCGTACAGGTGCAGGTCCGAGCCACAGATGCACGTTGACGTGACCTTGATGATCACGTCGGTCGGCTCCTGGATCTTCGGGTCGGCGACCATGTCGCACCGGACATCACCCTTACCGTGCCAGACGATCGCCTTCATAAATCGCGGTCCAAAAAGGAAGGAGGGGCTGGGCCGTGCCGCACGCACGACCGGGAGGGCGCCAGTACGGGTGGCACTCACGAGCTGTTACTGCATCCTCGTGAGCAGGTCTTTAATCGTGCCCGGGACGACCGGGGACTGGCACCGGGGGCCGAAGTCCTTGGGCCGGTCCTCGACATGACTTTCTGGCGATCCTCCGGGTGCGGTCGGTTGCAACCCGTAAGCCGGATTCCAGGCTCACACGCTGATAGCGATTTGTCCCGACGTGGGGTCAACTGCACGATGTGACTGTCACAACGGTAGGCAGAACCGGAGCCGACGACCGCCCCGTGCGGGACGGCCGCCGCACCCCGGGACCGCTCACTTCGAGTGCTTCTTGGCGTGTTCCTGGTGCTCCTTGATGACCGGCAGGGTCTTTACGGCGAAGGCCTTCAGCCCGGGGTCCTTGACCCCTTTGGTCGCCCCGGAGAACAGGGCAACGGCCTCGTCATGGGCGGTGACCTGAGCGGCCATGTAGGCCTTGTCGAAGTCCGCCCCCTTTGCTGCCTTGACTTGGTCGAGCAGCTTTTGGTGCTCGGCCGACATCTTGGTCGGCACCTCGAGGCCGGCCTTCTTTGCGGCCCCCATCAGCTCCTTGTTCGCCTTCTCGTGGTCGGCGATCATGCGCTCGGCGAACTTCTTCGCCTCGGGGGACGTGGCCGACTCCTTGGCCAGTTTGCTCGACTCGACCTCGAACAGGCCCCCGCTGGCCGCCTTGGTCACGAACTCGGCGTCGGTGATCGGCTTCGCGTCGTCGCCAAGTGCCGTGCCCCCGGCGAACAGTACGAGAACCGCCGCCAATCGTCTCATGGTCTTCATCGGTGTACCTCGAGTAGTTTCTGGGACCCGGAACGGCCGGGCGAACCGGTCCGAGCATTTCGGGTGCCGGTGCCGTCGGTCGCCCCGATGTGGGAATGTGTTGAGATGCAGATGATGGCTTGAAAAAACAATAAACCCGCCCCTCGGATGGGGCGGGTCGTCGCACATCACATTTCGCCGGCCCGTCAGCGCCGACTGTTGCCGCGGCCACGGCTCTCGGTCTCCTCTTCGTCACCTTCTTCGTCGCCCTCGTCGTCGTTGTCGCGGTTCTGCTTCAGTCGTCCGTCGGTCTCCGGATGTTTCACCTGCCCGCGGCCCGACCCGCTCCCCTCGCCACCCGACCCGCCGCCCTGTTCTTCCAGTTCCTCGCGGAGCTCGTGGATGCGGGCCTCGATCTCGTTCAGCACCCGTGCCGCCCGGCTAAGAACCCGCTTCTGCGCCGCCCCGTTCTGACCGGACTGCGCTCCCCGCCCGCTCCTTGAGGACTGTCCGTTGCTGCCCGAGCGCCCGTTCTGTCCGCCGCGTTCGGTATCTTCGTCGTCCTGCGAGCGCTTGCTTGTCGTCGCCATTGTCGCCTCCAGGTGTGACATCCGTTTCTGGGGGGGACCGGTGCCCCCGGCCGAGACAATGCAAGCCCCGCGCCGCACCCGCAACGGTCGAGTTGTGGGCCTTTTCCGCCCTCCAACTGCCGGCGCGAGAAATCCGCTTCCGGAACCGCGCACGCCACTTCCGTACGGTACCGTACCGGCACTTGCTCGGACTGTTTTGCAGCACGTGTGATCGGGCGAACGAGCGACTGCGGCGGCGAAACTCCTGACCGCGGCTGAGCCGCGATTGGTCCGTGCGTTGCTGCGTACCCAGCCGTGGACGGGACTTATGGAGTGGGCAGCATGAAGGTGGTCGGCTGGCACGCGTCGCACGAGTTGTATCCCCCGAGCGAACTGCTCCGACTCGCGCGCCGGGCCGAGGGGGCGGGGTTCACCGCCGGAATGTGCTCCGACCACTTCCACCCGTGGACCCCGCAGCAGGGCGAGAGCGGGTTCGCGTTCTCCTGGCTCGGCGCCGCCCTGCAAGCCACACGGCTCTCGTTCGGGAACGTGTGCTGTCCGTTCATGCGGTATCACCCGGCGGTCGTCGCGCAGGCCGCGGCCACGCTCGCCGAGATGTTCCCCGGCCGGTACTGGCTGGCGGTCGGCACCGGCCAGGCCTTGAACGAGTCAATTACGGGATGGGCGTGGCCCACAAAGGCCGAGCGGCGGGCGCGCCTGCGCGAGGCGGTGGACGTGATCCGCGCGCTGTGGGCCGGGGAGACGGTTACCCACACCGAGCTGGTGACCGTCACGGACGCGAAGCTCTACACGCGCCCGGCCGCGCCCCCGCTCCTGTTCGGCGCGGCCCTCACCGCCGAGACGGCCGAGTGGGTCGGGTCGTGGGCGGACGGGCTGCTCACCGTGGGCCACGAGCCGGACGGGCGCCGCGCGGTGGTCGAGGCGTTCCGCCGGGGCGGGGGCGCGGGGAAGCCGATGGTGGTTCAGGCTGCGGTCGGGTACGCGCCCGACGAGGACGAGGCGTGGCGGGACGCCCACGCCCGGTGGCCGGTGGCCGGGCTTGGCCAGGACCTGCTCCAGGACGCCCCGACTCCTGACCAGATCGCCGGTCCGGCCGGCAAGGTGCGGGCCGAAGACCTGAGAGGGAAGTTGCGCGTGTCGGCCGACCTTGCCCGACACGCCGAGTGGCTCCGGGGCGACTTCGCGGCCGGGTTCGGTGCCGTCTACCTGCACTTTGTCGGCCGTGGCCCCGAACGCTTCATCGATGCCTTCGCCGATCACGTGCTCCCCGCGTGCTGACCGGGCTCACACACATTTGCCCCGCAGGGCACGACTGCTTTTGAATGGGAAATGACAATGCCGAGCTTTTGGAAGCCCCGGTTGGGGGCGGTGTACCTGGGCGATCGCACGTGCCGGTTCCGGGTCTGGGCCTCCAAGCACGAGCGGGTGGACCTGCACATCACCGCGCCGGCCGACCGCGTGGTCCCGATGCGGCCGATGGGGGCCGGGTACTTCGAGGTCACGCTCGACGACATCGGGCCGGGCGCGCGGTACCTGTACCGCCTCGACGGCGCGGTCGAACGGCCGGACCCGGCCAGCCGCTTCCAGCCGACCACCGTTCACGAGCCGTCCGCGGTCGTGGACCCGTCCTTCCCGTGGACCGATGCCCACTGGCACGGCGTGCCGCTGGACAAGTACGTGATCTACGAGCTGCACGTCGGCACGTTCACGCCCGAGGGGACGTTCGACGCAGCGGTCGCGCACCTCGACGAGCTGGTGGACCTGGGCGTGACCGCGGTCGAACTGATGCCGGTGGCCCAGTTCGCGGGCGCCCGGGGGTGGGGGTACGACGGGGTGTACCCGTTCGCCCCGCAGAACTCGTATGGTGGCCCGGCCGGGCTCAGGCGGCTGGTGGACGCGTGCCACGCGCGCGGGCTCGCGGTGGTCCTGGACGTGGTGTACAACCACTTCGGCCCGGAGGGCGGGTACCTGCACGAGTTCGCGCACTACTTCACCGACCGTTACAAGACGCCGTGGGGCGATGCGGTCAACGTGGACGGCCCCAAGAGCGACGAGGTGCGCCGGTACCTGATCGAGAACGCGCTGTACTGGGTACACGAGTTCCACATCGACGCGCTGCGGCTGGACGCGATCCACGCGATCTACGACGCGACCGCGACCCCGTTCCTGATGGAGCTGGTGAACGTGGCCGGGCGGTACGCGACCGACCTGAACCGGCAGGTTCATCTGATCGCCGAGAGCGACCTGAACGACCCGCGGGTGCTCCGCCCGCCCGAGCTGGGCGGGCTCGGGCTGCACGCCCAGTGGGCCGACGACCTGCACCACTGCGTGTTCACCATCCTGGCCGGCGAGGAGTGCCCGTACTACCGGGACTACAACGAGTTCGACCTGCTGGTGAACGCGTACCAGCACGGGTACGCGTACACCGGGCAGTTCAGCGCCACCCGCGAGCGGCGGCACGGGAACCAGCCGGTCAACCTGCCGGGCCGGCAGTTCGTGGTGTGCATCCAGAACCACGACCAGATCGGCAACCGGAAGCTGGGCGAGCGGTTCGGCGCGCTGGTCGGGTTCGAGGCCCAGAAGCTGGCGGCCGGGGCGGTGCTCCTGGCCCCGTACACGCCGATGCTGTTCATGGGCGAGGAGTACGGCGAGACCGCCCCGTTCCTGTACTTCGTGGACTTCTCCGACGCCGATCTGGTGGAGGCGGTGCGGCGCGGGCGGAAGGAGGAGTTCCAGATGTCCGGCAGCGACGACCCGCCGGACCCGCAGGCCGAGGCGACGTTCCGCCGGTCGGTGCTGAACCGCGACCTGCGGCACTCGGGCAACCACAAGACCCTGTGGGAGTTCTACCGGGAGGTGCTGCGGCTCCGGCGCGAGTCGCCGGCGCTGCGGTTCCCGGACAAGGAGCGGATGCGTCTAACAGCGTTCCCCGAGTACCGCACCTTGGCCGTCGAGCGGTGGGACGGGGACGCCGAGACGCTGGTCGTGATGAACCTCTCGGACCGCGACGCGGACATCCGGCTGACGCTGCGGGAAGGCACGTGGCAGCGGGTGTTCGACTCGGCCGCCGAAGAGTGGCGCGGCCCCGGGTCGGTGACACCGGGGGCGGTGGTCGCCCACAGCGAGGTGCGGTTGACCGTGGCGCCGACCTCGGTTGTTGTATACTCCCTCCGCGTCGAGCCCCTCACGCACCGTTGACTTCCGCAGAAGCGTACTCGGTCTAGTGGTTTTAACGGCTGCTGGTCGGCAATTGGCAGGTCGGCACGTCATAAAGTCACGCGGCTTTGCCCCTGCTGAATTTGTGGCTTTATGGCTTTCGATGAGCGGCCCCGGGAGTTCTCGACTCCCGGGGCCGCGTTCCACTGCTGGCACCGGTCGTTTTCGGGCGCCTCGTCACGCCGACACAAGAGTGGCCTTCAGTTCCCGCAGCAACCGCTCGGTTCGGCCGCCATCGATCTCGTTTGTTCCGTCGGCACAAAATGTCACAACGGACCGAAATTGCCATGTCGGCCCGGGGGGCTCGTTGCTCTAGTTAGGTGAGCGTTCGCCCCGAACTGAGAGCCCTGATGTCCCGCCGCACCCTCCGGAGACTGTTCCACGGACTGCGCCGTGCGGACGACGACCGGTCCGACGTGGAACTCCTCGACCGCTTCTGCCGGAGCCGCGACCCGGCCGCGTTCGAGGCGATCGTGCGCAAGCATGGGCCGCGGGTCTTGTCCGCCGCGCGACACGTCCTCGGTGCGTCGCCCGACGCCGAGGACGTGTTCCAGGCCGCTTTCTTGGCACTCGTCCGGGAGGTCGATCGAATCCGTCGGCAACCGGCCCTGGGCGGGTGGCTGTACAGTGTCGCCCACCGCCTGGCCCTGCGGACCCGCGCGGACGCCGCGCGGCGCGACCGGATCGAGGGGCGGTGGACCGGCCCCGCTGCGGCCGAACCGCCCGACCTGGCCGTGCGGGAGGTCGCCGACGTTCTGCACGAGGAGCTGAACCGGCTGCCGGACGCCCTCCGGCTCCCCCTCTTGCTGTGCTACTTCGACGGCATGACCCGGGACGAGGCCGCACGGGAACTCGGCGTCGGCGTCGATGTGCTCCGCGGCCGTCTGGAGCGCGGCCGCAGCCGGCTCCACGCCAAGCTCCTGCGGCGGGGCGTCTCGCTCCCGACCGGCCTCCTGGCGGCGGCGGTGGGCTCGACGGCGGCCGCCGTCCCCGAATCCCTCGTCCGTGCCGTCGTCGCGACCGCCGTTACCGCGAGCGACCGGGCCGTTCACACCCTCCGTCTCAAGGCCGTATCCATGATCCTGACCAAGACGCGACTGGCCGTCGCGGCCGTTGCGGCCGTCTGCCTCGTCTCTGCCGGCGTGATCGTAATGGCCGCGTGGAGGCCCGACATGAACCCGTCGGTCACGGCGAACGCTCCTGAGGGGGCACAAGAATCAGCCCGGGAGGCCGAGCCGCCCGCGCCGGTTGCGGCGGACGGCCCGCTCGCGATCACCGGCCGGGTGGTGGACGAGGCCGGTGTCGGCGCGGAAAGGGCGGAGGTCCGGTTCATCTCCTCCGGGCCGAGCGACCCGGTTGTCGTCACCGACCGCAACGGCGCCTTCCGTCTGCCGCTGCCGCCCGATCCGGACTCCACACGCTGGAGCAGGCCGACCGTGGTCGCTGCAACGCCGGACGGCCGACGGTTGGGGCTCACACGCGTCAACGCCCTCAAAGACGCCCGGGACGTGCGCGTGACCCTGCTGCCCGCCCGGGCTTCAACGGTCCGGGTGACGAACGCGGCCAAGCAACCCGTCGCCGGCGCCCGGATCGTCCTGGTGTCCGCTGGGTTAGGACCACTGGCAACGGCGACAACGATCGGCGACGGCTCGGCAACCGTTCGCTACCCCGCGGGTACCGAAATCGGGTTCGTGTTCGCGCTCAAAGACGGTGCCGGCTTCGACTACGTCACCACGCTGAAGACGAAGCGCGGGCAGGACCGCGAGCCACTGCCGGACGAGGTCGCTCTAACGCTGTCTGGGGCGCGAACGGTCCGCGTGAAGGCCGTCGACGGGGCCGGCAAACCGGTGGCGGGGCTGACGATTTTCCCGTGGTACATCCAACTGCCCGGCAAGACGGAGCACGCCAACATCGGGGGTAACGAAGTCGTGAAGAGCGTCACGGATTCGGCCGGGGTGGCCACGTTCGACTGGATCCCGGCGGGCGATACGGACCAGGGGATACCCTTCATGTCCCACTCGCCCGATTACAGCTACTTCGAGCCGTTCAGCCTGAAACCGGGTGCGGGGGCCGCAGACGGGACGATGCGAATGATCCGCAAGGCACGACTGACGGGTCGGGTGATCGGGGCCGACGGTAAGCCGGCGGTCGGGATCGCGATAAAAGCGAGCGGAGCCGGGTCCGCGTTCCACAACGGGCACGAGTCTACGACCACCCGACCCGACGGCACGTATGAGATGACCGTCAACGGGGAAGAGGCGTATGTGGTGGGCGTTGTCAACGACACGTGGGCCGCGGCGTGCCGCCCGTGCGTGGTGGCACGGGCAGGCGCCACGGTCGGCGGGCTCGACTTCCAACTCGCGCAGGGCACGGTCCTCCGCGGCCGGATGACCGTCGGTGACGGGAAGAAGCCCGCGCTCGGAGAGCATCTGTCGCTCCAGGAGTTGGGCGGGGAGTTCCCCGAGGAACTGCGGGCACCGGGCGACACAAGATACCATTCTCTTTACCTCCACCGGTCGGCAACAACGGACGCCGACGGCAACTACCGGTTCTGCGTCGGGCCGGGCAATTACAACCTCATGCAGTCGGATGTCGTGAAGACGACCGAGATCACCGTGGGCCGCGAGCGTGAGGTGGTGACCGACCTTCACCTCACCCGTCCGAACCTGGCCCGCATCACCGGAGTAGTGGTAGACGCCGGGGGGCGGCCGGTTGCGGGTGCGGTGGTTCAGTCCACCGACATGGGACACACCAATCGCATTCCGTTCGAGGCGACAACGGCTGCCGACGGATCGTTCTCGGGTGAGCGGGTGGCAGTCCCGGCGGCCGTGTACGCCCGGTCGGCCGACAAGTCCCAGGCCGGCCTGGTGCGGATCACGGCCGACCAGCAAAAGGTCACGGTCCGCGTCGGACCGCTCGCGACCGCCCGCGGGCGGCTACTCGACCACGAGGGCAAGCCCGTGGCCGGTGGGCGGGTGAAGTACGGCGTCCATATCCCAGCCAGCGAGCAACCGAACGCCCCGTACTACATCGCCTACGGCGGGGTCGCCATTGCGGACGGTGACGGGTGGTACACCTGCACCGGAATGCTAGTCGGAGAGAAGTACCACCTCAGCCACGAGGAGACCCCGGACCGCGGCCCCTGGATGGGGCTGACGACTCTGACGCCGACGAAGGCGGAAACGATCTCGGTCGGCGACACGAAGCTCGGCAAGCCGTACCGCCCGCCGACTCCGGAAGAAAAGGTCGCCCGGTTCTTCGCCCCGCGGGGCGACCTGACCAAGCGCGTGGCTTCCGCCCGGACCGAAGCCGGCCGCTATCACCAGCGGGTGCTGCTCGTCGCCGGCGATCCCCGCGAGACCGCGACGCGGGCGCTGGTCGAACTGATCGAGAAGCAGCGGACCGTTTTGGCGGCGCTGGGCGATTTCGAGCGGGTGGTCGTATCGGCGGACGACAACACGGGGATCGCTGCGTTCCGGGATGGGTACGACCGCGACCGGAAGCTCGACCGGTGGCCGGCGCTCGTCGTGCTGGGTGACGACGGAAAGGCGCTCGCCGCGAAGTGCCCGCTGCTCGACGACCCGAAGGCCGCGGCGGCGGACATTCAGGCGTTCCTGGCGGCACACGCCCGGATGCGCCCGGACGCGAAGGCGCTGCTCACCGCGGCCCAAGCCCAGGCCCGAACGGAGGGGAAACGGGTGTTCCTGAAAGAGGGGGCGTCGTGGTGCGGCCCCTGCCGGCTGCTGTCCCGCTTCCTGGAGCAACACCGGGCCGTTCTGGAACCGCACTTCGTGTTCGTGGACATCGACAGCGGGCGGTACGCCCACGGCAGCGAAGTGATGGAGCGTTACCGCGGCAAGGAGGGCGGCGGCATCCCGTGGTGCGCCGTCCTCGACGCGGACGGCAAGATGCTCGCGAACTGGAACGGGCCGGACGGCAACATCGGCTTCCCGACCGAACCGAAGTCGGTCGAGCATTTCCTCCGGGTGCTGGCCGACACGGCCCCCAAACTGACGGCCGACGAGCGGGAGAAACTCGCGCGTGCGCTCCAGAAAGTGCCGTAAGCGACACCTCCGAGGATCATCGTCGAAGCCATCCCGCCGGGCGGAAAACGGTTCTGGTGCCTTAACGGACACCAGAACCGTTCTGCTGTTTTGAACGGTTTGACCTCGACGCACTCGGCGCGCGTGCGTTGATTCGACCAATTGCTTGTGGCAACGGCGCGAGGCGATGGGCCGCGTCCAACGGCTCGTGACCGGGGGGGCACCGGTCACGCGGGTGACAAGTTCACGTGATTTACCGCGCTGAAACAGCACACTCCTCAAAAAAGCCGGGCCGAAAAGCCCACACGCGCAACTCACATCGTGTAGCATCGAGTGGGACATCTACTCCGATCCGAGGTATCTGAAATGGGCAAAGGCAACAACTCTCAGAAGAAAGAGACTAAAAAGCCGAAGAAGAGCGCGAAGGCCGCGCCGGCCAAACCTGCCGCGCCGAAGAAGTGACGCGGGGGGGATGTCGGAGGTGGACGACATTCTCTGATCGTTTGCCCACTCCGACGCCAGCAACAACAGCCGTGCGGCCGACGCCGTCAAAAATTCGAGGGCGCCGGCCGGCTTCAGTTCCGGCCCTGCCTGGGATCACACCGCCGCAAGAGCGGCCTTCAGTTCCCGCAGCAGCCGCTCGATGTCGTCGTGTGTGTTGTACCCGTGGACCGCGACGCGGAGCCGGCCGGTCGGGTTCATGACGTGAACGTTGCCCGCGTGCAACCGGGCGTTGATCTCGGCCGCCTTCGGGTGCTTGAACGCCAGAATCCCCGCGATGTGTTCCGGCTCGTCCGGGGTGAGCACCTCGACGGGGAGTTTCCGTAGCTCGGCCAGGCAGTGGCGCACGAGCGGCCGCGCGTGCGCATCGATGTTCGCCACGCCCACCCCGCGCAGGTACTCCAGACCCGCCCGGACGGCGTAGAGGGCCGGGTAATTCGGCATCCCGACCATGAAACTCGCCGCGCCCGGCTTGCTCTTCACGGCCTCGAAACTGCCCGGCCCGAACGCGTCCTCGAGGTTGAACCACCCGCCGGCCGGGGCGGTCCACTCCTTCGCGCGGTCCTTCGGCACGCCGACCAGTCCGCCGCCGTGCGACGCCAGAATCCACTTGTGCGTGCTGCTGACGATGAGGTCGGCGCCGCGCAGGTCGAGCGGGATTCGCCCGAGCGCCTGCGTCACGTCCACCCCGAGCAGCGCGGGCGAGTGCTTCCGGACCGCTTCCACGATCGGCGGCAGCGCCACCGTGAACCCGTTGTAGAAGCTCACCAGCGACACGTTCACCAACCGCGTGCGGGGGTTCAGCAGCGGAATTAAGTCTTCGACCCGCAGGGCGCCGGCGCGGTGCTTCCAGAGGCGGAGCGTGGCCGGGCACGCGGGCTGGAGCCACGGCGTCGAACTGGCCGGGAAGTCGAGGTCGGTGCAAACCACCTCGTCGCCCGGCTGGAGTTGCAGCGCGAGCGCGGCCAGGTTGTACGCCTCGGACGAGCACGAACAGATGCCGATCTCCGCGGCGGTCAGTCCGAAGAACTCGGCGGTGAGCGCCCGCGCCGCCTCCCACTGCGCGGCGTGCGGCACGCGGCCGTCCATGCCGAGCTGCTTGTCCCGGAAGTATTGCGCGAGCGCCTCACCGACCGCCGGCGGAGGAACACCTTCCGCCGCGGTGTTGAGGTAGGCGCGGCCTTCGAGGGTGGAGAAGTCGCGGCGCCGGGATTCGGGGGTGAGCATGGTCGTACTTGGAAGAGGGGGACGGGTCGTTCACCTCACTGTATTGGTGCGGTCCGGGTTCCACCGGTGGCACTTCCCGGCAGCATGATGGCGGAAGCGGAATGAGTTGGCGGGTCGTGGCTTTCGGCCCACGCGGACTTCGTGTTCATAAAGACAGGTTTTGACAGGATCGACAGGATAAACAGGATTTCGAATTAATCGGTCTTTATCCGGTTCATCCTGTCGATCCTGTCAAACTGCTTTTGGCCTCTCCGTCGCGGGTTCGCGCCACATTGCCCTCGCCTCAAGTTGGCAACGCCCCCGAGCGAGGCTCATACCGCCACGTGTTCTCAAGAAGACGTGATTGAAATCACGCCCGCCGTGCTCCACCCGGCACGCGCTTACATACCGTCGCCCATGCCCACGTCGGCGATGTAGTTCTCGTAGCGGTTGTATTCCTTCCGCCACGTCAGCGTGACCTCGCCCGTCGGGCCGTTACGCTGCTTGGCGATGATGATTTCGAGAACGTTGTCGTCCGTCTGTCCGTCGAACTTCCCGGGGCGGTGCAGCATCCAGGCCGTGTCGGCGTCCTGCTCGATCGAGCCCGACTCGCGGAGGTCGGAGAGGCGCGGCTTGTGGTCCTGGCGGTCTTCGGACGCCCGGTTCACCTGGGCCAGCGCGATCACCGGGATGTGCAGCTCGCGCGCGAGGAACTTGAGCCGGCGACTGATCTGGGCGACCTGCTCCTGCCGCGGGTCGCGGCGGTTCTCCGGCTCGATGAGCTGGAGGTAGTCGATGACGATCAGCTTCAGTCCCCCCTCCTTCTCGTGCTTCTTCATGAGCCGCCGGGCGCTCGCGGCGATCTGAATCATGGTCCGGCTGGGGGTGTCGTCGATGTACAGCCGGCACTTGCGGAGGGTGTCGCCGGCGGCCATCAGCTTCTGGATGTCGTCGGAGTTCAGGAGCCCCTTGCGCACCTTGTGGCTGTCCACGCGGGACTCGCAGCAGAGGAGCCGCTCGGCCAGTTCGATGCGGGCCATTTCCAGGCTGAAGAACAGCGCCACCGGCGGTTCCCCGGTTTCGTGCCCTTGCGTGATGACGTTCCGCACGAGGTTGAGCGCGAAGGCCGTTTTCCCGACGGAGGGCCGGGCGGCGATGATGACGAGTTCCGTTTTGTGCAGCCCCGCGGTCATGTTGTCGATGTCGACGTACCCGGTGGGCAACCCGCTGATCGCGAGGTTGTCCTGGCCGATGCGCGAGTCGAGCCGGTCGAACGCCTCCTTCACGACGGTCGAGAGCGCGGCGGTTTCGCCCACCATGCCCTGCTTCGCCACCTCCATGATCTTCCGCTCGGCCTGCGCCACCAGTTCGTCGCCGGACTGGGTGCGGTCGTAGGCGTCGCGGAGGATCTCGTTGCTCGCGTGGATGAGCCCGCGCACCATCGCGGTGTCCTTCACGAGCTTCGCGTGGTACTCGGCGTTGGCCCCGGTGGGCACCGCCTCCCACAACTCGACGAGATACTCCTTCCCGCCGATGTCCTCGAGCTGCTTGTTCTTGCGCAGTTTGTCGTACAGGATGACGAGGTCGATGGGCTGGTTCTCGGTCGCGAGGTCGCACAGCGCCTGGTAAATCTTCTGGTGGGCGTCGAAGTAAAAGTTGTCCGAGACGATGTGCTGCTGCACGCTGGAGAGCGTGTCGGGGTCGCGCAGGATGCCCCCGAGCACGCCGCGCTCGGCGTCGCGGTTCTGGGGCGGCAGGCGATCGGTCAGGGGGTCGCTCGACATGGCTGATACGCTCACGACTTACGGCGCGCCGGGCCGAACTGAAAGCGCGCACACTACGGGGCCGGCGCTGTTTGATAGCCGGTCCCCCCGAGTCGTGGAAGGGCATTTTGGGCGGAGGTGCGGGCCGGGTAATTTGGGCAGCGCGACAGATGCGCCGCGATCCGTCTAACCTTGCGCCAGCGCTTCGACCCGTTCCCACAGTGCATCCGGAACGGGCATCACCGACAGCCGAGCTTGCTTCACCAACTCCCACGACGCGAAAGCCGGGTCTGCCTTCACGGTTGCGAGCGTCACCGGTTTGGCGAGCGCCCGGAGCGGCTTGACGGTCACCGCCACGCACTTTCCTGAGTCGTCGGTTGGGTCCGGTGACGGGTCGCCAATCACCTCCGCCACGCCGACGACGGCTTTGATCTTTCCTGTCGCGTAGAAGAAAACGAGATCGCCCTTCTTGACCGCGCGCAAGTGCTTCTGGGCGAGTGCGTTGGTGACGCCGGTCCAGGTGGTCTGACCGTCGCGCTGGAGGTCGGCGAAGCTGTACGTCTCGGGTTCTTCCTTGAACAGCCAGCGCGCCATGTCGCTTCCTCCAATGGATTTCGGGTCGGGTGCGTAGAATGGTGCGGCGTGGCCCCGGCGGTTCGCTTCCGTGTTTCGCACCTTTGAGTGCCGGGGTCACGTCAACCTCAGTACGTAGCGATTCCGGGTTTCGTAACCAGGGGCTTTCGCCCCTGGGTCTATTTCGTCGGTCGGCGTAACAAGTTCGTGCGCGTGACCGTCTCGCCGAACAGCACCTTGCGGGCGTTGGTCACTTCCTCATCGGACCAGCGGGCGAGCTTTCCCGTGGCGAGCGCGTGAATGGTCTTGGTGCTCTCGGCCTCGTCCATCGCTTCCGTGTGGCTCACGGCTGCGAGCACTGCCGGAACGCCGAGCTTCTGAAGCTCTTCGGGCCACTGGCTGCGGAGGTTCACCACGCCGTCCGATTCGAGCCGCTTGACCTTGCACACGACGCACGCGAACTCGATCTCTTTGTTGAAGGCGCTGGCGCCGGCCGCCGCCTTACGGGCCTCGGGGGTCAGCGACTTCACGAACGGCGCTTGCGCCTTCGGGTAGCCCACGTTCAGCGTCGCGAGTTCGGCCCCGGCGAACGGGGAGGCCACCGCGATTACCTTCGTGACGCCGGCATCGGGGTTCAGTTCCGCGAACTGCCGGCCGATGATTCCGCCCGCGGAGTGCCCGACGAGGATGATCTCGGTGTAACCCGCCTTGCGGAGGTCCGCTACGAAGGTGCGCAGCCCCGGTGACTGTGCGATGTCGTCGAGGCTCACCGTTTGCGAGTAGGCGAACGCGAACACGTCGAAGTCCTTGGCGAGTGTCTTGACCAGTTCACTCTTGGGCTGTTGCCAGTGACGCAGTTCGGGTTTCACGGCCTTGACCGGCCGCAACGGGTGGAAGTGCAGGCCCGGAATCAGCACGACGGCCCGCGTGTTGGCAACCGGCTGCGCAGGCGCGGCCCATCGCTTCGCCGCCGCGCCCGGCGTGACCTGCCACAACTCCGTTTGTAACTCGGTGGCGGGGGCCGCGGTCGCGAGAGCCAGGAACAGGATGGTGGGCGCCATTGTGGGTGCTCGCGTCTGGTAAGCTGATTGGCATTTGTTGTATCGGCCCGGGCCGCGGCCCCGCTACCGCAGTTCTTGTTGATCGCCTCGGCCCGCCCTTCTTGCGCGTTTCGTGCAGTCGTGCGGCCTCGGGCGCCGATATGGAGACGGTGAATTAGTGCAGGAGGCCGGGTGATGGGCGTACTTCCCGACTGGATGATTGAACGCGACGTGAAGATCGTGCCGTTCGCCCCGCAGCAGCACCGGCCCGGAATCATCTCCTACGGCGTGACCAGCTACGGCTACGATGTGCGCGTGGACCGGCACTTCAAGGTGTTCACGAACGTCTGGGGCAGTACGGTCGATCCGAAGAACTTCGACCCGAAGTCGTTCGTGGACGTGGACGCGGATTACTGCATCATCCCGCCGAACAGCTTCGCCCTGGCGGAAACGGTCGAATACCTGGAAATCCCGCGCGACATCCTGTGCGTGTGCGTCGGGAAGAGCACTTATGCGCGGTGCGGGATCATCGTGAACGTGACGCCGCTGGAGCCGGAATGGCGCGGCCGTGTCACGATCGAGATCAGCAACACAACCCCACTGCCCGCGAAGATTTACGCGGGCGAAGGGATCGCGCAGATTCTCTTCTACAAGGCCGAAGCGGTCTGCAAGACGAGCTACGCGGACAAGCAGGGCAAGTACCAGGACCAACCCGGGCTGACGCTGCCGTTCGTGCCCGGCGCGGGTGGGTGACGGATACGGCACACAGGGTTCCCGTCGGTGTGCGACGCTGGCCGGCCTTTCCAAGATGGAGAGGCCGGCCCGCGTCGCATAACGGTATGCGCGGTTCATGTCCGGCGCAGATCGCGGGCGCAACTCACGGCTTGACAGAGACATAGATTTTCTGGAAACTTGTTCACTAGAGCGAGCCGATAGATTGCGCTGTCTGTGACGATTGTCGGGGGAGCGCATCGGGCGCCTGGGCAAGGCTGGTAAATCTTGCCCGCGACTCGCCGTCCCCGTCTGCCGATCACTGACAGGCTGAGGCATCATGAAGACGCGGTTCATGGAAGTCCGCTCTTCTTCGCCTCTTTAACTGCCGGACTACGCCATGCTGATCACGCGCCGTTTCACGCGCGAGGGGCAAGACCCCTTCGCCGGCATCGAGTTCGCCCCGCGCAGCTCCACGATCCGCAACCCGAACGGGTCGGTCGTGTTCGAGATGACGGACGTGATGGTGCCGGCGAAGTGGTCGCAGGTGGCGGTCGACATCCTCGCTCAGAAGTACTTCCGTCGCGCGGGCGTTCCGGCACGCCTCAACCGCGTTCACGAAGAAAACGTCCCGGCCTGGATTCAGCGCAGCGCGCCGGTGTCGGCGGACACGCCCGCCGGTGGCGAAACGGACTCGCGCCAGGTGTTCCACCGGCTCGCGGGCTGCTGGACCTACTGGGGCTGGAAGGGCGGCTACTTCACCAGCGAGCGCGACGCCCGCGCGTTCTACGACGAAGTATGCTTCATGCTCGCCATGCAGATGGCGGCGCCCAACAGCCCGCAGTGGTTCAACACCGGGCTGCACTGGGCGTATGGGATTGAGGGGCCGCCCCAGGGGCACTTCTTCGTCAACCCGCTCTCGGGCGAGCTGGAGCGCTCCACGTCCGCTTACGAGCGGCCCGCTCCGCACGCGTGCTTCATTCAGGAGGTCGCGGACGACCTCGTGAACGAAGGCGGCATCATGGACCTGTGGGTGCGCGAGGCGCGCATCTTCAAGTACGGCAGCGGCACGGGCTCGAACTTCTCCTCGCTCCGCGGCGAGGGCGAGCCGCTGTCCGGCGGCGGCAAGTCGTCGGGGCTGATGAGCTTCCTCAAGATCGGCGACCGCGCCGCGGGGGCCATCAAGAGCGGCGGCACCACCCGCCGCGCCGCCAAGATGGTCGTGCTCGACCTCGACCACCCCGACATCGAAGAGTTCGTGAACTGGAAGGTGACGGAGGAGCAGAAGGTCGCGGACCTCGTCACCGGTTCGCGCCTTCTGAACAAGCACCTCAACGCGATCATGCGGGCGCTGCACGGGCACGCTGTCGCCGAGGAACGCTACGACCCGACCAAGAACGCCGCCCTGCGCAAGGCGGTTCTTGAAGCCCGCGCGGCGCTGCTCCCCGAGAACTACATCGCCCGCGTGCTGCAACTGGCCCGCCAGGGCTGGAAGAGCATCGAGATCGACGAGTACGACACCGACTGGAACTCGAAGGCGTACTACACGGTCTCCGGCCAGAACAGCAACAACTCGGTGCGCATCCCGAACGAGTTCATGCGCGCCGTCGAGAACAACGGCCCGTGGCAGCTCTTCTGGCGCACAGAACTGGAGAAGGCCAAGAAGGAGGGCCGCGCGCCCAAGGCCAAGAAGACGCTGCCGGCCCGCGAGCTGTGGGACCAGATCAGCTACGCCGCGTGGAGCTGCGCCGACCCCGGCGTGCAGTTCCACACCACCATCAACGAGTGGCACACGTGTCCGTTAGATGGTGACATTCGTGCAAGTAACCCATGTTCGGAGTACCTCTTCCTCGACGACACGGCGTGCAACCTCGCGTCGCTGAACCTGACCACGTTCTTCGACACGAAGGCCGGCAAGTTCGACATCGAGGCGTACCGGCACGCGGTCCGCATCTGGACCATGATCCTCGAGGTCAGCGTGTACATGGCGCAGTTCCCGAGCCAGTCGGTTGCGCAGAAGTCGTTCGACTTCCGCACGCTCGGCCTCGGGTACGCGAACCTCGGCGCGCTGCTGATGGTGCAGGGCATCTCTTACGACTCGGCCGAGGGCCGGGCGCAGTGCGGCGCGCTGACCGCGATCATGCACGCCGGGGCCTACGCCGCCAGCGCCGAGATGGCCGCGGAGGTGGGGCCGTTCGCCCGCTACGCCGCCAACCGCGACCACATGCTGCGGGTGGTCCGCAACCACCGCCGCGCAGCCTACAACGCCGCCCCCGCCGAGTACGAGGGGCTGTCGGTGTACCCGGTCGGCATCGACGCCCGGTACTGCCCGCCCGACCTGCTCGCCGCCGCCCGCCGCGAGTCCGACCGGATGCTCGAACTCGGCGAGCGGCACGGGTACCGCAACGCCCAGGTCACGGTTGTCGCTCCAACCGGCACTATCGGGTTGGTGATGGATTGTGACACCACCGGCATCGAGCCGGACTTCGCGCTGGTGAAGTTCAAGAAGCTGGCCGGCGGCGGGTACTTCAAGATCATCAACCAGTCGGTGCCGCCGGCGCTCGCCAAGCTGGGCTACGCCAACTGGCAGATCGAGGACATCGTGCGGTACAGCCGCGGCGCCGCGACGCTGCACGGGTGCCCGCACATCAACCCGGCCGTGCTGAAGGCCAAGGGGTTCACGGACGAGCTGCTGAAGAAGATCGAGGCGCAACTGCCCGGCACCTTCGAGCTGCCGTTCGTGTTCAACACCTGGACCCTCGGCGAGGACTTCGTCAAGAACGTGCTGAAGGTGCCGGCGGAGGCGCTCGCCGCGCCGACGTTCGACCTGCTCACGCACCTCGGGTTCTCGAAGGCCCAGGTCGCGGAGGCCAACGGCTACGTGTGCGGCACGATGACCATCGAGGGCGCCCCGCACCTGAAGCCCGAGCACTACGCGGTGTTCGACTGCGCCAACAAGTGCGGCAAGACCGGCAAGCGGTACCTGTCGTGGGAGTCGCACATCCGCATGATGGCCGCGGCCCAGCCGTACATCAGCGGGGCGATCTCGAAGACCATCAACATGCCCTACGACGCCACCGTCGAGGACGTGAAGAAGGCGTACCTGCTGTCGTGGCAGTTGATGACGAAGGCCAACGCGCTCTACCGCGACGGCTCGAAGCTGTCCCAGCCGCTGAACTCCGTCGCGGACTCGCCGGAGGCGGCGCTGCTCGCGTCGGTCGCGCCGGAGGCCGAGAAGGCCGAGGCGAAGGCGCCGCAGGTGCAGGTGGCCGAGAAGATCACCGAGCGGATCGTTCACCGGTACATCGCGAAGCGGCGGCGGCTGCCGGACCGCCGCGCGGGCTACACCCAGAAGGCCCGCATCGGCAACCACAAGATGTACATCCGCACCGGCGAGTACGAGGACGGCACGCTCGGCGAGATCTTCATCGATATGCACAAAGAGGGCGCCGCGTTCCGGAGCATGACCAACTGCTTCGCCATCGCGGTGTCGCTCGGGTTGCAGCACGGGGTGCCACTGGAGGAGTACATCGACGCGTTCCTGTTCACCCGCTTCGAGCCGAACGGGGTGGTGCAGGGGAACCCGTACATCAAGATGTCCACGTCGATCATCGACTACATCTTCCGCGAGCTGGCGATCACGTACCTGGACCGCAAGGACCTGGCCCATGTGCTTCCCGAGGACCTGCGCGGGGACACGATGCACGACGACGACGACGACCCCGACTTCGACGACGAGGTGGTGGTGAGCACCCGCACCGTTGACACGAAGGCGCCGCCGAAGCCCGCGATCGAGCACCCGCGCTCGGCGCATGCGAAGCCGGGGACTACGGGAACGGCCCCGAAGCCGGGCAGCGACGTGATCCAGACGCCCCCGCCGCGGGTGACCAACGGCAACGGTAACGGGCACGCGAACGGCAACGGCAACGGCAACGGGCACGCGAAGTCAAACGGGAACGGCACCGCCGTTCTCCCGCCGCGGAACAGTTACACCCCGGTGGCGGGTACGCAGGCCGAGAAGATCCGGGCCGCCCGTCTGAAGGGCTACGAAGGCGACCCGTGCTCGAACTGTCAGCAGCTCACGCTGGTGCGCAGCGGGGCGTGCATGAAGTGCGACACCTGCGGTGAAACCACCGGCTGCGGGTAAGACGAGCGCAAGTGAGAAGGCGAAGGTGTGAAGGCAAAAGGGTAGCAACCCCTTTTGCCTTCACACCTTCGCCTTCTCACTTGCGCTCCGCCGGGTTAATGCCGGATCGGGTTGAAGGGTAACCTTCTTTTGTAGCCGGCCTCTGTCAGGCCGGTGCGACACCACCCGTCTACCACCGGCCTCACAGAGGCCGGCTACAAATACCGCGCGGATACAGATCAAGTTGGTGGCACAGGGCTCCCGCCCTGTGCTACGTCCGGCGACCCCTCCGGGGTGCGAAACCAAGGCAAAAGAGGAACGTGCAAAGGCAAAAGAGGTGCAATCCTTTTGCCTTTGCACGTTCGCCTTTTAACTTGTTCTCCGCCCCGGAGGGGCCGGCTCGCGTAGCACAGGGCGGAAGCCCTGTGCTCCCGCCCTGTGCGGCCGACACAGTACGGTTTTTACTTCACCATCCGCTGCAACTCGGCGGCGTGCGCGCGGAACTCGGCCGTTTCGGTGAGCGTACCGAGCAACTCGCGGAGTGCGGCGGCCTTATCGCTGCTGCGAGCAAGTTGGGCCGCGAGGGTTCGAGCCTCCACGTCCGTGGGGAACCGCCCAAGTGCGGCGAGGAACAGCACCTCAACACGGCGGGCATCGGTCACCGCCGTGGCGGACAGCTCACGAAACAGCGCCTGGAACCGATCCGGTGCGGGGGGCAAGCCCTTTGCCGCCGGCTTGGCGGGCGCGGCGGGTTCCACTGTTGGCTCCGGTGCTGGCAACCGCCCCCAGACCATCACGTGATCCGCCCAACCCGAACCTGAGCGAGTTTGGGCCGCGAGAAACGAGCCGTCGGGACCAAATGCGAGTGCCGAGTAGTCCCGAATGCTCTCCTTATCAACCAGACGAGCGACCTCCTTCCCGGTGGCGGTGTTCCAGATGACGACCTCGGACGGTGCGGCAATTTCGTTTCCGCGCACGTCCAGCCCCGTTGCCGCCGCTACCAGCTTTCCGTCTGGAGAAAATGCCACTGCCTTCACTGGCCTGCGGAAGGCCGGGATACGAAACTGATCTTGTCCCGTATCGGACGATAGGAAGTGGAGTTCATTTCCGTCGGAGTTCGACATGACGAGTGTCTTGCCGTCTGGTGATACGGGACACGATCGGGCGGGCACGAGTACGGGGTTGGTCAGGGTGAGCGGTTTGCTCTCGGTTCCGGTCGCCGTATTGGTGATGCTGAATCGGAGGGCTTGGAATTTCTGTCGTTCGGCGCCGTCTTCGAACACCTCTTGGGTTCGGATGGCGAACCGGCCGCCCGCGGCCAGTACCAGCGGTGACCCCAATCCGATAAAGTAAGTGTCGCTCTGCTCAGGGTACGAGACTTCTTTCCACGTGCCGACATCCCAGACTGATATACGGCTAACCGAAGTGTACAGTGGTAGTAGTCTAGGTCCACCGGCCGCCCCTTTCCGCCGAGTATCCGTACTCGTCCGTCCGCACAACGCGATCAGCTTCGCCCCGTCGGGCGTGAACGCGACCTGTTGCGCGGGAAGGTTGCCACTCGGCCAGAGTGCCTCAACGACTCGGCCGCTCATGCGGTCTCGAATCTTCACCCCGTTAATACCCTCGGCAATTGCGACGAACTTTCCATCAGCAGACAATGCAGCTCCTGACACATTATTTACTGATGAAAATGTGCGCGCATTGTTTCCTGTAAGTGGTATCAAGTTCACTCCGCGGTCGTGGCGCATGAGGAGCGACCCCCCGTCGGGGGTAACGCCGATGAGATGTCCGTAGCCGTCCAGCGTTCTGCGCCACGCGAGCGGCCAAGTATCTTTTGGTTTGGGTTCCACCGGCTTGGGCGGCGGAGCGCTGTCCAACTGCACCGGAGTGTCTGGCGGTGCGCTTACCGGGTGCGCCGTCACCACTTTCGGGGCCTCGGGCGGCTCGGCGGTCGGGTGTGCCCACCCGATGCCAATGGCCAGCCCGAACAGGGCCAGACTCAGTGTGCCCGCGGCCCACTTTTGCAGCTTCGTCATGATCATTGCCCTTTCCGCCAGCCGCACGACTGGCTCGCGTGCAATTCCGATCGCGGCCCGGAGCCCGCGGGCTGCGGCGACCGCCGCGGCGCGCTTCACTTCGGCGACCGCAGTCGCCGACAGGGTTGGGAGGAACCCGAGTGCGGCCAGCACCCCAGCGGGCAACGGAAGCCGCCGCGCGAGGCGGGTTCGGAGGGTTCGGCGTGCGGCTGTCAGCCGGGATTCGATGGTGCCCACCGGGCAGCCGAGTTCCCGGGCCGCGTCGGCGTTCGATAGCCCCTCCAGGTAGCACAGCACGAACGCTCGCCGGTACGGTTCGGAGAGCCGGTCGATCTCGGCGTCGAGCATGCCACGCAGTTCGTGCAACTCGGCGGCGTCGGGTGTGGCGCGGGCCGCGGGCTCTGTGGCGAGGGTGGTAGTCGGCCGACGACCGGCCGCGAGCCGGTGCGTGATCCGCATGGCGACCCGGTGGAGCCAAGCCGGGACCGCGGTACCCCGTCGGACCGCGTGGGCCTTGCGTGCCAGCACGAGGAACGTGGCCTGGAACGCGTCTTCGGCGTCCTCGGTGTGTCCCAACGCGCGTCGGCACGCGGCCAGCACCATTGCGCCGTGCCGCCACACGAGCAACTCGAACGCCAGTTCGTCACGCGCCGATGCGAAGCGCGCGAGCAGTTCCGCGTCGGAGTCACCGCCCGAGTCGAAAACGGCGTCGCGCCGCAGCTTCCGCACCAGCGCGGCCAGTCGAACCCCAGCCATGTCGGTTCCTCCGGTTCGCCGCCAGTATAAGAGCCCGGCTCGCCGACGTACCCGCGCGCAATTTTGCCGATTTTTGAAACGGTCCGAGTGGACCGGCTGATACCGAAGCGTGAGTAGTGCTGGCGCCGGAGCGCGGGCCTCTGGCCCGCTGGTATGCGCCGGGAGTCCGTTTTGAGTTCTCCCGTAGCCGAATCGAACCGCTGATCTCAAGCGGGCCAGAGGCCCGCGCTCCGGCGCCGGCACCAACGCCTATCAAGCTGCCGGTGTCGGTGTGGGCACATGTGAATGCGCCAAATCCAGACGAACACGAACAATCTCATAAGCACTCAGCAAATCGCGCTTGCATGAGACCGGGGTGTTATCGGGCCATGTCCGGAAAGCTGCACCGCCGCGCGTGCGGCGCCGGGGCGGTGCCATCAGAGGGATAGGGGCACTGCGCGCGTGCCTCAACTGGTCAGCGAGGTGCGTCATTCGCACGGGTGTAAAAGGGGGTTACAGTCCCGCTCACGGTTGGCGAGCGGCACCCGTCATTTCCAGTTCGGGCCACGTCCCCCTTTACGGAGTGCTCAAGGTGGTCCGCTCACTCCGTGAGCGGTCGCTCCGGGCTCGGATTCGTGTTGGAGACCACGACGGCGACTGCGTCACGAGGAGCGGACCTGATGTGCGGAGCGACCGCTCACGGAGTGAGCGGACCACACTCAGGGGCAGAACCGCGGTGTGATACTTGAAGTGACTGGTATCCGGCTGGGGGCAAGATGGAACGTTCGCGGGCTTGGAGCTACCGATTCGCTACCCACCCGCGGGCATGCTGCTACCACCGAATCCGGCCCGCAAAACCCGAACAACGCTTTCAAACGAACGGAGGGCGGCTCCAATGCAGATCGATGGACGTGCCGCAACACATTATTGCGAAGCCAGTTGCGGCAAAAATGGCCCGATACAGCGTTTCGACTGTTCGGACCCGAACGGGTGCTGGCCGCTCACACCAATGGCGTGTGAGTGGCCAGAAATGCCGCGATTACTCCTCGAACAGTTGCACTTTGTTATCGTCGTACCGGCCGCTGTTCGGGTCGTCCGGGTCCATCGACGCGCCCACGACGCCGGCCTTTCGCTGTGCCACCGCGAACACCGCCGGCAGCAACAGCAGGGTGGCGAGGGTCGACGCGGTGAGGCCGCCGACCACCGCACGACCCAGCGGCGCGGTCTGGTCGCCGCCGGCGGCCGCGCCGATCGCCATCGGCAGCATCCCCGCGATCATCGCGCAGCTCGTCATCAGGATCGGCCGCAGCCGCGCCCGCCCGCCCTCCACGGCGGCGCGGACGGCGCCGCCGTGGCCCGTGCGTGCCCGCTCGGCGAACGTGACCAGCAGGATCGCGTTGGCCACGGACACGCCCAGCGCCATGATCGCGCCCATAAAGGACTGGAGGTTCAGCGTCGTGTTCGTGACCCACAGCGTGAGCCCCACCCCGCACAGCGTCGCGGGGACCGCGGCCACCGAGACCAGCGCCAGCTTCACCGACTGGAAGTACGCGGTAAGCAGGAGCGCGATCGTCAGCACCGCCAGCAGCAGCCCGCGGCCGAGGCTGGTTTGCACCACGGTGAGCGTGTTCAACTGCCCGCGGATGTCCACCTGCACCCCGCGCGGCGGGGCGCCGACTTCCGCAATGGCCCGCTGAACCGCCTTGCGGACCTTGCCCAGGTCTTGCGTGGACACGTTGGCGGTGATGCTCGCGGCGCGGCGCATGTTGTACCGGTACACCTCCTCGGCGCTGGTAACGTGCGTGAGCCCGCCGCTCGGCGCCAGCACGTCGTGGAGGTAGATCGTGCCGTTCGTGCCGGTGTGATCGCTGGCGTTGTCGGCGGTGTGGCGCCGGCCGACGGGGGTGCTGCCCAGCGCGTCGTCGGTGCCGATCTGCGGCGGCGGGATCTGGACCTGGACGATGTACGCCTGCCCGTTCACCGGGTCGCGCCAGTAGATCGGCTGGATGTACCGGCTCGACGCGGTCGCCGGGATCAGCGACATGCCGATGTCGCGGGCGGTGAGCATCATCGTGCCGGCCCGGGCGCGGTCGATGTTCAGGTTGATGGTGGGGTAGTCCTGGGCGGGGTTCAGTTGCACGTCGCGCAACTCGGGGATCGCCGCCAGCTTCTCGCGCAACCGGCCCGCGAAGGTCAGGTTGGTCGCCATGTTGCTGCCGCTCACCTGCACCTCCACGGGTGTGGGCGAGCCGAAGCTCATCACGTCGCTCACGAGGTCGCCGGGCTCGAACGACAGCCGCACACCGGGCAGTCGGGTGTCGATGTCCGCTTGCGCGAGGCCGTCCTCTTTCCACCGCGTTGTGAGCCACGCCTTCAGCCCGGCGTCGAGCTTCGTTCGGAGCCGCTCTTTCTGCCCTTCCAACTGCCCGGACGCACCCTCCTTCAGTGCGACCTTCAGCAGGCACTCGCCGGGGCCGCTGGTCCACTGGTGAACCGCCTGGATCGGGTAGTTGGTCGGGAACATCCCGACGTAGCCGACGGTGGCCTCCACGTTCTCGGGGCCGACCTCTTCCTTGATGAGCCGGGTGGCTTCCTGGGCCAGCTCTTCCGTGCGCTCGATGCGCGTGCCGGTCGGGGCCTTCAGCCGGAGCAGGAACTGGCCCTTATCGGTGGGCGGGAAGATCGCGGTTCCGAGGTTGAAGTAGAGCAGGGCGACCAGCGCCAGTGCCGCGAGCAGGTAGAGCGGCACGGTGGCGTATCGGAAGTGAACGAGACGGGCCACGACCGTTTCGTAGCCGTCGAGCACCCGGGCGAACAGCCCGCCCTTGGCTTCCGTGTGCGCCGGCGTGTGCCTCAGCAGCCACACCGACATCACCGGCACGAACGTACTCGACAGCAGGTACGACGCGATCATGGCGTACCCGACCGCCAGCGACAGCGGAACGAACAGTTCCCGGGCCGCGCCTTCCATGAAGAACGACGGGATGAACACAGCGAGGATGCACAGCATGGCCAGCAGCCGGGGCACGGCCGTTTCGAGGTTCCCCTGGCGCACCGCGCGGGCCACGCTGTCGAACCGGAGCAGTTGCGTGTGGATGTTCTCCACCTCTACCGTCGCCTCGTCGACGAGGATGCCGACCGCCAGCGCCAGCCCGCCGAGCGTCATGAGGTTCAGCGATTGCCCGCTGGCCCACAGGGCGAACCCGGCGGCGCACAGCGCGATGGGGATGTTGAGCACTACCACCACCACCGAGCGCCAGTCGCGGAGGAAGAGGAGCACCATGAGGCCCGTCAGGGCGGCGCCGATCAGCCCCTCCGTACCGACCCCCCACATCGACTCAACGACGATCGGCGACTGGTCGAAAGCGAACTCGATGCCCACGTCCTCGGGCACGGACTCGCGCATCCGCGGGAGGGCCGCTTTCAGCTCGTCCACGACCGCGACGGTCGAGGCGTCGGCGCGCTTGGTGATGAGCATGTACACCGACCGCCGGCCGTTCACGAGCGCGTACCCCGACGTGAGGTCGGAGGAGTCTTCGAGCGTGGCCACGTCCCGCAGCAGCACCGGGTGCGCGCCGAGCTTGACCGGGACCGCGCCGAGTTCCTGAACGGGGTTCGCGCCGGCCATCACGTTGGACGTGACGAGTACCTGGCGGTCGCCGACCTTGAGCGTGCCCGACGGGGTGACCGGGTTGCCGGCGGCGATGGCGTCGGTCACCTGCCACAGCGTGAGCCCCTGCTTCGCGACCGCGTCGGGGTTCACGTTCACGACGACGGCCCGCTGGTTCCCGCCGAACGCGGGCGGGCTCGACACCCCCGGCACGCTCGCGAACTGGGGGCGCACGCGGAGCGTGGCGATGTCCTGGATGTCCTTGATCGATTTCGTGTCGCTCGAGACGACGAGGTACCCGACGGGCGCGGTCCCGGTGTCGGTGCGGGTGACGAACGGGGGCACGGTGCCGGGCGGCATCATGAACCGCGCCCGGTTGACCGCGGCCACCACCTCGGCCGTCGCCTGGGCCATGTCGGTGCCCGGGTGGAAGTGGACCTTGATGAGGGCCATGCCGAAGATGTTGCGGCTCTCGAGGTGCTTCACCCCGTTCACGTAGAGGAAGTGGAACTCGTAGTAGTTGGTCAGCAGCCCTTCCATCTGGGCCGGCGACATGCCGCCGTAGGGCTGGCAGATGTAGATGACCGGCTGGTTGAGCGGCGGGAACACGTCCGCGTTCATGCGCACGGCCGCGAGCGCGCTGCCGATGAGAACCGCGACCACCCCGACCATGATGGTGACGGGGTTCCGCAGAGCGAAGACGATGGGGTTCATGCGGCCCATTATGCGGGAAGTGAGAGCGGGCCGCCACAGCCGCCGCCGGACGGCCCGCGGCGGCGAACCGGCCGGGGCCGCTGGTCGCGATCGGTGACCGCCCCGGCCACCGTATCGGATTTCGAGGGCTGACTACTTCGCGCGCTCGTCGAACAGCGCGAACACGTCCGGGAGCGCCGTGCGCACAATCACCATGTGCTCGACACCCGCGTACTCCTTGTATGTCACGTGTTTCGCCCCGCCGTCCGTGAGCGCCTTGCGCAGCCCGCGCGCGGCCGCGAGCGCGAAATCTTTGTTACCGACGCCGACGAACGTGGGCTGCTCGGCGAACGGTTTGGCGTCCTTCACGGAGCCGCCCCCGCCAAGGGCCGCGACCGCTGCGAACCGCCCCGGGTGCTTCTGAACCAGTTCTACCGTCTGGGCAGCGCCCATCGAATGACCGACAACGAAGGTGCGTTTCGTGTCCAGCGGGTACCGCGTTGCGAGCTGGTCCAAAATCTTCGCAACGGGCGGCGCGCCGGTGAAGGCCGTGCCGCTGTGCGGGGCGACCAGCACCCAGCCCCGGTCGCGGCACTCGGTGACGATGTGCCCGGCGCCGTACCCCTCGAAGAACAGGTTCTCGGACCCGCCCGCCCCGTGCAGCGCGAACACGACCGGCACCGGCTTATGCGGTGCCAGCCCGCGCGGCACGAACACACGGCAGGGGGCCGATTTCTTTTCCCCCAGTGGAACCGACAGCCAGAACTCGCCGGCCTTCGCGGGGGTGAAGAACGGTTCCCCGTTCAACATGCTTTCGGCGTTCTTGAGCAGGTCGGCGATCGGGAGGTCCGTCTCCGGCAACGCTCCGCTGGCGACGCTCGTGAGCTGCTCGGTGCGGTCACGAACGGTCACTTGCTCGATGGTATCGAGCGACTTCCATGCGCCGGCGGCGTTCTTGAGCGCCGCGAGGCGTGGGGCCGCGCTCGCCACCTGTGAAACGCCGACCGCGGAGCGGCGCAGCTCTTTACCGCTTTCGACCATGAAGTAGAGCTTGCGGTCCAGCCCCTCGAACTCGCCCAAGGCGGGGAGCGGAACCTTGACCGTGTGCGGGAACTTGTCGGGCCTGGCGGTCACGAGCTGCTTGTCCGTGAACCAGAGCTGCACTTCCAGGTTCTTGGGCCGCTCGCCCTTCAGTGCGTACAGCGGGGCGATCGTTACGGTCAGCTCTTTCGCCGTTCCGTCGAGTACGCGCGATTCCGGAACGGCGTACAGGCTCCACGCCCACAGTTGCGCGTTGGACGGCTCGTCGTCGGTCGTCAGGGCAAACGTCGCGAGGTCGAGCGAGCGCCCGGCTTCGCCGAACTGGAACGCGAAGAACTGCTGGGTGAGCTTCGACAGGTGCCCGAGCGCCCGCGCGCGGGCGGCGGTGCCGTCCTGCTTCTCCCATTCCCGCTCGAACCGTTTCACCCGCTGCCCGAGTTCGTATCGCTGGGCGAGTAACGCGTTCGGCTCGGGTTGAGCCGCGACCGGTGTCGCGAGAGCAATGGCCGCCGTGAGCGTCGTGACAACCCGCACCATTTTGGCCCCTTCAAGAAGTCGGGTTGAATCGCGGTTAGTGAAAAAGTTACAACTTGTGGTACGCGAGGATCGCCACCGGAAAGGATTCCACCATGAAGCGTCAACTGTGCGTGACCGTCTTCTTTGCGCTGGTGCTGGTGCCCGATTGGGTATCAGCGTGCTGGCCGCCCGCCGGTGGCTCCTATTATGCGCCCGCCTACGTCTATTACCAGCCGGCGCCGGTCTACTACGCGCCGCCCGTTTATTGCCAGCCGGTGTACGTGCAGCCGTGCGCGCCTGTTACCGTGGCCCCTGCCTCGTCCCCAACCCTTCAGCCGCCCAAAGTGGAGCGCTCGAAGCCGGTCACACCCGCCGATGCGCCGAAGGCGGCGGCGCCCACTCGGCCGCCGCTGATCGAGCCGGTGCGCCCGGCCGCGAACACCGAACCCACGAAGCCGACGGGCGCCGAACCCGCCGCGCTGCCGCTGGTCCCGCGACCCGACGGGCGGTCGGACCTCGACAAGAAGACCGAATGGGGGGCGCCGAAGTCGCCCGCCCCTGAACCGAAGGGCGCGAAGATCGAGTTCCCACCGCTGCCGGACACGAAGGCGCCGGCGTCGGAGCCGAAACTACCGCCGCTGGTTCTCCCAGGGGAGAAGACGGAACCGAAGTTGCCCGTTCTGGAGCTTCCGAAGGAAGGCGGCACGAAACCGCCGGCGATCGAACTCCCGAAAGAGTCTGAGCCGAAGTTCCCGGCTCTGGAACTGCCGAAGGAGGGCGGAGCGAAGCTTCCGGCCCTGGAACTTCCGAAGGGCGGAGAGTCGAAGCTCCCGACTCTGGAACTGCCGAAGGGAGACTCGCCCATAAAGTTGCCGGAAGTGCCGGGGGCGGCGGCGGTTCCGGTGCCCGCTCCGGCCCCGGACGCGCTGATCCCGCCGCCCGGCGTGAGCGTGCCGCGCAACCCCGACGCGCTGCCCCCGCTGACGCTCCCGCCGGACACGCCGATCTCGCCCGACACCAAGCCCACCCAGGTGAAATCGAGCCCGCTGAGCGGCGCATTGAAGGTGAGCGTGTTCCCCGCGACCGGGACCGCTGGAGCGAACGGGTTGCGCAAGGTCGGGTTCTTCAACCACACCGATCGCGACCTCGCGCTGACCATTGAAGGGCAGGCGGTGAAACTCCCGGCGAAGACGTACCTGCACGCCCAACTGCCGCGAACGTTCACCTGGAAGCACAGCGACCAGCCGATCACCAAGGAAACGGTCCCGACCGATGCGAGCGGGCTTGACGTGGTGTTCCGCCCGTAATCGCGAACGACGCGAGCACGGGCGTGGAACTGCGCTCGTGTCGTTTGGTTGACGGCGGTGACGCCGTTTCAGGATTCCCCTCGCTCCGTGCCGGCTCACAGCGGTTCGTCTTCGCCGGTACTTTTGTCGTCGCCGGCCGGGCCTTCCGCCGGGGCGATGTTTTTGTAGCTCTCCACTTTCGGGTGCTCGTCGGAGCGCGCGAACAGGTCGCCGCATATCTGGTATTTGAAGTTGCCGATTTGTAACTCGTCGCCGGGCTTGAGTTTCCCTTCGGCCACTCGCTCGCCGTTGATCCGCACGCCGTTGGTGCTCCCCAGGTCGCGGATCACGAGGTAGTCGTTGACCTGGGCCAGCACGCAGTGCCGCCGCGACACCTTCTTGGAGTTCAACTGCACGTCGCACTCCTCGTGCCGTCCGAACAGCAGGATCGGTTTGTCCAAGAGGATGCTCGGGCCGTCGGCGAGTGAGAGCAGGTGCGCGGGCATGGCTCGCTCCGGGTAAGGGGATACCACTTATACCACGCGGCCGGCACGCGCGAAGCTCTGGAAAACCGCGCGACGAATTCCGTGAGGGGGTGTGGACCTGCTAAAACAACTCGCATGGCAGATCTCCTCTTCCAGCGCTGCATCAACCCGGCGTGCGGCGGCACCGCCGACTGGGCCGACACCGCGTTCCGCTGCCCGCGCTGCGGCGGCCTCCTCGATGTCGCGTACGACTGGAACCGCCTCCCGGTTCCGTCGAGTCTGAAGCACTTCGAGAGTAAATGGGCCAACCGCTCCAACCCGCTCGACTTTTCGGGCGTGTGGCGGTTCCGGGAACTGCTCCCGTTCGCCCCGGACGACAAAATTGTCACCATCGGCGAAGGTCAAACGCTGTGCCAGCGCGCCGACGCGGTGGCTGCGTATTGTGGGATGAGCCCCGGCCGGCTGTTCCTCCAGTACGAGGGCATGAACCCGTCCGGCAGTTTCAAAGACAACGGGATGAGCGCCGCGTTCACCCACGCCCGCATGACCGGTGCCACCCGCGCCGCGTGCGCCAGTACCGGGAACACGTCGGCGAGCTTGGCCGCCTACTGCGCCGCCACGCAACTGATGCGCGGCATCATTTTCATCGGCAGCGGGAAAATCAGTTACGGGAAACTGTCGCAGGCGCTCGAGCACGGGGCGCTCACGGTCCAGATCCGGGGCGACTTCGACGACGCGCTGCGCCGGGTACAAGAAGTGAGCCGGCAGCTCGGCATTTACCTTGTAAACAGCGTGAACCCCTTCCGGTTGGAGGGGCAAAAAACGATCATGTTCCGGGTGCTGGAGGCGCTCCGGTGGGACGTTCCGGACTGGGTGGTGGTGCCCGGCGGGAACCTCGGGAACGTGTCGGCCTTCGCGAAAGCGTTCTTCGAGCTGCGCGAACTGGGGCTGATCGCGCGTCTGCCACGGCTCGCGGTTATTAACGCCGAGGGCGCCCACACCGCCTACCAACTCCACGAGCGACTCGGGCTGCGCTGGAACGGCGGGGCGTTCGACGCGGCCGGCGTTAGCGGGTATTACGGCGAACTCGATGCGACGAACCGGAAGCCCGACACGCTCGCCAGCGCGATCGAGATCAACCGTCCGGTGAACCTGCCGAAGGCGCTCCGGGCTCTGGATTGCTGCAACGGCGTCGTGCGGGCGGTCCCCGACGCGGAGATCTTGGACGCGAAGGCGAAGGTCGGGGCCGGCGGTCTCGGGTGCGAGCCCGCGAGCGGTGCGAGCGTCGCCGGGCTCAAGCGACTGGTGGCCGAGGGCGTGATCGACAAGGACGCCACGGCGGTGTGCATCTTGACGGGGCACGTGCTGAAGGATTCCGACGAAACGGTGGCGTACCACTCCGCGGACCCGGCGACGTTTGAGGCCAAACTCGGGAAGCGTGGCGTGAAGGCGGTGTCGTTCGCGAACCGTGCGGTACAGGTGCCCAACGACCTCGATGCCATTGTGGCGGCGATCCAGTCCCAGCGCTGACTGGCCCCTTCGGGCGACCGGGGCCGGTCGAGCGGCGTTCCGGAGGCGTCATGCGGCCCGGGTTATCGCTCCTCGAAAGCCTTGTTGTGCTCACGATCCTCGGAGTGCTGTTGGCTCTCCTGTTGCCCGCCGTGCAACGGGGCCGGGCCGCCGCCAACGGCGCCGCCTGCCGGAACAACTTGCGACAGATCGGCCTCGGCCTCCACATGTACCACGACGCCCAAAAGACGCTGCCGTTCGCACGCGCCTGCCCCGCCCCGTGGCAGGGCGGCAAAGACCCGCTGTGCCGCGCGTGCAACCCAGCTAACACCTTTACCGGGCCGAACGAAACTTGGTGGTGCCCCTACGACAACCGCCCCGGGGCCACGGTCACCACCGCGCTGCCGGGGTACGCGCCGGCCGGGGCCGTGACGCCGTTCGCGGAGAACTCGGTGCGCGTGTTCCGCTGCCCCGACGCGATCGACTCCGGCGCGGGTTGCCCGACGCAGGGCGGTACGTTCCAGATCGGCTACGCGATCAACCCCGAGGTGGGGGGGAAGAAATTGAGCGAGGTCGGCGGGAGCCTCCTCGTCTTCGAGCACGACGATCTTCCGGCCTGCCGCGGTGTCGCCGACCACTTCACCGGATGGGCCGCGGACGGTGCTCAGCGGGCCGCCCGGCACGCCCCAGTGCGCCACCTCGGCCGGGCGAACAGCGTGTCCTACGACGGCAGCGTGCCCCACGGCCCGTGAGCCGATATGTTGGAAAGCGAACCGATACGTAACGACGACAGCTCGCCGAGACACACATGAAAGTTCATATCGCGGTCAACGGGGCGTGCGGGCGGATGGGGCAGCGGCTGGTGGCGCTGGCCAAAGAGGATCCGGATCTGGTGCTGGTCGCGGCCATCGACGCCGCCACAAATCCGGCGCAAGGGAAAGACTCCGGCGAAGTAGCCGGGATCGGTCCGAACGGCGTGCCGATCCGCTACGACCTGCCCCTCGGCACCCGCATCGATACGCTGATCGACTTCTCCGCGCCTTCGGGCACGATGGCCGTGCTGCCGGTGTGCGTGGACCGGCAGATCCCGATCGTGGTCGCCACCACCGGCCACACCGACGCCCAAAAGGCGGAGATCGAGGCCGCGGCGCACATGACCGCCGTCCTGTACGCGCCCAACATGAGCCTAGTTGTGAACCTGCTGTTCAAGTTGGTCCGGCTCACCGCCGAGGCGCTCAAGGGTAAGGGGTTCGACGCGGAGATCATCGAACGGCACCACCGGTTCAAAAAGGACTCGCCGAGCGGCACGGCGGTGCGGTTCGGCGAGATCATCCGGGAGGTGCAGGGGGGGCAGTTCGTCCACGGGCGCGAGGGCATTGTGGGCGAGCGCAAGGCCGAGGAGATCGGCATTCACGCGGTGCGCGGCGGCGACAACGTGGGGGAGCATACGATCGTCTTCACCACCATCGGCGAGACACTGGAACTGGTCCACAAGGGGCACAACCGCGACAGCTACGCGCGCGGCGCGCTGCTGGCCGCGAAGCACATGGCGAACCGTCCGGCCGGGCGGTACACCATGAACGACGTGCTCGGGCTGTGATCGGCCGGCGCGGCCGGCCGCGTTGAGCTACACTCGGGTTCGACGCCGTGTCTTCTGACGGAGACTCATCTGTGCTGTACCGCGCTTTGTTCGGCCTCGGCTTGTGTTGCACTCTGGTCGTCGGCTTGTCCGATCCGCGCCCGGCGGACGCGCAGGACAAGGACGCGCTTGTGAAAGGGGCGAAAGCCGCCGCCGTCGCCAACCTGAAGAAGGCCAACATCGACAAGCCGACGGTGGTCGAAACCGCCAACTATCTGGTTGCCGGTGCGCTCCCGCCGGAGAAGGCAAAGGCCCTTGGAGAGGCGCTGGAGAAGACGACCGCCGTGGCTCGTAAGGCGCTGAAGTTCGACGACAAGGAAGCGCCCTGGAAAGGGAAACTGACGGTTTACTTCGTGCCCGACAGTGCAGACTTCAAGGCGCTCATGCGGCGGGTGTTTCAGGTGGCGCCCGAGGGCATCCATTCGGACTTGCGGGCCGATCCGCCGTTCCTCGTGGACCCCGCCGAAGCGCCCGCAAAGACCGCGGACGCCGAACTGTACTTCAACACCGCGGCCCGGATCGCCGGCGAACACCTGAAGGGGAAGGGGACCGGCACCCAGAACGTGCCGGACTGGCTCCGCGACGGGTTCGGTCGGGTCACGGCGATGCGCGCCGAGGGGACCACCGCGCGGCGGTACACTGCCTACCGGACACAGGCCCGCGCCGCAATCGCCAAAGGCGCGAAGCTGGAGGACGTGTGGGGTGAATCGAAATCCGCCGCCGGCGAGGTGCTGGCGCAGTCGTTGGCCGAGTACCTCACCTACGGGCCGGGAGCGGCCAAGTTCCCGATGATCCTCGGGGGACTGAGGCCGGGAGAGAACAACGACGCCCCGACCTTCCAGCAGGCTCTGGAAGCTGCCGGATTGCGGGAGAAAGACAAGGGGTTCGCGACGCTTGAGGCGACGTGGCGTAAGTGGGCTGCCGGGAAGTAGCGGAGTAGCGCCGGTGCGGATAAGAGCTGCCGCTTTCGGGGCGGCTCCGATCCCCGCGTCGGGTATCTTAGGTTGTGTGGACAGGTAAATCGCAAGCTGTTGATTGGAAAGCAGTTACGGCATTTTTCCTGGCGATCGTTGCGGCGCTGCACCAAGCTGATTAAGAGCTTGCGCCGAAAGTTAATTGCAAATTCCCGTGCCGGTTTTCTGCCGTCGAGATTCAGCCAAGATCGCTTGGAGCCCGCAACACTCAGTGCGGGTGGCTCGGTCAGTTGTCGGAGGGGCGCTGGGAGCGGAGTTTCCACGGAAGGGGTTCCCCGTCCGGGACGATGAGGATTTCGGCTTCGATCCAGCCGAGCTCGGTGCGGCGGTTGAGCACATGGTTGACCTCTTTGACCCGATACCGGACGTGGGGGTTGCGGGTGGTGTCGGAGAGGAACTCCCCGACACGCGGGAGGGCCGGGAACGTGCGCAGTTCGCCGTCATAGCTCGGGTCACCGAGTAGCGATTCGTCCAAGATCAGGACCAGCACCGTGCCGCTCCGGGCGCTGCCGCTGCGCCCGCCTTTGCTCAGGTGGTCCAACTCGACTCGAGCCGGACCGGCTACCAGCTCCCGAGCCGAATCGCCGGACGTTAAAGGGAACTCGACTCGAGCAACGACCCAGGACTCTTTGCCGAAGGTGACCACTTGGCCGATGCGGGGCAGGACCTCGAACCGGACCACGTACTCCGTGAACCCCTCGACCGGGCGTATCCCCGGTTCCGTCGATGGTTTATATTGTGGGACCCGAATGATTCCTGTCGCGACGTGCATGGGGGCGACCTCCGGAACGGAAACCGCCCCGCCGGTGGTGCCGGCGGGGCGGTGGGGTAGTCGCTGGACTTTAGTCCCGCGCGTTCAGGTAATCAATCTGAACGCGCGGGATTTAGAAACTTAACTGCTCAGCTTCGATTCCGAGCAGATCAGTCCACTGCCGATTTCCCGCCGGCGTAAGATCCGGAAGGAGTATCAAAGCAGTCGGGCCGGCGGGATTTGAACCCACGACCTCTTGCACCCCAAGCACGCGCGCAAAAACCGCCACTTCTTCGCGCGCCTACATACGTCAGCGACCTTGCGCCACGAAACCACGTGGCGCATCCCTCACCCTCTACCTAATCGCGCACTTCTCGCATCGACAATGAAAATAACTGCGCCCTTTGAATCTGACAACGCCGGTGCTGTGGGGAAGGATGTTGGTCTCTCTAAGGAGGCTGACGACGTGTTTCGCGTGACGAACTTGATCGACAGCTTCACTGACGCCCTGAAGGTGCGGGTGAAGCTCGGACAGGCTGAGCAATCGACGTTGGTGTGGTACACCGGCCAGTTGAAGAAGCTGCGGACGGCGGCGGGGGATTTCCCCGCGGCTGATCTACGGGCGCACCATTTGGTCGCCGTGGAATTTACATACCACTTCGTTCGGGCTCTGAAGGCACTGTACAAGTGGGCGGCCGATGAAGATGCGGCGCTCGTCCCGCGCGACCCCTTCCGAAAGCTCAAACCCCCACCGTGCGGCGAGCGGCAACGCATCCTTAGCCGAGCCGAGATGCGCGAACTGTACTTGGCGAGTGAGGCCAGTCACCAGCGGTTTCTGTTCGTCTTGAGCCGCACCATTGCCCGTCCCGGCGAGATCCGGGGGCTGAAGTGGGGAGACATTCAGTGGGACCGGCGGCTCATCACCCTGCGGAAATTCAAGGGGAAGAAGCGGCGCACGGACGGGGTGAAGGTGCGCACGATCCCTCTCGATAAGGCCGCGCTCCGGATGCTCCGCAACTTGCACCGCCGGGCGGGTAGTCCCACGCCAGACGCGCCGGTTTGGAAGGACCGGTTCGGGAAGCAGCTCACTTCAAACGGCTTGCGGTGCCGCATGCGGCGCGCACGCCTCAAAGCCGGCCTGGATCCCGAAGGGGTGGAGGAGCGGGTGGTGTGCTACACCATGCGGCACACGGGCGCCACGAACGCGACCCGGAAAGGCGTGACGGACACCACACTTGCGAAGGTCATGGGCCATTCGCGGAGCTCGACCACGAACCGGTATCAGCACCTCGCCGGCGACGACCTGGTGAACGCGATCGACCGGGCTTCAGCCCGATCCCGGTCCGGGCTGAGCCGCTCGGCGAGCAGCTCGTGAGAGCGCCTGCCGGCAGCTATCCGAGCAGGTGCGGGCAAGCTCCCGAGCAGAATGGAACTGGTTACCGCAGCGCTCGCAGAGGTTCGTATAGCGTAGTTCGTGCTGTGTTTTTCTGTGGTTTCCGCGTTTGGGCACGATGCCTCCTGCTGGGGAAGTGTCACGGAATTATCGAAACGCACGGCGCGCCACGTGCACCATTTTTCGGCGCATAACCGGGCTCAGCCCGCGTCGGGAGCACCCGCCCCGAATACACGACGGCCCGCCGGAGACATCCGGCGGGCCGTCGCTTTGTCGTTGCGCGGAGTCTGGCCGACGTGTAGATTCGATGGCGTTGGGGGGCGCTCACAAGGGTCTCAAAGCTTTAGGAACGCTCCTTCACCTGAACGCGGCCCGCCGGAGACATCCGGCGGGCCGTTCGCTTTCAACCGACCTTCCGCCGGCGCTTGTGGCTGGTACAGTAATCGCGCGAGGGTAATGGCGTGGGCCGCCGGAACGACCGGCGGCCCTTTTTCGTTGGTGCGGCTCGCTACATAGCCGCATGGCATCCATTCAAGAAACCCTCCGCGCCGCGCTCGCGGCTGATCCCGACCTGATCACCCTGGTCGGTGACCGCATCTTCTGCGGGCAGATCCCGGACGACGAAGACGCGCCGCCGTGGCTCTTCTACACGGTCCCCAGCTCGGACCCCGTTGCGGAGGACCTCGACGGGGAGGAAACGAACGTGAGCTCCCAAGTGGAGTTCCACAGCTTGGCAGACACTTACGCGGTCGCGAAAGCGATCGTGGACCGCGTGTTCGTGGTGCTCAACTCCATGCGCGGTGGCACCGTCCGGCTCGCGGTGTGGGCCGGGGACAGTGAGGAGAGCACCGAGGAGGGCTACCACAACGCCTGTCGGTTTCAGGTCCTCTGGGTGCGAGCGGGTACATAGCGGCATCCGAACCCGCGAGTGAACCCGATGGCTGACCGCGCCGCGAACATCGCCTCCTCTCCGACGGGACTGGTCCGCCAGTCCCTGCCGCTCGACGTTTCGGGCGGTGATCACACCCCGGCGGATTTGCCCAACGGGTTCCACGCCAACAGTGACGGCAACATCGTCGGCCGCCTCCAGGACGACACCGCCGACCGCACGTTCGCGGTCCTTGCGGGGCTGCCGTACCCGTACCGGTTCAGCGTTGTGCGTCAGACGGGGACGACCGCGTCCGGGCAGTTTCTGTACACGATTTGAGGCCCGACCCGTGAGCGGACTCGGCGGTTTGTCCCTGGTAAACACGCGACGGTGGGGCGGGTCCGCGGGCGCGGGCCTTGTCACGTCCGACCTCTTGGCCGAGTACCGTTTCGGGGAGGGGAGCGGGGACACCCTCACGGACTGGAGTCCCAACGGCAACCACGGCACGCTGGGGGTGGGGGGCGGCTACAAACCGGAGTGGGTGCCGGCCGGGCTGCGGTTCGGGCCGAGCGGGCAGACGAAACTGGTCACACTGCCGAGCGCGATGGCTCAGCACGTGCGGACCATGCAACTGTTCCTCAGCGTCGCGAGCGAAGGCGGGTCCGTCGTTCAGTGCCCGGTTTCTTCAGATGCCGGATTGGGGATCTTCCTGCGAGAGCGGGACATGCTGTTCGGCGCGTGGGGCGATGCGGCTACTCCTTACGCGGTCGGTTCCCGGTCGATGCGGGGCAACCTCTGCCTGACTCTCACGTTCGGTAACCCGAACCGCGTGTACCTCAACGGCGTTGAAGCGCCCGGGTATTTGGCGCAGCGGACCGATACCGGTTGGTCGGGTGCCGCGAGCCAGTTCCGTCTCGGGAACGGCGTCCGCAACTACTACGGGGACTTCTACCACGCGCTGTTTTATTCCTCGGCGCTGAGCGCTGGTCAGGTGGCGAACAACGTGGAGGTGGTGGCCGCGCGCCTCGCACTGCGGGGGGTGACCCTCGGGAACACCACCCCGACGACCCGCGATCAGGTCCTGTTCGATGGCGACTCCCTGACGGCCGGACAGGGGGCCACGCACGTCTACCCAAGTCAGTGCATGGCGTCGCGCTCCGGGCTGTATGCCTGGACGAACCTCGGTATCGGCGGCCAACTGGCCGCCTCCATTCGCAGCGCGGGACCCGGCCGCGCGGACGTGCTGTGGGGCGACTACACGGGCGCGCGAAAGGTCTACGTGCTGTGGGCCGGCACGAACGACCTGGTGTTCAGGAGCGGGGCGGACATCTACGCGGACATCGTGGCGCGGTGCATCGCGGCGAAGGCCGCCGGCGCCACACACGTGATTGTGCTGACGGTGAAGGACTGCGGGACGTGGAACGCAAGTCAGGTCACTCAGCAGGGCACCCTGAACGGGCTGTTGCGTGCCGACTCGCCGACGCTTCAGACGGGCGTCGTATACAGCGGCGCAACCTACTGCGATTACTTGGTGGATGTCCAGAGTCGGACCCAACTCCAGAACACCAACGACTCCACCTACTTCAGCGATAGTCCCGGGGTCCACCTGACGGACGCGGGCTATGCGATCCCGGCGGCGGACGTGGGTGATGCGCTGACCCTGATTGGCATCACATGAGCCGCGTCCTATTTCGATGCGTGGCGTGTCGTCGCCAGCTCTGCCGCGACCTGTCCCGGATCCCTGAGCGTCCCGTGTGTTCCTCCTGTGGTGTGCCGATGGTAGGCCGTCGGCGTCGCACCGGGGGCGGCAGGCCCGGGGCGCTCAGGGCTCGAATCTACCGCCTGCTCGCCCGCAGCTCCTGCCCCCTCACCACCGCTGACATCGGCCGCCGGCTCTGCCCCGATCGGCGGTCGCCGCGGCTCACCGTTTACGTTCTGTTGCTCAGGATGAAAGCCAGAGGGGACGTGCGGCAGGTCGGCACGGTGCCGGGCCGCGGTACGTTCTGGACCGTGTGAGATTTCCGTCAGGGCTTTTGGCATTCTCCTGGCAAATCGCGGTCCTGCTCCCGACGAGCATGTAGTAGTGAGTGTTCGGTACCACTGCGCGAGAGCTCGAATGCTGATGACCGAAGACCTGATCAGGTGGGCAGAGCAAGTTCGGGCCGAGGCTCGGCGTTTACGTGATCAGCTTAGTCTTGAGCGGCAGCAGACGGCGCGTCTCCTTGCGAAGCATCGGCAGCTTCGCAAGTCTTTTCCGGCGACCAGAAAAACCTGAGTTCGGCGAAGCACTGAAACCGGACAGAGGGTAAGGGGTGTTGGACTTCGGCCGACACTCCCTCCTGACCTCACTGCCCCTCGCGCTCGCGCCGCGCGACCTTTTAATTGATTTTGCGCGGTACATAGAGGCACACACGGGGGACGTTATGGGGTGGTTCCTGCTCTTCGCCTGGCTCGCAATTTCCGAGGTTTTCTTGGTGGGATGCCTGCGCGAGATTGGGCTGATGCGTCCGTTACGATGCCTGCTCGGTTTCCATCGGCCGTCCCAGTGCGTGAGTGAACTCGAGTACCGGTGGCAGGTTCGGCATTGCACGCGGTGCTTTCGCAACTACTTCACCGACTGACCGGCTACATACGGGCATGGAAAAGCCCCTCACGCTCGGCCGCCTCATCACCCTCGGCATCCTGACCGGGGCCGTGGTCTACGTCGCGGTCACCCTCACACTTTGGTTCCGCCCGCACTGGCTGCCGGGTACATAAGCCCGTGAACCCGACGCCTGAACCCCCGGTCCCGCTCACCCAGCACGCGCGAGCGTACTGGGATCGGCACTACGCTCGGCTCGAAGAGGCCGGGGTGATCACCGCCGCGGACGCCGAGTCATTCGCGCTGCTGTGCGTGGTGTGGGGGAAGATTCAGGAGCTCCAGGCGCTCCCGGCGTCGGCCGGGGACTTCCGGACGCCGATTTCCCTGGATCGACTGCTGAAGCAGTACCACGCCTACGCGAAGCAGTTCGGCCTGCTCCCGCAGGCGCGAAAGCAGTCGAAGATGACCGTCACACCGCCCAAGAAGAAAGACGAGTGGGACCTATGAGCGTCACCGTTCCGGCGTTCGTCGTCGTCATCGCGATCGTGGCCGCGTCGGCCCTGACCTGGCGGGCGCTCGACGTGTTCCGATCCATCAAGCGGGGCTACTGATGCCCAACGCCCCGGGCCTCCCTCCCATCCGGCCGCGGTGCCAACCTCGGCCGCGGCTCACCACCACTGAGCGCGGCTACGGGTGGGAGCACCAGCAGCAGCGCGAACGCCTGATCCGCCAGTTTCCCATCTGTCAGCGGTGCGAAAACGACTGGAGCGCGCACCTCCACCACCGCGACCGCAACCCCCACAACCGCGCCGACAGCAACGTCGAACTCCTCTGCCACGGGTGCCACGCGAAAGAGCACGCGCCCGCTACATAGCGGCATGAGAACCGACCTGCCGACCGAAACCGAACCCGTCCGCGTGATCGAAGGCGAGTCCCTGGGCGCGCTCCTCGAGCTGCCCGACGGCGTGTTCGATTTGATCCTCAACGACCCCCCGTATTCGTCGGGCGGGTTCACCCGCGCTGACAGACAGGGTGATGTGTCCGCGAAGTACCAGCAGGGCGGCACCAAGCGAAAGTACCCGACCTTCAAGGGCGACTCCCGCGACCAGCGGGCGTACCGGTACTGGTCGGCGCTCTGGCTGATTCAGTGCCTGCGCGTCTCCAAGCCCGGCGCCATTTGCGGCGTGTTCACCGACTGGCGGCAGCTCCCGGTCACGGTGGACGCGCTCCAGGCCGGCGGCTGGGTGTATCGCGGGATCGTGGTCTGGCACAAGCCCGGCGCCCGGCCCGCTCAGGGGCGGTTCGCGAACGCTTGCGAGTTCCTGGTGTGGGGCACGAACGGCGGCCGTGCGCTCGCCGGAAGCCCGTTCCCGGGGCACTTCTCCCACGCGGTCAAGCAACCCGATAAGCACCATCTCACCGGAAAGCCGACCGCGCTCATGCAGGACCTGGTGCGCGTCGTGCCGCCGGGCGGTCTGGTGCTCGATTGCTTCGCGGGCAGCGGAACGACCGGCGTGGCCGCGGCCCTGGAAGGCCGGCGGGCGGTCCTCATTGAGGAATCAGCCGAGTACGCCGCGATCGCGCGCCAGCGGGTTGCGGGGGTGCTAGTGTGAGTGCCCCTCCGGATTGGGCCGTCCGCACCGCCGCGGACCGTGCCGCGATCGCCGCCGGCTATTACTGGGACCAAGAGGCCGCCGAGCGGGTCGTGCGGTTCGCCGCGGCGTTTGTGGCCGTGAAGTACGCGGCCGGGGCGGGTGACCAGTTCCGCCTGTTCGACTGGCAGGCCCGGTTCCTGATGAGCCTGTACGGGTGGCGTCGGCCCGACGGCGGGCGCCGGTTCCGGAAGGTTCTGCTCCACGTCCCGAAGAAGAACGGCAAGACGCTCATCGTCTCCGTGATCGCGCTGTACGAGCTGATCGGGGCGCGGGTCCGGGCGCCCCTGGTCGCGTCCGCGAGCACCACGAAGGAGAACGCCAAGCAGGTTTACGAGCAGCTCATCTCGTGCATCAACCGCGACGGGCCAGAGGGGAAGCTCGCGCAGGTCTGTAAGCCGGTGGATTCGCGGAAGGTGATCAAGATTCCGTCCCGGGACGGGGAGTATCGGGCGCTCAGCGCCGACGCGCCCAACGCCGAGGGCCTCAACTGCTCGGCGGTGATCGTGGACGAGGCGCACGCGCACCGATCGCCGAAGCTCTACCGCACCCTCGAATACGCCATGATCGGCCGCCCGGACGGCTTCATGGTGATCATCTCGACCGCCGGCGACGACCTGACGCACTGGTATTACGCGCTGGTGGAACGTGGCCGGCGGATCCTCGCGGGCACCGACACGGACCCCACGACCTACGCCGAGATCTACGAAGCGAACCCGGACACGGACGACCTCGACGACCCGGCGACGTGGCGGAAGGTGAACCCGTCGATCGACCAGTACGAGGGGTTCACGTCCGAGGCGTTCCGGCTCGAATGGGAGGCCGCGAAGAAGACCACCACGGACCGCCTGACCTTCGAGCGGTATCGGTTCAACATCTTCCGGCGGGCCGAGGAAGCGACCTGGATTGACCTGGTGCGCTGGGACGCCTGCAAGGGGCACGTGCCGACGCCGGCGGAGCTGCGACACCTGCCAGTCTGGCTTGGGTTCGACGCCTCCCAGCGGATCGACCCGACCAGCATTTCGGCCGTGTGGGGGCGGCCGGGCCGGCAGTTCTACGCGCGCTCGTGGGCGTTCGTGGCCGAGGCCGGGGTGCGTAGCCGTGAGAAAACGAACCTGCCCCGATATCAGCAGTTCATCGCCGAAGGGTCGATGATCATGACCCCGGGGGAGGTGATCAGCAAAACCGCGGTGATGTCGCAGCTGTTCGAGCTGATCGCGTTCGGGAACGTGCAGGGGCTGGTGATGGACCCGAACGGCGCGTGGGTGATCGGCCAGGACCTCGACAGCGTGTTGGGTATCGAGAAGATCCACCGGCAACCGCAGTCCCACCGGTGGTTCAACGGCCCCACCCGCGAGCTGGAAACGTGCGTCATCCAAAAGCGGCTGACGCACGACGGGAGCGCGTGGGCTCGCTGGTGCGTGAACTCGGTGCGCCTCGACCAGGATCAGTACAAGAACGTGCGGCCGGTCAAGAAGAAGTCGGTGGACCACATCGACGGGGCCGTCGCGCTGCTGATGCCGTTCGCACTGGCCGACGCCGCCGCGGCCGCGCCCCCGCCGAAGCCGTCCGTGTACGAGGGGCGCGGGTTCCGGACCTTGTGAGCAGTCTACTTCTGTTCGTAGGTGGCTTGGCCCATGAAAGCGTAGTTGGGGACCATGTCGAGAAATTTGGTTTGCAGATCGGGCTTGGAGTCGAGATCCGCTTGGTAGCGCTCAATGGACGACTCGAAGGACTGTAGCAGCACCCCTAGAGACACCCCCCAGAATTCGCGTGCTTGCGGATGCCGAACGATGAGGGCGCCTGACCAGTCGTTGTTCAAAACGAATTTGTAGGTCTGGCCTTTGGCTTTGGAGTAAAGGCCAAAGGAGTGCAGAAGTGCATTCCGCAATTGATAAATCGCCTCGCACTCTTCTTCGGTCCGCTCATCTAGGTAAGCCTTGAGGAAACCCGTAAAGCGAGCGCCAACACCTCCCGCGCCCTGATCAGTACCGGCATGGAACTTCGCCAAGAGGTCGATACCAGCCATGATTGTCATGGCACCAGGAAACAAAACTGGTGCATGCTGCCCGTGGGTCCGGGTGTCTGGATCGACACCTAAACACTGGAGCGCATCACGGCGCACCAAGTACAGCACGCTGAGGTCGCCCGCAGAGGGCCGGCAGTTTGGAGCCAAAAAGAAGCGATCGGCCTCGGGCGAGAACATCGGATAACTCACGTCGAATTTTTGGGATGCGTGGGATTAGCGTAACAACTCAAAATCCCCCTCCGCAAGTTCGGTAGTTCGCGGGTGGAGGCGGCGGCTACATAGCCGCATGAAGTGGCTCAACCCCCGAAACTGGTTCCGTGGATCCGCCGAGGTCAAGCGGGACATCACGTATGACCAGCTCGCCGCGCTCGGTATGGTGCCGGCTCGCCTCGGGGGGGAGGCCCGGCCCGTCAGCGCCGCCGAGGCGATGGGCATCAGCGCCGTCTTCTGCGCCGATCGGGTGATCAGTGAGGACCTCGCGTCGTCGCCGATGTGCGTCTACAGCGGGCACCGCCTCGAAGAAGGCGCCAAGCCGCTTTACGACGACCCGGTAACGCAACTGCTCCAACGGCCCAACCCGGAGATGACGGGGCCGGTGTTCTGGGCGCAGCTCCAGCACAACGCCAACATGTGGGGTTTCGGGGTCGCGGAGATCGCCCGGGACAGAGCCGGGCGGCCGCGCGAGCTGTGGCCGCTCGAATCCCACCAGGTGCGGATCGACCGGGACGCCTACGGGCGGCTCACGTTCGAGGCGCCCGAGTATTCCGCCCCGGTGCCGTCGGGCCGTTACGTGAAGCTCGACGCCTCCGACGTGCTCTTTCTTCCCGGCTTCACTCCCAACGGGTCCGTCGGCTACCAGCTCCTCCAAACGGCTCGCATGACGTTCGGGATGGCCGTAGCTGCCCAGCGGTTCGGGGCGGCGCGGTTCCGCCGCGGGTTGAGCCCGACCGGAGCGATCGAGGTACAGGGCGAGCTGACGCCGCAGGCGCTGGAGAACATGCGCCAGAGCTGGGACGCGCTGCACGCCGGAGAGGACAACGCCGGGCGCCCCTTGCTGCTGGAAAGCGGCACGAAGTGGACCCCGTTCCAGCTCGCGCACAACGACCAGTTGCAGCTCGCGGAGTTGTCCGAGTTCCTGGTGGATGAGGTGGCCCGGTTCTTCAACATCTCCCCCGTGAAGCTCCACAAGCTCGGCCGCGCCACCTGGTCGAACCTGGAGCAGCTCAACCGCGACCACGTCTCCGGTTGCCTCGGCCCCTGGATCACGAAGCGGGACGCCGAGGTTGACCTGAAGCTGCTCGGCCCCGGGCGGCACTGCCGGCACATCACCGACCGGCTGTTGATCGCCGACACCCAGACCCGCTTCACGGCTTGGCAATCCGCACTCACCGCGGGCTGGATGACGGTGAACGAGGTTCGGGGCCGTGAGGACCTCTCGCCGAAGCCCGGGGGCGACGTGCTCCGGCTGCCGCTCAACCAGGCCCCGGCGACAGCGTCGCCGGCGAACCCCACCGACACGACCCCCGAGGCCCCGACCGATGGAACCGGAACCGATTCGCCGGGCGCTGCTGAGTGAGATCAGCGCCGCCGGCGGGAAGAAGCTGCGCGGGCTGATCGCGTACAACGCGCCGACCCAGATATTCGAGCGCGGGAAGCGGTTCACGGAAGTGATCCGGCCCGGGGCGTTCCGCCGCTCGCTCGCGTCCGGGCGGGACGTGCTGTCCACCTTCAACCACGACGTGAACCGCCTGCTCGGCCGCACGTCGTCGGGCACGCTCGCGCTCACCGACACCCCCGAAGGCCTCCGGTTCGAGGTGGCGCTCCCGGAGAGCGCCGCGGACGTGCGGGAGCTGCTCTTACGGGGCGACCTGCGCGGCAGCTCCTTCTTCGCGTTCCCCCACCGCGACGGCGGGGAGAAGTGGACCGGGGACCTGCGCGAACTCACGTCGCTCGAACTGGTCGAACTGGGGCCGGTGGTGAACCCGGCTTACGTCACCTCGACCGCCGAATACCGGTCCGCCGAACCGGCGCCGCCGGCGAGCGGAACGGCTCTCAGCGCCGCCCTGGTGGCGCTCATGCAGCGATCCTGACGGGCTGCAGGGTACATACCCCCACACACTCGACCTCCGAACCCGCGACCCCGCGAGACCACCGTGAACGAACTGCTCCAGCTCAAAGAGAAGCGCGCGACCCTACTGGCCGCGGCGAAGGAAATCATCGCCCGGGCGCAGGCGCGGCCGGAAGCCGAACGGGACCTGACGGCGGAAGAGAACACCAAGGTCGATCAGATCTACGCCGAGTTCGACAAGCACGGCCGGCGGATCGAAACGCTGGAGCGGATGAGCACCCTGGAACGGGCCGAAGCGCAGCTCAACGAGGTCACCCGCCGGACCGCCCCGTCCCGCCCGGCGTCGGTGCTCGACCACGCCACCCCGCCGAACAGCGCCGAGGCCGTTCGCACCTGGATGCTCCGCGGGCACGGCACCATCACGCAGGAGCAGATCCTCAACGCCTCGCTGTGCGGCGTTGACGTGAACTCCGCGGCCCTCACCATCCGCTTCAACGCTAACGGCGTGGTGGGGGTCTACAGCGGGGACCCGACCAGCGGCGGGCCGGTGCGTCGTGACATCGCCACCACGTCCGGCTCCTCGGCAATGGTGCAGTGGAAGGAGTTCACCAGCAGCTTCGATAAGGCGCTCCAGTTCCGCGGGCGCGTGCTGGACCGCGTGACCCGGATCCGGACCGCGACCGGTGTAGACCTGCCGGTCCCGAAGATCGACGACACCGCGAACCGCGGCCGGTGGCTGGCGGAAGGCTCCCCGGTCACGAACACCGACCCGACCCTGGGCAGCGCCCCGCTGAAGGCGTATAAGGCCAGCTCGGACAAGGTGCCCGTCTCGATCGAGGCGCTCCAGGACGACCAGGTGTCGATGAACATGATCGTGCCCATGCTGCTCGGCGAGCGCATCGGCGGCTTGTTCAACCTGGCCGCCACCCGCGGCGCGGGCACGACCGAACCGACGGGCATCTTCACCGACGCCACCGCGTCCGGTGTGGTGCTCGCCGGCACCAACGCCAGCCCGACCTACACGTGGGACTCGTTCCTCGACCTGAAGTACAGCGTGGATCCGGCCTACCGTGAGGCCCCGGCCGAGAAGCGCGGCTTCATGCTCTCCGACACCGTGTTCGGAAAGCTCCGGAAGCTCAAGGACTCGCAGAACCGGTACTACGCGGACCCGTTCCAGCCCGGCCCGGGCACGTTCGACGGGGACCCGATCTTCCTGAACAACGACGTGCTCGCCACGGGGGTGAACGCGAAGGTCGCCGCCTACGGCGACTACTCCCGGTACTGGTGGCGGGACGTGCAGGAGGTGACGTTCTACCGCCTCAACGAGGTCGGCATGTTGAACGGCCAGGTCGTGTTCCTGGCGTTCGCCCGCGCGGACGGCCGGTTGATCAACACGAGCGCCGTGAAGACCCTGGCGAACCCGGCGTCGTAACCCCCGGAGCGCGATGTACGGCCTCACCATCGTCACCCCGGCCGCGGCGCCCGTCACCGCGGCCGAGCTCCGGGACCGGCTCCGGATCAACGGCACGGCCGAGGACGGGGACCTGACGGAGTTCCTCGCGAGCGCGGTGGAGCGATTCGAGGACGACACCGGCCGCCCGGTGCTCACCACCGGCTACCGCCAGGACCTCGCCCAATGGCCGGCGGGCGGGCTGATCGTGCTCGGCCGCGGCGGGGTGACCGCGGTCACCGCGGTGAAACGGTACCTGGCGGACGGCTCGACCGAGACACTCGCGGCCGACCAGTGGCGGGCGGACCTGCTCACCCCGCCGGCCCGGGTGCAGCTCGCCGCGGTCCCGGCCCGGGTGACCACCGCGGCCGGGATCGCCGTCAGCCCGGTCGGGTGCGTCGAGTTCACCGCCGGGTGGGCCAACGCCGCGGCCGTCCCGAAACAGGTGCTGACCGCGCTGAAGCTGCTCGCGGGCCACTGGTACGAGAACCGGGAGGCCCACACGGAGAAGAAGCTCGCCGAGCTGCCGGACGGGTGGGCGCGGGTGGTGTCGCGGTACAAGCTCGGGTTGTCCGGCAGTTGGGGGCAGTGATGGCACGGGCCGGGGACTACCGCGACCGGGTGCAGTGGCTGCAACGGGTGAAGGGCAAGGACGGTTTCGGCGACCGCCGGGCCGGGGACACCTGGACCGACGCGGGCGCCTTGTGGGCCGCGATCGAGGACGTGATTGCGAACCGTGAGGGGGTGAAGGAGAGCGAGAAGCAGAAGACCAGCGCCACCGTCCGCCTGCGCAACTACCCCGGTGTCGTCGCCGGCGACAAGCTCCAGGACCTCGACGGGAACGTCTGGCTCGTGAAGACCGCGGTGAACGGGGACAACGAGCTGACCTGCGACGTGGAGCGGTGACGTGTTCAAGGTGCAGTACGACCTGAACCTGACCCCGGCCGAGCAGTTGAAGGCCTACGGGATCCGCAAAGCGATCCGCATCGCCGCGAACCGGGCCAGCGCGCCGGTGAAGGCCTCGGTGGTGAACAACGCCGAACGCATCAAGCTGCTCGGCGTCACCGCGAAGAGCATCCGCATCAAGGTGAAGGTGTACCCGGGGGACAAGTACGTCTCGATCGTGGGCACCGCGAGCAAGTTCAAACGCAAGGGGCGGAAGAAGATCACCCGCGGACCGCTGAAGGGCCAGAAGCGCACGATCCAGCCGTCCAAGTACGCCCACCTCGTCGAGTGGGGTACGAAGCGCTCCAAAGCCAAGCCGTGGTTGAAGCCGGCGAAGGAGGAGAGCGCGGGGCGGTACATCGAAGACGTCCGCCGGGAAGTGGAAAAGGAGATCGCCGCCGAGCTCGCGCGGAACAAGGTCTCAGGTACATAACCGCACACGCGAGGGGCAGAGATGATCACCGGTTTTCAGGCGGTCTTGACGGCAGACGACGGCGGCAACGGCGGCGCGACGGGAGGCACCTCGACCAAGTTCGACGGGGTGACCACGTTCAGCCTGCCGTCGCTCGAAGCGGGCACCTTCGACGCCACCGAGCTCGCGCAGGACGACGGCGGCGGCACCCCGGCCCCGGACCCGTTCGAGCGCGAGCACCCGACCGGCCTCATCAAGATCGGGAAGACCCCGTGTGAGATGAAATACACCAAGGCGAACTACCAGCGCCTGGTGGGGCTGTTGAAGAAGGGCGCGGCCGGGGCGGAGTACACGTTCCTGCTGACCTCGCCCGACGACCAGACGGCCGGCACCGCGACCAAGCTCACCGTGACCGCAAAGGGGTTCGTGAGCAAGGTCGATGCGGTCAAGTTCGAGAAGGGCAACCCGGTGTCGATTCCGTTCGAGATGACCACCCGAAAGCAACCCACCTACGCATGAGCACCACACTCCGCGACCGCCTGAAAAGCCGTCTCCGCTCCGCCCGCCCGGTCACGGTAGCCGGCGTCCAGTACCACGTTCGGGACCTCACCGTCGCCGAACTGCGGGAGACGGACCGGCTGGCCGAGCTGCTCCCCGAAGGCCCCCAGCGGGAGGTGCGTCGGGTCGAATCGCACGCGATGTTCGCTCTGGCCGATGCGGACGGGGCGCCGCTGTTCCCCAACGGCAACACCGAGGACCTGGACACGGTCGCGCTCTTCACCCTGGACGAGCTGCGGCAGATCTGTGAGGCCTCCATCCCGTCGAAGGACGCCGCAAAAAACGCCTGACGGCGGACCCCCTTCGGTTGTGGGTGCTCCGCCTGTCGATCGCCCTCGGGCGCCTCCCCGACGAGCTGGAGCGCGTGCTCACCGCCGCGCAACTCGCCGAGTACCAGGCCCTGGTCGAACTGGACGGCCCGTGGTGGGGGGAGCGCGAGGCCTCTTACCTCCGGCAGCTCTGCTCCGTCACGGCCGCGGCGGCCGGCGCACAGATCCCTGCCGATCAGTTTCAAATCGAGTGGACCATCGGCGCCACGCCCGTGAACCTGCTCCCGTCGGCGGACGGGTTGGCGCTGTTCGCCGATTGCTTCGGCCTCGGCATTGAGGAGACCCCGGCGTGAGCCAAACCAGCATCGGCCGCGCCGCCCTGGTGCTCACCACCAACGGCAGCGGGCTCCGCTCGGGCCTCGACAAAGAGGGGCAGGGCATCAAGAAGTGGGCCGACGACACCGGCAAGACGGTCGGCGCGAAGCTCAAGGACGTGGGCGCGCCGAAGGGGGCAACGGGCGGGTTGGGGTTGGCCGCGTCGTTGGGTGCGGTTGCGGCCCCGGCCGCGGCTGCTGCCGCGGCGATCGCCACCGTGAAGAGCGCCGCGGACACGCTCCAGGACCTCGGCCGTCAGGGCGACCTGGCGACCGCCCTCGGCGTCAGCGCCCAGCAGTTCACTGGGTTGGCCGGCGTGTTCAACCGGTTCGGGATCGACGCGCAGGGCACCTCCGACGTGCTCACCGACGTGGCCGACTGGATCCAGGACGCCGCGGTCAACGGTGGCGAGTTGGCCGAGACGTTCGGGTTCCTCGGTGTGAACGCGAAGGAGCTGAACGGGCTCCGGCCGGATCAACAGTTCCTCGCGCTGGCGGACGCGTTCCAGAAGATCGACCCCACGTTGGCCGCGGGGTTGGCCGCGCGCCTCGGTGGCGACTTCCAGAAGCTGCTACCCGTGCTCCGTCAGGGCAGCGGGGCCATTCAATCGATGGGCGCGGACTTCGCCGTGTCGGCCCGCGACATGGAATCCGCCCGTGTGGCGAACCAGGCCCTCACGCAAGCCGGTACCGCGCTCGGCCAGGCGTGGCGGGCCATCTCGGTCGCGCTCGCCCCGGTCATCACCCTCATCGGTAAGGGCATCTCCGCGGCGGTCGGGCTCGCACGTCCGGCGCTCCAGGCGTATGCGTCCTACTCGCAGTGGGTGTTCGGCATCGCAAGCCGGGTCTGGAACGGCATCACCGACATCATCAGCCGGGTGTGGGACCGGATCATGGCCCGCGCGCAGCCGGTGTTCGACTGGCTCACCAGCGCGTGGGAATCGGTGCAGGAAGTCGCGGGCTGGGTGTGGGAGGGCATCCTCTCGATCGTGGTGCCCGTGGTCGAGCAGGTGGTGAGCGCCGTCGAGCAGGCGATTGACGCGGTGGCGAGCTGGACGGCCGAGCTGCTCGCCTTCACCGGCAACTGGCCCACGGCGCGCGAGGTGGTGATTGCCGCGTTCCGCGGGATCGGCACCGCCGCGGCCTACGCCTGGGACGTGATCCGCGCCGGTAACGGGATCATGGCGACCGTCGCTGGCGGGATCGTGGAGGCCCTCGGTTCCGTCGTGGTCGCGTTCCGGGACGTGATCGCGGACATGATCCGGATGGCGAAGTCGCTGCCCAAAGCGCTCGCCTTCACCTCCCCCGTGCTGGCCGGGTTGCGGCAGCTCGACGAGAACGCGGTGGGCGATTACGGCGCCAAGATCCAGGAGGCCGGGAAGCAACTGAAGGAGTGGGGCGCCGCCGCGGTGGCCGACTTCGGCGGGAGCGCCCAGCAGTTCAACACCTGGCTGGACCGGATGGTTGCGCGGCAGAAGACCGCGACGGCCGAGGTGAAGAAGGAGCAAGCGAAGGTAGTGGCGGCGGCAACCAATCAGCTCGCCGGCCCGGCGCTGATCAAAGGCACGTCGGCCGAGGTGAGCGCCCGGTTGAAGTACGAGTTCGGAGGGAAGGGGACGCCGGAGAAGCAGCTCGCCGAGACCCAGAAGCAAACCGGGGTGCTCGGTCAGATCCTCGGCGCCGCGCAGTCGATCGCCGGGAAGCCCGCCGGCGTCGAGCTCGTCCCGATGTGACCGCGGGTACATACCCGCATGGCAGTCACCAAGATCATCCCGCGCTGGCAGGACCGCGGCGCGGAGACCGACGAGAAGGGCGTCCAGACCCTCACGCGCGGGTGGATCGTCGAGACGAACGACGACCTCACCAGCGAGCAGGTGGTAATCGATTCGGTCGTGCTCGTGTACCCGACCGCGGCGCTGTACGCCCCGCACCCGCACTGGCCGCCGGCCGTCTGCCGCAAGCTCCGGGCCAAGCCCCACGAAGGCCCGCGCAACTGGCTGGTCACCGCGGATTACAGCTCCGCCCCGTTCGCCGCGAACGGCGACGGGACCGGCGGCAGCAACCCCACGTCACCGAGCGCCGGGCAATCCAACTCGGCACCGGCGAACGAGCGCGCACCGACGATCACCGTCGGCCGCAAAGAGGTGTCCAAGCCGCTCGAAAAGGACGCCGTCACCGGCGCCCGCGTGCTGAACACGCTGGGGGACCCGTTCGACCCGCCCGCGGAAGTGTTCCGCAGTAACCACGTCATCACGGCGAAGTTCTTCCGCTCCCCGGAACAGCTCGACTGGGCGAACCGGTCGAAGTGGATGGACTCGGTGAACCAGGCCACCGTCACCATCCTCGGCCGACCGTACACCGCGGCCACGCTCCGCTGCACGGAATACTCGCTCGACACGGTGTGGGAGACCGGGCCGAGCGGGATGACGTTCCTGTTCGCCATCACGGTGCAGGCCGAGTTCAACCCGGACGGGTGGCAACCCAAGATCCTCAACACCGGGCGCCGGCGGAAGGGTGCGACCAGCGGGGACCCGCCCGTTGCGATTGTGGACGCGAACGGTCAGCCCGTGACGGACCCGGTGCCGCTCGACGCGGCCGGAGTGCCGGTCGCGCCCGGGGGCGCGTACCACTACGTCGAGCCGAAGGGCTACGTGGAGAAGCAGTGGAACGGGACCGGGGGCACGTGGACCGGGGCCGGCGGGATCCTGGCGTGAGGTGCGACCGTGGCTGAGCGTCTGTACGGCCTCACCGCTCGCACCGCGGGCGACGTGAAGCAGCTCCTGGTGGACGGCGGCGCGGTGGGCGGGCGCGCGTCCAGCGGGTCCGTAGCCCGGGGCGTGGCGTGGGTGAAGGTGACCGGGGCCGCATCGTCCGGGTGGTACCCGGGCGTCGTCTCGCTCGACGAGGGCGGCACGTTCATGGACCTCACCACCGCCGTGAAGGTGAGCGCCGCGAACGCCGTCGCGCTGACCACCGGGAACCGGTACCTCTGCACCCGGACCGGCGACGACTCGGCCGGCGCCCGGTTCCGCGCGGTCGCGTTCAACTCGAGTAGCGGCGGCGGTGGGGGCGGTGGGGGCTCGGACTGCTCCTGGCTCACGGCCGTGGTGTCCGCCGACTGCTGGGAAGCGGTGTTCCCCGAAGTGGGCACGGACCCCATTCCGCTCCCGCTGGAGCTGGAGGTGGGCGGGGAAGACGAGAGCATCACCTTCGATCCCGTCACACCCTCGCTCACCTGGAAGGGTGTCGTCGGGGTGCTGAGCGGGTGCGACTGCCCCTGCGCGACGTTCGCCTTCAAGCGGGTGGAGGTGTTCCCGTGGGAGGCCCTGGCGCCCGACGTGTGCAGCCGGCTCTACTACGTGAAGGTGTGTCAGACGTGCTGTTCGATTCCCGGGTGGGGCGGGCCGGGGTGGTACTGCATCCGCGAGGCGGGTACCGACGATGCGTGTGAGCCGCAAGAGCTCACCAAAGAGGACCGGTGCGACGACACCATCGAGATTTGCGCCGGGCCGTTCGCGACACAGGCCGAGGCCGAGGCCGAGTGCGGCACGGTGTCCACCGCGTGCTGTGCTGCCGACGGGGTGCCTTCGACTCTCACGCTCACGGTGGGCGGGTCGGTCGGCGCTGGCAGCTACCCCATGACCTACGACGCCGACGGCCCCAACGGGCCGGGCTGGTACACGGGGAGCATCACCGTGGGCGAAGCCGTGGGCTACTACCGCTGGTGGTGTAACGGGGACAGTTGGACGTTGAGCCAGCTCGGGGCCGGCGGCGGGTCGGGCGGCGGCGGCACCAAGACCTGCGCGCCGTTCAGCTACACCGGCGGGTTCGGCGCGTTCAGTGGGAGCATGAGTGAGCTCGGCCCACCGTTCAGCGTGAGTGCCTGACCAGCTCGGCGCCGAGGATCAACCGCCCGCCGTCGAAGGTGACCGACCAGCGGCGGTCCGCTTCGGTGGGCGGATCCCCGACCGTGTGTGAGGCGCCGTCGAGCACCACGTTGTAGGGGCGCAGCTCCAGGACCTCGGCGTTGGGCGGCACGGTGCGGGACACCGCGACCGGCGCCCCGAAGTCGATCGGCGGGAGCGGGGCCGGTGCCGGGCGTGAGCGCGTGCGTAGGGTGCCGATCGCCAGACCGAGGACGAACACCAGCAGCAGGGGCAACACGCGGCGCATGGGTGAATCTCCAGGGGAGAATGATGAGCATTAACCAGATCCGGGAGCGCACTGTCAAGCGCCGTAGCGAAGGGGCGGACCAGACCTACCCCGAGCACCGCGGCCGGACACCGGCCCGCATTGCACTTCCCGTCTCGCGCGGGAAGTGCGACCACGAAGGGGCGATTCTGGAACACTGCCATACCTGCCAGGGGAGCGCCCGGAGCGTGAGGGAGTGCGACCTTCACGAGCGCGCGACCCGGGTGTTTGTGAGTGACCGCGTTCAAAGCTGCGAGCGGTGCCCGGACTACAAACGCACCGAGCAGGAAAACCGGACAGGCGGCGCTACGTCTGAGGGCACCGGCGGGTAGATACCCGCACTGCCAGACGCACACCAGGACGGGCGCCCGCGATGTCTCGGAATTACCTCGACCGTCAGGAACTGGCCGAGCTGGTGCGCGAGTGCCACCTCACCGGGGCGCCGAGTGACCGGCTCGGCCTCTCGCTGGCGAAGATCGCCGGTGGGGTTTGGGACCGGTTCCAGCACACCGCCGATCGCGACGACTTCGTTCAAGAGACCGTCCTTCACCTGCTCAAGACCCCGCTTCGGAAGGCCGACCCCACCGGGAACCTGTTCAGCTACTTCACCACGTGCGCGGTGAACTTCGGCTCCAAGTTGCGCGACAAGGAGCAGGGCGAGCTGCGGCGGTTCCGGGCCTACGCCAAGGACCGCCTGGATTCGGGTGAGGAGATCCCCGAGCGGGAGTAGCGGGCGGTTACATATCCGGCCCGCTCTTTCACACCGAGGCCCTCAGATGACACGATTCCGGTTCGGCGCCGCGCTGGCCCTCGCGCTGGCGTGCGGATCCGCGCACGCGCTCGAGCCCACCACTCAGCCCGTGTCCCCGCGCGGCACCCCCGCCACGATCGACGTGCCCGCGTCGCTCCACATCCGGAACACCGGGGGCCTCGGCCCCCGCGGCCCCGGTACCGGCGCCGGTCTGTGCGTGCCCACCTCGGTCCAGGTCGCGGCGCGGTGGCACGGGCTCAACGAGATGGAAGGGTTCCAGGCCTGGTGCATGCAACGGCCGGGCGGGAGCTGGCCCCAGAAGCTCGCCGCGGACATCAAGGAGTTTGCCCGATCGAAGGGCATCACCGCGCCGCGGTTCGTTCAGCACACCGGCGGGGACCCGGCGTTTCTGGAACTGGTGTACCGCACGCGGCGCATGCCCGCCCAGACCTGGACCGCGGCGCACATGGTGAACGGCGCGCACCTCGACGGCACCACGGCCGCGGTGATCGACAACAACCGCCCCGGGAACTGGCTCTGGCAGACGCGCGCCGAGTACCTCCGCGCGTGGGAGGCCTCCGGCCCGGGGTGGGTGTTCTGCTGGCTCGCGCCGCCGCCCCCGCCCGGCCGCCCGGGTGTGGTGCCGGTGGCCCCGCTGCCGTTCACCCCGGCACCCGCGCCCACGTCGCCGAGCTGCCCCGGCCCGAACTGCCCGGCCCCGACCCGGCCGCGGCCGAGCTGCCCCGGGCCGAGCTGCCCGCGGTGGCAGCACGTCGAGCTCGCCGGCGGGGAGCTGATCCACAAGCTGTTCGACGCCGACGGCACGTTACTCGGTGTCCTCGCGGCGGACGGGTGGCACATCGGGCACGGGGACGGCTGGTTGCGGGAAGCGGGCGGTGAGATCCCCGCCGAGGCCCCGCCGCTCAACCAGGCGGACGGGATCGACGTGACCAAGCTCGACGGGACGCGCTCGCGCTACTGGATCGACGGCGTGGAGGTGACCCGGGCCGAGGCCTTCACCGAGGTGCTGACCGGCGCGCCCGACGTGCTCACCGACGACAGCGGCAACCACCACCTGTCGTTCGTGCTCGACGACCCGACCGGCCTGCCCGCGGTGCTCGCCGGCGACAAGCTCCGGGACCTGGTGGCGAAGTGTCACGTGCAGGTGTACCGGCCCGATTCATGGGTCGCCCAGACGCGGCTGTCCGCGAAGGTCACGTTGCACGCGCCGGCCCCGAAGGGCGGGCAGATCCTCGGCACCGCAACCGGCACCACCGCCGAGGACCTGGTGCAACTGCTCCGGCCGCAGCTCGACCCGACCTGGAAGCCGGAACCGCCCCCGGCCCCGAAGCCCGCGCCGGCACCGCCGGCGTGCCCGAACTGCCCGAGCTGTCCGGACTGCCCCCGCTGCACACCTAAGCCTGAACCCAAGCCGGACCCGAAGGCGGAACCGCAACCGGACGTGAAGCAAGATCCCGCGGCCCCGCCGGCCGCCCCGCAGTCGGCCCCGTGGCTCGCGATCGCCGCCGCGATCGCCGCCGGACTCGCGTTCCGATCCCAAACCAAGCCGGAGTAACAACCGTGGAACTGGCCGCTCTGATCGCGTTCCTGAACTCGCCGCTCGGCGCCGCCGCCATCGTGCTGGCGGGCCTGTTCTTCCCGAAGCTGGGCGCGGTGGTGAACCCGCTGCTGAACCTGCTCAAGAAGGCCGCGCCGACCGCCACGCCGGCGGCACCCGTAACCCCCGCCCCGGCGGCCCCCGCTCCGGGGGCGCCGGCCCCCGCGCCCGTGGCCGTTCCGGAAGTGATCCCGGGGCGCCCGCTGATCAACGCCGGGCTGGCGCTGCTCGCCAAAGCGCTGGCGAAGCGGACCGGCGCGTCGGAGGCCGACGCGCTGGAGAAGTTCATCGTCACCGAGGCCTCCCGGGCGCACATCATCGCCGAGGCGAACGCCCCGCTCGACGCCACTACGGTGAAGTGATGACGCCGCGGATCCGCGTGAGCGCCCGGCGCCACGCGACGTTCACCGTCTCGCGCCGCACGCCGAGCAGCTCGGCCACCTCGGTGTGGGTGCGGTTCTCGACCAGGTGGTGAAACACCACCTCCTGCTCACGCCGTGTGAGAACGCCCCACAGGCGCTCCCACACGGCCGCCGGCCACTCGACCCCGCCTTGCCCGCGCGTGCCGTCCACGCCCGCCCGTAGCTGATTCACCGTCACCATAATGGCCCCAATAAAGCACGAGCGCCCGACCGGTCCCTCAACCGGTCGGGCGCTCGTGCTCGCCATTGTAGCCCGCCCGTCACACTTCCCAGAACACGTAGCCGTGGGCGGTGCTGTCCGCCAGCACCGGCCGCGTGCTGAGCAGCAGCTCGGCCAGCGCGCCGCCGTGGAGCTCGTCGGCCAGCAGCTCCCGGTACAAGCGGCCGGCGTCTCCGCTCAGGACCCGCCGGCCGGCGCTCATGAGCGCCAGCACCGACCCGCAGACGTCAATTTCACTGGTGGGGCCGTCGCTGAGCAGGTGGTGGGTGTGCTTCACCGCTTGCATACCCGGCCCCTCCTCTTCAGCTCCCGTTCCCAGCGCTTCTTCAGCTTCCACGCGAGCACCGCGTAGTGCTGGACCCGCTCTTCGATGCCGAGCCGCATCCAGTCCCGCATCCGCCGCTTTGTGTCCCCGATGTGCTTCGCGTAGGCGACCACTGACGCGCTCCAGTTGGTGTGAGGAAGGGGGCCGGTCACCGCGACCGGCCCCGGGTTGTGTCACTCTTCCGGTTCGCCGGTCAGGTCGATCAGCAGTTTGGTGCTCATCCCGGTCTCGCTCTCCGGGTCTTCGATCATTTCGCCGTGGAGCATGAAACCCCACTCGCCTTCCCCGTCCACCACCTTCACCTGCTTGTCCCCACCAATCTGACCCTTGAACCACTCCAGGCGGGCAATCAGCTTGTCGATCGTCATCGGTGTCTCCTGTGTGCGTCGCGTCGTTGCGACACGGGTATATTAGCTCGGTGCTAGCACCTGTCAACTCCAATAAAGCAAAAGTGCGGAGTGGCCGCGTGCGGCTTGGTGGTGTATGGTGCTAGCTGGGTGCTTGCTAACAGGAGGTGCTATCGTGCCGAGCGATCGTCAGCAGTTGAACGTCAGGCTCGACCCCGTTGCGTCCGAGCTGTGGGGCCGGCTGTTCCCGGCGGTTAAGGAGGCGCTCCGCCTCGACCTCAGTCAGTCGCAGGTGGTGGCCCTGGCCCTTCAGGCCCTTGCAAAGGAACACGGGCTGCCGTTGCAGGCACCCGTTGAGGAGGCACCCGCCCCCGCGCCAAAGGCCACCCGGAAGGCCCCGGCGCGGAAGCGGAGCTGATCACCCTCCGAACTCCTCCATCCCCGGGAGCGCTACCCGCTCCCGACCCAACGCGGCGCGGGCCATCGCCTCGGCCCGGTCCTCACACCGCCGGGCGTGCTGGTAGGCGCCGCGGTGGTCCGTGTGAGGCGTCTTGCGCTTCGCCTCGAAGTACGCCAGTTGAACCCGGCGCATTTCGAGCATGGCACGCGCGAGGTCGGTCAGCTCGCGCAGGGGCACCGTCGGGGCCGGGTCCGGCACCGGGCCGGTACCCAGCGCCTCCCGTGCAGCGGCCACCACCTTGAGCAGGTCCGACCGCTCGATGTCCTCCGGCGACATCACCACGTCGTTCACACTCCCGACCAGCTCACACAGGAGCGCGAGGACCTCCGAGAAGAGCGCCGCCCGGCCCGACGCCGTGGCCGGTCCGTGCCCGCCGGTAACCGCGGTCCGGTACCGCTGAGCCCATGAGCGGTGATCGGTGATTCGGTGGGGGATCATGCCGCACCCCCTTTCACCGCCCGGCCCCGGTTGTTCCACGCCTCGCGTGCGGCTTCCGCGGTGCTGATCATGGGCTTCGGCCCGGTGGCCTGGCACCACGGGCAGAGTACCCAGTGCGGCGGGGTGGCGACGATTTGCACGTCCCGGGACCCGCAGAAGGGGCACGGGGCCAGTCCGGTCACGGCGCTTTTGGGCGCCGGTTGCGGAGCGCTCGCCGGCGAAGTCGGCCGGGCGGTGGTGACCCGCTTGGCTTCCGGGATCGTGAGCGTCCCGGCCTTGACCTGCGCGAACACCTCCGGCGCGGCCGCCTTGATGGCCTTCGCCTCGGACACGTACCGGGGCTTTGCTCCCGCGATCGCCGCCGCCTGGTCGCGTGCCCGGGTCGGGGCCGGTGAAGGTTGTGGCACGATTGCCACAACCTTCGGGGCGTCCTTCCCGGCCGCCTGCCCGCCCTTCCGGCCCCCCTCGCGCTGGCGCTCCTTTGCCCGCTTTGCGAGCTGCGATTCCAGCTCCACCGCCAGCGCCGCCCGCTGGCCCGTGGTGAGCTGACGCCGGAGCAACGCGGCCCGGATCATGTACACGTTCGGCGCGTCGCCGCGCAGGTCCGCGTCCACGACCGGCACCGCCGGCAACCCGGCCTCGGTCGCCGCCTTCAACCGGGTGCGGCCCTCGATCACCGTTCGCGTGCCCGGTAGCACCTCGATCGGGGTGAGGATCCCGCGGGCCTTCACGTCCTCCAGGAAGGGGCCGTACTGGTCGGCGGGCATCTCCGGCACCAGCGCCGCTTCCGGGTGGAGCGACAGGGCCGCGGTCGGCAGAGTTTTCGGGGTGCTCACTCGCCACCCCCTTCCACCACCAGGGGCGCATCGGCCGCGCCGTCGCCCTCGCGCTGCCACTGCTCGACCCACCCCCGGACTTCGCCGGCGGTGGTGAGCCAGCTTGCCCCCCACTGCGAGACCGCGGCCCACATGTACCACTGGTGACAGTCCAAGGCCAACTGTGGGTCGGCGGTCGCGTCGAGCACCAGGGCGAGCGCGAGCTGGAGCGGCCCGGCGCCCGAATACCCCCACTCGAACCCGGCCGCGTAGTCGCACACGTGGCGGGACTCGTGCGGCTCCAGCACGCCGCCGCGGGTGGTGACCGCACAGTCGATCAGCCGCCCGCCGTAGGTGATCCGCACGCCCTGGTAGGTCACCCCGGCCGCCGGCGCTCCGGGTGGCGGGGGCGGGGCGCAAACGGTTGCCGTGGCGCGGGCCTCGACCGCTTCGAGCTCGATCCCCTCGACCTCACCGCGCTGGTAGGCCGATCGGGCACGCGCGACGAGCGCGCGGTGCGCGTGCGGGACCTGCGACCAGTGCCGACGACACATCAGGATCGAGGCGGGGACGTAGACCCCGCACCCGGCGACGCTGCACTTGCGAGAGGTGCTCATGCCGCACCCCCTTTGACGCTCTGAGCCAGAAGCGCGTCCGCGATCCGGTATGCGGCTTCGGCCATCTCCTCGGGACGCAGGCGCGTCGGTGCGTCGGCGAACTGAACCAGCCCGGTAATGGCCCGCCCGGCGAACCAGTCCCGCAGGCTCATGCCGGTCTGTGGGGACGTGTCGAAGTTGCCGCGCTCTTCGCGGTCCACCTCGAACCCGGACCGCGGGAACGCCGGCCCGCCGTTGTTGGGGGTGCTCAAGCGACACCCCCTTCCGCTTGCTCGGCCTCGACCTGCTGTGCGGCGGCCAGCAACTGCACCCGCAGCAGCTCGGCGTCGTTGTCCAGGTCCAGCTCGAGCGCGGGGAGCTGGTGCCGCAAGCGCGCGTCCTGGGTGCGGCGGTACTCGACCTGCAAGGACCGCACGCGGCGGACCCGCGACAGGAACTGATCGATCCGTTGGGGGGTGATCACCGGGCACCACCTTTCCCGTTCGCCAGCGACGTGACCACCGCGTCGAACGCGCCGCCCGCGTGGACCACCCGAGCGGCGCCGAGGTCTTCACCAGCCGCGGCACGTCGTAGGAGCTCCTCCCGGCGCTCCTCCGCCTGCGTGGTTCCCTGCGCGTTCCTTTCACGTACCCATGCTTGGCGAGCGGCGCCGATCGCCAAGCCCGCGTCTGGCACCATGCCGGTGGACGGCTTCCGCGGGAACTTCACCTCCAGCTCGG
>NZ_JAXBLV010000130.1:0-536 GCF_034097035.1 Gemmata algarum
AACACATCCTCGGCCACCGGCCGCGCGCGGTTGGAGTCCGTCGTCTGACGGAACTTCCGCTTCGTTTTTGCAGCGATTCCGGCCTCGCGCATCACCTGGGCCACGACGTTCACGCTGCACGCGTGCCCGCTCGCCACCAGCTCGGCGTGGGTGCGTGGGCTCCCGTACCGGGCCTTCACCTGGGCGTGAGTGGCCTTCACCTCTTCGGTCAGCTCCTCGCGTCGAACCTCGGCGGCACTGGGCTCCCGCGACCGCCACGCGTAGAACCCCGACCGCGACACCCCCAGCACCCGGCACATCAGCACGATCGGCCACCGGGCCTTGCGCGCCTCGATCCAAGCGAACGTCCGCTCGTCTGGGGCGCGAAGAACGCCGTGGCGTTTTTGAGGATGTCGCGCCCCATCTCCAGCCTTTTGACCTCGGCCCGGAGCGTGCGGTTCTCCTCTTCGAGCGGGGTCCGATGGCCGGACCCCGGGAACGCGTCCGCCCCCTTGGTGGCCCGCCCCTTCGTCCAGTCGTGGAGTCGGTTCTCGGTG
>NZ_JAXBLV010000131.1:0-510 GCF_034097035.1 Gemmata algarum
CCTGCGGAAGCACCGGGTCGTGTTCGAGCACCTGACCGGTCTGACGGTGGCCGTGTTCGACGCGCTGGCCGGGGACCTGGTCCCGTTGGTCGAGGCGGCGCATCGCAAGGGCCTCGAGCGACCGGATCGGCAGCGGGCCGTGGGTGGGGGCGACCACTTCGACCTGTGCATCGCGGACCAGCTACTGCTGGCAGTGATCTGGCTCCGCCAGTACCCGACCAACGAGGTGCTGGGGTTCCTGTTCGGGGTGTCCGACTCGACCGCCAGCCGGGTCCGGACCCGGTGCGTGCCGGTGCTGGCCAAGGCCGGGCGGGACACCATGCGGATGCCGGACCCGGGGGCCCCGCGCCGCAAGCGGCTCCCGGCGGTGCTCCAGGACACCCCCGGGTTGGCGGTGATCGTGGACTCGTTCGAGCAGCGGACCCAGCGGCCCAAGCGGAGCCCGCGGGCGTATTACTCGGGCCAGAAGAAGACGCACACGCTCAAGAGCCAGGTGACCGTCGACGAGGC
>NZ_JAXBLV010000132.1:0-492 GCF_034097035.1 Gemmata algarum
CTGCATGTCGGCTTGCGCCCGGGCCAGCGCGTCGAGCGCCCGCGCGCCCTCCTCGCGGCTCACCTCGGCCGCCCGGTTCAGTTCCGCCGCCCCGTCGTCGCGGAGCAGCGCGGCCCGCATCCGCCGGGCGCTCTCGCGCACCTCCCCCCACAGCCCGTCCACCATGCCGCGGACCGACTTGGCCGTGCCCCGGATCGCCTCCGCCTGCCGCCCGGTCTCGGCGGCCACCACCGCGAACCCGCGGCCCTGGGGGCCGGCGCGGGCGGCCTCGACCCGCGCGTTCAGCGCCAGGATGCGGAGCGCGTACGCGACCGCGTCCACGTCGTCTAGCGACTGCTGGATGCGGTCCACCCGCCCCGCGATGCCCTCGATCCGGTGCAGCGTCGCGACCGCCTCGTCGGCGGCGCGCCGCACCTGGTCCATGCGGGTCAGCAGCGTCGCGATGGTGGCCCGGGCGGTGACCTGCGCGTCGGCCCCCGGGCCGGCCGCGGC
>NZ_JAXBLV010000133.1:0-108217 GCF_034097035.1 Gemmata algarum
TCAACAGAACGGGGGACCGAAGCCCCCCGTCGCGAACCACGTCACGCCTTCAGCGCGTCGTCGTGCCGGCCCCAGCTCGGCGGCAGGTCGGCCTTCCGGCAGTTCGCCAGCGCCGTCTTCGCGCCGGCGAACTTGTCCGCGTCGTTGTCCTCCCACTCGATGCTCACCGCGCCCTCGTACCCCACGCGGTTCAGCTCGATGAAGATCTCCTCCAGCGAGTTGGCGTCGCGCTGTGTGCCGGCGGTCACGAACTTCCAGCCGTTGGTCCAGTGGCCCATCGACCGGTGCCCGCCCAGCAGCCCGCCGCGGCAGTGCTCGCGCTCCACCTGCACGCCCTTCACGTGCGCGCAGTGGACGTACTTCTGGAACTCGCGGATGAACTGGATCACCGACACGTTCTGCCATTCCATGTGCGAGCCGTCGAGGTTGAACCCCACGACGCCCTCGTACCCGGCCTTGTTCATGTGGTTGATGTAATCCGCGGCGCTCTCGAGGTCGCCCATCGCGCGCTCGGACGGGTGGCACTCCAGGTCGTAGGTCACGCCTTGCTTCTTGCACTCGTCCCACACCGGGCCGAACCGCTCCACCAGCAGTTCCAGCGACACCTGGTACACGTCCGGCAGCGCGTGCCCGTCAATTTCACCGGGGAGCCACGGGAACAGGAACCAGTGGCTCCAGCAGTGGGCGGGGCTGCCCACGAAGCCGGGCACCGCGACGCGGCGGTTCTGCAACTTGGACAGGTGCCCGGCGTACCGCACCGCGGCCAGGAGGTCGCGCTGCGCCTCCTTGTGCATCAGCGCGCCGACCTCGTCGGGCACGTACATCGGGTTGGTGCGCGGCGGGTTGTTGCCGGCGGCGCGCCACGCCTTATAGGCGCCCCGGGCCTCGCCCTTCCCGGAACAGAAGTTGAGGGTCTTGGCGCTCGGCTCGTCGCCCAGCACCTGCCCCTGGAGGTGCGTTGCGACGGTGAAGATCTCCAGCCCGTGCGCCTTCGCCAGCGCGACCCGCTCCTTGGCGTACTCGGCGGCGCCGGCGTCGGTGTCGCACCGGCGCAGGTCGAGTTCCCAGGACGCCTCTTCCCAGCCGTCGAACCCGGCCCCGGCGATGAACGTGAGCCACTCCGACTCGGGCACCCCGCCGAACTGGCCGCGGACGAGCCCGATCTGGTGGTAGCTGCCCTTGCCGGGCCGGTGAACCGGCTTGCCGCTCTCGTCAACGGTCTGCGCGAATCCCATGAGGTGCCCCCGGAGAGTGAGTGTTCGATGACGTTTAAGCGTGTCAACGCACCGCAGACTTTACGGCAGGCGCGGGTGCGGGGCAAGCGCGCCGCGGTGCGGTTTCCGCCGGCCCGGGACCGGTTCATCGCATTGCACCGGCGGCGGCAACCAGGCACAATAGCGCGCATGACCGACCGCGAAGCGTTCATCGAAGCCATTGCCGCCCGCCGGGACGACGGCACCGTGCGGCTGGCGTTCGCCGACTGGCTCCAGGAGCACGGCGAGGAAGACCGCGCCGAGTTCGTGCGGCTGTCGCACGCTCTCGCCGCATGTTCCCGAGAGCAGGAAAAGCCGAACCCGATTTCGGCCGAACTCCAGCGGCTCCGAAAACAGGTTCTCAACCTGCTGGAGACCCACGGCCCGCGGTGGTTCGACCCGTTCTGTCGCGCGCTCGGTCAGGAATCCGTTTTCGGCCACCGCGGGCGACGCTCGGCTCAGGCCTACTGGACGGGCCGACTACGCCTCGACAATCCGTCTTACCAACGCGATTTCGATTCGGGCCAAATCGACCTGAACGAACTGTCGGCCGGCGTGTTCTCAGGCATCAAACTGCGGCACGGCTTTGTGCAGCAGGCGACCGTTCTTCTCGCATCCGAGTCCCATGTTGGTGACGTAGCAGGTGCGTTCCGATGCGAACCGGTCGAGGAGTTGACCATCCGAACGGCCGCCGCCCCGGACCAGTGGCGCCGTTTGAACGTGCCGTCCCTGGCCCGCATCCAAACGCTCAACGTCGAAGCGCCGCCCGAACCCACTCCCCAAGCAATTGAAGTGTTCGACGAGGTGCTCGCGGGAGAGCACTGGTCAGGGGTGCATGACTTCTACCTCGCGTGCTCGGACGCCGATCTTGAACTCCAAGGCGGATACGCAGCCCGGCTGCTACGGGCGCCACTACTGTCCGGCCTCAAAACGCTCTGGCTCCGTGACGCGCAACACGACCTGATGCCCCTGGTATGTTCGCCACGGCTGACATCACTCCGCTGCTTCATCGCCCTGGGCTGTGAACCGGCTGACGCGGTTTTTCGTGCTCTTCGCGATGCGTCGTTCCGGCCGAACGTAGACGTGCTTATCCTTTCACTCACGTGTCACAGAATTGACGAGAGCGTCGAGGCGCTCACCTCGGCTCCGTGGCCGAAGCTACGTATGCTTGCGCTTGAGGAGGTGACCGACGCCAGCGTCCGTCATCTGCTACCTCTCGTTCCTCAACTCACTTACCTATACCTGAGAGGCAAAATGATGACCGACGCCGGAGCTGCCGCGCTGGCCGCCGCGGTTAACCCCGAGTACCTCCAGACCTTGGACCTGAGTTACAATCCGCTGTCCGAAAGTATGGTAGCCGCGCTTCGCGCCCGATTCGGTAGCCGGTTCAAGTTCACTCCCGCGTAAATGAAACCATATGACTGCTGACCGACTGCTCTGGTGGCTGATGCGTCTCGACGCCTGCGTGGTCCTTTGCGCGGCCCCGTGCGCGCTGCTGCCGTTTGAATGGATGAGTACCGTTCACCGCGACTGGCTCGGGTTGGGGGAACTGCCCGACGCCGTCATCACCCGGTACATGGCGCGGTCGCTGTCGCTGCTGTACGCGCTGCACGGCGCGGTCGTGTTCACGATCACCATCCGCTGGCGCGAGTACCGGTCGATGGTGCCGGTGCTCGCGTACCTCCACACGGCCCTCGGCGCGGGCGTGTTCCTCGCGGACCTGAACGCCGGCGTGCCCTGGTGGTGGGTGGCCTCTGAAGGCCCCGGGCTGGTCGCGTTCGGGTTGGTCAAGCTGTTCCTGTACCGGCGCGCAAGTCGGGCTGGGCCGGTTGCTTCTTGAGTGATGAGTGCCCGGCCACGTGCGGCGCGCGCCGCTCTCCTGACCGCTTGGTCGGCGCCCCGATGGCTTGGGGGCGATGGAATACGCCAGACTACTCGAAGCCCGGCGGGCGCAACTGGCTGGGTTGTGAAGAAGGTCCAGTCAAATGGCCGGATCGAACCCGTCGAGGCCGGCGAGGAACTCGCGGAACCGGCGCACGAGTCCGGCGAGCACATCAGGCGAAACCGGTCGCTCAAGAGCCGCGTGAACCCCGGGCACCCCGAGCCCTTCTCCGTGGGCGGTGAGAGTCACCACGAACGGCTTGCGCCACGCCGACCGCTCCGCAATCGCCGCGGGTACGGACTCCCACCCCGGCGCCGTCGGGACCAGCACAACAGCATCCGGCTGGGCGAGGACGGCGAGGTCCACGGCCCCTGGGCCGACGGTCGTCGTAACCACATCACACCCGACCGTTTCCAGCGTCAGGGCAAGAACTTCGGAGTCACGCTCGCGGTCGGCGGCCACCAGCACCGACAGTCCGCGCTGGGGCAATTGGTTCGAAACCGAGGGCCGAACGGACGGGGTCGTCAGCGCCGCCATGCCTATACTCCACTAAGTTAATTCCTTAAGTAGAGTAACACATTGCCAACCAGACGCAAGCGCAGAGTTTCCCGCCACTGGCTGCTTTGTCAGGTCGCCGCCGACCGCTGCCGCCTGAACCGGCGGAGGGGTCAGGAGAACGGCAGGCATTTGCGGGGTCGCAAACGCGGTCATTCGTGCTGATCCTTTATCAGCCACGGGTCGTTCGTCTTCTTACGCCAGTCGGCGAGCTTCGCACGCAGGTCGTCCAGCACCTTTGCGGCGCCGGCGTCGGCGGCGATGTTCTTCAGTTCGTTCGGGTCGGCCGTGAGATCGTACAGCTCCTCTTTCGGACGGTGCAGAAACGCCCCCACCGCGCGCCGCCCCATCATCGTGTCTTTACGCTTCAGAACGCCCTGCCACATGTCTGAGCCCCACAGGTCGCTGGCCGACGGGAACTCCAGCGGGTGCGCGAGGTTCAGGATGTACTTGTGCGTGCGCGTGCGGACGGCCCGCATGGGGTAGTACATCGTGACCTCGTGGTACTGGTGCGACGCGAACGCCGCGTCCCAGCCGTCCGCCTTTTCGGTCTCCAGCACCGGCAGCAGCGAGCGCCCCGGCAGCGGCGCGTCCTTCTTACCGACGGGCGCCGGCTTCACGCCGCACCAGTCGAGGACCGTCGGGGCGATATCCGTCCAGCTCGCCATCGCACCACACGCGACACCGGGCTTCTGGCCCGGCTTCCGCACGATGAGCGGCAGGTGGATGCCGGCGTCGTAGAGCGTGGCTTTCGCGCCCGGGAACGGGATGCCGTTGTCGCTCAGGAAGATCACCAGCGTGTCGTCGAGCTTCTTGGCGGCCTCCAGTTCCTTCAGCACCAACCCGACGCCGTGATCGAGGCGCGCGACCGACTGGTAGTAGTCGGCGAGTTCGCCCCGGGTTTCGGCGTTGTCGGGGAGGTGGTACGGCACCGGCACCGTTTTCGGGTCGAACGTCACGGCCGGGACACTCGCGGGGTACTTGCCGTCGTTGGCGAAGCCCTTCGCTGCGCGGTGCGGGTCGGTGAACCCCACGAGCAAGAAGAACGGCTTCTCGCCGCAGTCCGCGATGAACGTCTTCGCCTGCTGGGCGATCTGCACCGGGTTGCGCCCGCCCCCCGGCACCTCCACGTCGAACGGGTACACCTCTTTCGGCTGAACGTGCAACTTCGCGATCACGCCGGACCGGTACCCCGCCGGTCCGAGCAGCGCGGGCAGGCCCTTCACGGTCTTGAACGAGGACGCGTTGTGCGTCGCGTGCGCGAGCCCGTACTGCCCGCACTGGTGTGTCGGCATCCCGGTGAGCAGCGTGGCGCGGCTCGGACTGCACGACGCCACCGACGCGAAACCGTGCGTGAACCGGGTGCCGTTCTTCGCCAGGGCGTCGATGTTCGGCGTCTTCGCCACCGGATCGCCGTAGCACCCGACCTGAAAGCCGAGGTCGTCGGCGACGAGCAGCACGACGTTTTTCGGGGCCGCGCCCGCGGGGAACGCGGGCGCGAGCGCAAAGGCCAACGCGAGAAGCAAACGCATAGGGGGGCTCCACGGGCGAGGTGCCGCGAAGTGTAGGCACCCGAACGCCCGGGTGCAAACCGGTTCCGGTCAGGCAAAAAACCGACCGCTCGAACGTTTGCGTCCGCCGCAGCGGGCGTTTACACTCGGCCGTCCCACCCACCGACCCAACAACCAACGCTCTCCACATGAACCGTCGCGAATTCCTGGCCGCCGCCGCCACCGCTTCTTCCGGCCCGATCCTGCTCGGCATGACGCGCAAGGCAGAAGAGAAGAACCCCGTCATCGGGGTCGAGGGGCACAAGTACGAGTGCGTCCACAACTGGGGCGAGTTGCCGGGCGGGTACGAGTGGCAAACGACCCACAACGTCGCACTCGACGCCGCGGGGAACGTGTACATCACGCACCAGGGGTCGAAAGCCACCAGGGCCAATCGCGACACGGTGATGGTGTTCGACCCGAAGGGGAAGTTCGTCCGGTCGTTCGGCAAGGAGTGGATCAACGGCGGGCACGGGATCGCCATCCGCAAAGAGGGCGGCGAGGAGTTCATCTACCTGTCCAACACCTGGGAACAGCCGAAGCTGGTGAAGACCACCCTGAAGGGCGAGGAGGTGTGGCGCAAGGGCCGCCCCGAGTGCAAGGAGTACGAGAACCCGAAGGCCGCGTACAGCCCGACCAACATCTCCTGGCTGCCCGACGGCGGGTTCACCGTCGGCGACGGCTACGGCTCGCACTACATGTTCAACTACGACAAGGACGGCAAGCTCCAGAAGGTGTTCGGCGGCGCGGGCACCGAGCCGGGCAAGTTCAAGACCCCGCACGGCCAGTGGCTCGACGACCGCGACCCCAAGAACCCGGTGCTGGTGGTGTGCGACCGGGCGAACGCGCGCCTGCAACGGTTCACCCCCGACGGTACGGCGATCGACGCCACCGAGGGCGGCAAGGTGGTGCTGTTCCCGGCCCACGCGAAGACCCGGGGCGACGTGCTGCTGGTCCCCGACCTGCACGCCCGCGTGAGCCTGTTCGACAAGGAGAACAAGCCGATCGTTCACCTGGGCGACGACGCCGCGTGGCGCAAGAAGGTGCTGGACGGCTTCAAGGTCCGCTCCCAGCCGAAGGAATGGCTGCCGGGCAAATTCGTCCACCCGCACGACGCCGCGTTCGACGCCGACGGCAACATCTTCGTGGTCGAGTGGGTCAGCACCGGCCGCATCACGCTCCTGCGCAAGGTGTGAGCGCGTTCGGCGCCGCTCACCGCCGGAGGACGAACCGGCCCGAATCGCGGCGGCTGTTGAAAGTCGCGTCGAAGGTCGTGCCGGTGACGACCGCGGTGGTGCGGAACGTGCCGAACGGCCCCAGCGGCTTCTCCGCGGCGAGCACTACGACGCCATCGCCCCGCCCGACCACGTCCATCGTGGTCGAGTAGCGGAACGGGATCACCTTCGCGAACCGCCCGCGGTAGGTCACGCGGTAGGCGTCGTCCCCCTGCGGCGTGAACCGGGCGTGAAGGGGGCCGGTGTGGCCGTTCGCGTCGCTCACCCAGTACCCGGACCACTTCCCCGAAAGCTCGGGCGCCGGTTGTGCGAGTGCCGCCGCGGGCAGCACGCCGGACACGAAGACCGCCAGAAACAGCCGCATGGGTTCGACCTCGTGAGAATCGGGTATCCATCTTGTTATTTCGCGGCGCGGCCGGGCCGGTCCACAGCACTTCGCGGCGGTGAACCGGGCGAGCTGCGGGCGTCCTGCGCGTTATTCCGGTCGTAACGGATTCACGGAGCTTGCTACCATGTTGCGCCTCCTGCCCGTGCTCGCGCTGGCCCTGTGCAGCGCGCCCACAACCGCCGCAGAGCCGGAAAAAATCGACGTGTTCGCGGCCGGCTCGGGCGGGTACGCGATGTACCGCATCCCCGGCATTGTGGTGACCCAAGCGGGCACGGCGCTCGCGTACTGCGAGGCCCGCAAGACGGGCAGCGATTGGGCCACCATCGACATCCTGCTCCGCCGCAGCACCGACGGCGGCAAAACGTGGGACGATCCGAAGAAGGTCGCGGACGTGAAGGGGCCAAAGGAGCGGAACCCGGTCGCGGTCGCGAAGAAGCTCGGGAAGCCGGACGATGTCACGTACAACAACCCCGTCATGATCGCGGACCGGTCGGGCGCCGTTCACCTGCTGTTCTGCCTCGATTACATGCGGTGCTTCTACTCCCGGTCGGGCGACGACGGCAAAACCTGGAGCGAACCGACCGAGATCACCGCCACCGCCTTCGAGCCGCTCAAGAAAGCCCACGACTGGAAGGTCATCGCGACCGGCCCCGGCCACGGCATTCAGCTCAAAGGCGGGCGGCTGGTCGTCCCGGTGTGGCTCGCGCTCGGGACCGGCGGGGGCGGCCACGGCGACAGCGTAGCCGCGACCATTTACAGCGACGACGGCGGCAAAACCTGGAAACCGGGCGAGGTCGCGGCCCCGCGCACCGCGGACATCCTCAGCCCGAACGAATCGACGGTGTGCGAGCTGGCCGACGGGTCGGTGATGTTCAACGCCCGCAGCCCGTCGAAGGCGAACCGGCGGCTGGTCACGATCAGCGCCGACGGCGCCACCAAGTGGAGCAAGCCGACGTTCGTCGACGCGCTGCCGGAGCCCCTTTGCATGGGGTCGCTCCTGAGCGTCCCCGGCACGAAGCTGGTGCTGTTCAGCAACCCCGACAACCTGGATAAGGCCGGTGCCAAGTCGCCCCCGGCGCCCGGCACCGGCCGCGACCGCAAGAACCTGACCGTGCGGCTCAGCGACGACAGCGGGAAGACGTGGGCCGCGAAGCGGAGCGTGGAAGCGGGGTTCAGCGCCTACTCCGACCTCGCGCTCGCGAAGGACGGCACCGTGCTGCTCTTCTACGAGCGCGCCGACGAGAAGGGAACCAAGTACGGGCGGCTCACGGTCACGCGGTTCCCGGTCGAATGGGTCCGCGGGAAGTAGAACGAGTGAGTTCGCCCTCTATCCGCGAGCGCCAGATGATCGACCTCCGCAGCGACACCGTGACCAGGCCGACGCCCGGAATGCTGGCCGCGATGACGGCCGCCCCCGTCGGCGACGACGTGTACGGCGAAGACCCGACCGTCAACGAGCTGGAGCGCCGAACGGCCGCGCTGTTCGGACTCGAAGCGGGCCTGTTCGTCCCGAGCGGGACGATGGCGAACCAGATCGCGGTGCGGGTCCACTGCCGCCCGCAGGACGAGGCGCTGCTCGAAACCACCAGTCACATCCGGCTGTGGGAGGCCGGCGGCGCCGCGGCGCTGAGCGGGGTCACGCTCACCCCGATCGACAGCCCCACGCGGGACGGCCGGCTCGGCGCGAGCGACTTCGCGGGCCGGGTTAGCCCGGACGACATGCACTCGGTGCGCACGCGGCTGGTGTGCCTTGAGGTGACCCACAACCGCGGCGGCGGGACCGTACTCTCACCGGATGCGATCGGCGACATCTCCCGCTGGGCGCGGCAGCACAACCTCGCCATGCACCTCGACGGCGCCCGGGTTTGGAACGCGATCGTGAAGACCGGCGTGCCCGCGGACGTGTGGGGCCGGATGTTCGACACGGTCAACGTGTGCTTCAGCAAGGGGCTCGGGACGCCGGTCGGGTCGATGCTGCTCGGCCCGCGTGACTTGATCGCGCAGGCGCGGCGCATCCGCAAGCTGTTCGGCGGCGCGATGCGGCAAGTCGGGTTCCTCGCCGCCGCGTGTCTGTACGCGCTCGACCACCACATCGAGCGCCTGGCCGAGGACCACGAGAACGCCCAGGTCATCGCGAAGGCGGTCGAAGAGGTGCCCGGATTCACGCTCGCCCCGCGCACGGTCGAAACGAACCTCGTGTGGTTCGAGGTGGACGCGCGCCACGGGAACGCGAAGGCGGTGGCGGAACGGCTCAAGGCGAAGGGGGTACTGGTCGCCCCGCTCGGGGCGCATGTGGTGCGGGTCGTCACACACCTCGACGTGTCCCGCGAGCAGTGCCAGAAAGCGGCCGGTGCGATCCGGGCGCTCGCGGGCTGAAGGCTACTTGTCGCCCGGGTTCGGATCGGGCTTCTTCTTGATCCGGGCGAACTCTTCCTTCAACCCGTCGGGGTCCACAACGATGAGTTCGTGTGTGGTAAGCTTTTTGATGGTCAGCGTCTCTTTCTTAACCGCCCCGCCCTGGTTGACCTCGTAGGGGAGTTCGTTGCCGACGACGCGATACGAGCCCTCGTACAACGACACCCGACCGTTCCCGAGCCGCTGGCGGATCACCATCTTCCCGCCCTGGTGGAAGTCGAGTTCCACGTCGGTGCTCGTGCCCCCACTCGAGTCGAGTGTCATCCGCCAGGTGCCGACCACCTTTTCGGCGTCGGAGCGCTCCTTGGGCACCGGCGCCGCTCCAAGAGCACCGCACACCACACACAGCACGACGAACGCGTGTCGCATAACCGGCTCCAGTGGGGCACTCCAGTCTGGAGCAAACCGCCGCCTCCTGTCAAGCGGCGAGGAGGCGTGGTGAACAAGTGCTCGCGCCGGATTGGAACGACAGCCGGGCTCATGTCACCCGCGGTCACTTCTCGGGCTTCGCCTTCACCTTCTTGAACGCGGCCTCTTCGTTGTCCTTGCTCTTGCCCGCCATTTCGTCGTCGGTCAGCTTGGTCAGGGTAACCGTGTCCTTCACTTCCTCATTGAGCACCTTGAGCGCGAAGGTGAGTTTGTCGCCTTCCAGCTTGTAGGTGCCCTCAATCTTGACTTCCTTCCCCTCCGCCCCGTCGGTCAGGACGACCTTCCCGTCCTTGGTGAACTCCACCACCATGTTCTCGTTCTTCTTGGACTTGTCTTCGGCCTTCTTGGACTTGATCGGCTGCCATTTGCCGATCAGCTTCTTGGCGTCAAACTTCTCGTCGGCCGCTCCCGCCGCGGTTCCGGCGGCCAGAGCGAGTGCCATCCCGATTCCGAGTAAAGTCCGCATCAACGTGCTCCTGTGTACGGGCGCCGCGCGGTGCCGCGCCGGTGAGCACACATTACGTGTCCGTCGAATCGGTGTCTGCGCGGGCCTCCCACTCCCGTTCCGACTCGTCCGCGTCCTCGGTCCGCGGCGGCGGCACGGCCGAAACGCCCAACCCCTTAATCAACAGGGGCAGCGTCAGCCCTTGACCGACGAGGGTAGCAAAGATGACCGCGAACGTGAGCAACTGGATCAGGTCGCGCCCCGGGAACGGTCTCCCGTCTTCGGTCGTGAGCGGCAGCGCCAGCGCCGCGGCGAGCGACACCGCGCCGCGCATCCCCGTCCACCCCACCACCGTCACGCTCCGCCACGACGGGTACGGCCCCGCGCACCCGAGCCGGTTATCAACCCACCGCGGCACGTACGCGCCCGGGAACATCCACAGCAGCCGCGCGACGATCGTCGCCCCGCACACGCCGGCGGCCCCGATGGCCAGTTCGCGGGGCGTGTGGGTGGTGTCCCCGAACTGCTCCAGGATCTGCCGCAGCGCGAACCCCACCAGGATGAACACCAGCCCGTTCAGCAGGAACTCGATCCACTCCCACACGGCGCGGGCTTCCTCGAACAGTTCGTGCGTGAACACTTCCTCGCACCGGTTCCCGATCCACAGCCCGGCGGACACCGCCGCCAGCACCCCCGACAGGTGGAGGTGTTCCGCGGTCAGGTACACCGCGAACGGCGTCAGGAGGGTGACCGTAATCACGAGCTTGCTGTCCGCCACGCCGCTCCGATCGAGCCACCGGTGGAACCGGTACACGAGCCACCCGCCCGCCACACCGACCCCGACCCCGCCGGCGCTGACCAGCACGAACTCCCCGCCGGCGTCCGCCAGGGAGAACGCGCCGGTCGCCACGGCCGCGACCGCGAACCGCAACGCGACCAGCGCGGTCGCGTCGTTGACGAGGCTCTCACCCTCAAGGATGGTGACGATCAGCCGCGGCACCCGGAGCCGCTGGGTGACCGCGACCGCCGCGACCGCGTCCGGCGGTGAGACGATCGCCCCGAGCACGAACGCAACGGCCCACGGCAGGTCGAGCAGGTAGTGGGCCGCCGCCGCGACCGCCGCCGTGGTGAACAGCACGAGCCCCACCGCCAACAGCGTGATGGCACGCAGTTGCGCCCGGAACTCGGGCCACGGGGTCCGGAACGCCGCCGCGTACAGCAGCGGCGGCAGGAACAGCAGGAACACGACCTGGGGGTCGATGCGGAACCCCGGCACCCACGGCTGGAGCCCCAGCAAGAGCCCGCCGACGACCAGGAAGATCGGTTCCGCCACCCCCAGTTTGCGCGCGATCAGGGCCAGCGCCACCGTGACCGCCAGCAGGGCCAGGACCAGTTCGACCGGGTGAACCACCGCGCACCTCCGTGACTCGCATTCACACGAGCATATCCGGTGCGCGTTGACGCCGACAGCCCGACCCGCGTACCCTCTCCTCAACCCCGGAGGTTCTCCCGTGCCCCACCCACGCGCGATCGCACCGCTGCTCCTGTTGCTCTCCGCGTCACCCGCGTGCGCGGGCACGATCGCACTCGTCGCCGGCGCGGTGACGGCCCGACGGCACGGAACCGACCACCGCCAAACTGCTCCAACCGTCCGCCGGTGCGAGGTGTGGGCGGAAGCCTCTTTGACGAGAGGTGCGGGGATCTGTGAGGCAGACGGGTACGTGGATGCGCAGAGCTTTTCAGACGTGATTCTTACTCACGACAAGGGTTGTGGCAGGAGCGGGAGGCGTAAACCGGTAGTGCAATCACGGCCGAACCAAACGCGGCATAGGCGCTTTGGGCGGAATGATTACAATCGTCCTAGACTCACTCGGATACGGACTGTCGTACAGGAGACCATCTTTGTCAAGGAAGCTGGGCATGTACTCCCGGGGATAGGGAGTCCTTTTTTCCTCCCACGCTTGGTGAGCATTCATTCGACCGTGGTGCTCACCCTTGTCCAACGCTTTCTCTCCAGGCGGAGGGGGCACAACCCCGCCAGGGCGCCGAAGAATACAAATGGTTCTGCATGTGTCAACGCCATCCTTGCGATCGTAGTGGATGTAAACCCTGTCGCCAACTTTAACATCAGTAATGCGGTAGGTGTCAGCAGACCACGTCTTGGCATACCCACCTTTGGCCAGCTCGCTAGCGAGTGCGAATGTCTTGGCCGGAACCTCTGGATAGTGCTTCTCCTTTAACGACAACTGGGCACCCGTCCTGGGGTTAAACTCCTCGATGAGCAGCCTATGTTCAGGCCAGTACAACGTAATCCCTTGGGCGTCTGCCTTCTGGACAAATCCAGAAGTGGTACGGTCCGAGAAATTCCACGTGAACGGAACAGAAGGATCGGGCGGAGGTCCCGAATCCCACGGATCTGCCACCTGCGGCCTCGCTTGTTTTTGCCCCCCCGGAACCTGTACCGGGGGGGCAAAAAACATAATCGCAACAGTTAATCCCGTCAGCATACGAGTTACTCCAGATCGCGCATCACTCCCAGCTTAGGCAGGCACAAGATCGTAAACTCCTGTATCGTCCATTACAAGCGTGCTGCCTTGGAGCTTCAAGCTAGGCCCCCCCGGAGGCAAAGCCAGTGTGGTATTACGGCGGCGCGAAAGATAAGCAGGGCTGAAGCGCTGGATATCACAAGCAATAAGGGCCGGACCGCTGGCGTTAATGCGTATCTTGCGCGCCGCCGTAATACCGCGGGTGTAATTTGCGTGAAACTCGCGTGTGGTAACGCAATCATACGTCACACTCGCCCTGGAAAGGCTTTCAGTCAACGTGGGGCAAAGGCGAATAGAAAATGCCGACAATCACCCAATGAAAGTGAAGAAGTTCTACACCATAGAAGAACCCTTGCGGACGCTGGCGCCGATGCTGCGGTCTGTTCGGCCGGTCAACGGCTCGACGGTGTTCCACGGGTTGCTCACTGCATCCGTTTGGTTGCGGTGTAATCAGACACGCTCGTTGACGAGCCGAGTTCCGCGACCGCCGCTGCTTTCATCTTCTCGGTCCAGTAGGTTCTGCATTCCTCCCGCGTCCATGTCCTCGCTGCGACCCGAGGCTTCGGAATGGCGCCGAATTGCTCTCACTGCAACCAAACCATTCCAAGTGCCAGAACCAGTTCGGCCGGGTGAACCACCGCGCCCCTCCGTGACTCGCACGGAGGGGCGCATATCCGGTGCGCGTTGACGCCGACAGCCCGACCCGCGTACCCTCTCCTCAACCCCGGAGGTTCCGCCATGCCATACCCCCGCGCGATCGCACCGCTCCTCGTGCTGCTCTTCGCGTCACCCGCGTGGGCCGACATGATCGCCCTCGTCGCCGGCGGCGGTGACGGCCCCGACGGCACGGAACCGACCACCGCCAAACTGCTCCAACCGTTCGGCGTGGACTTCGACGCCCGCGGCACCACCTACATCGTTGAGATGGCGAAGGGCGAGCGACTCCGCGCCGTCACAGGTGGGAAGCTGGTGACGCTCGCCGGAACCGAGGGCAAGAAGGGCGGTGAGGGCGACGGCGGCCCGGCCGCGCGAGCCACCTTCAACGGGATGCATTCGCTGGCCGTCGGACCCGGCGGCACGGTCTACCTCGCCGACACCTGGAACAACCGCGTCCGCGTGTTCGACCCGGAGGCCGGCACCGTGAAGGCGTTCGCCGGCACCGGAACGAAGGGCTTCTCCGGCGACGGCGGCCCCGCGAAGGACGCCAAGTTCGGGGGCGTGTTTTGCGTCGCTTTCGACCCGGCGCAGAAAAACCTCTACGTCACCGACCTCGACAACCGCCGCATCCGCAAGATCGACATGAAGACGCAGACCGTCACGACGGCCGCGGGGAACGGCGAAAAGGGCGTGCCGAAGGACGGCGAGAACGCGCGGACGCAACCGCTGGTCGATCCGCGGGCGCACGCGGTGGACCGGGACGGCAACCTGTGGGTACTCGAGCGCGGCGGCCACGCGCTGCGCGTGGTGGATCCGAAGGGGACGATTCGCACCGTCGCCGGGACCGGGAAGGCCGGCCGCGGCACGGGTCCGGCGCTCGAGGCCGCCATGAACGGCCCCAAGCACCTCTGCGTCGATAAAGACGGAACGGTCCTGATCGCCGACACCGAGAACCACCGGATCGTGCGGTTCGATCCCAAAGCGAGCACCCTCACCGCCGTGGCCGGAACCGGTAAGAAGGGTAACAGCCTGGGCGGCGGCGATCCGCTGAAGGCCGAGTTCAACCAGCCGCACGGCGTGACCGTTCACCCGAAAACCGGCGACATCTACATTTCCGACGCGAACAACGGCCGCGTGCTCAAAATCACCCGCGAGTAGAGCCCGCGGCGCCCCTCCGGACCGAGGTTGCCAATGACACGCATTTACCTGCTCCTCCTCGCGGTCGGGTTGGCCGCGGTGCCATCAGCCGCGCAACCGCTCAAGCCCCTCGCGAACCGCAACGTGCGGTTCGGGATGCCGGGCGAGGCGAAGGCCGACCCCGACAACAAAGAGGCGTACCTGATCGAGCGCCCGCAGTACGTGCTCTCCTACAACGACAAGCGCAAGACCGCGAACTGGGCCTGCTGGCAGCTCGCGAAGAAGGACATTGGCAAGGTCGCCCGCGGGGCGTTCGCGCCGGACAAGGGGCTGCCGAAGGACTTCACCGCGATCGGGTCTGGCGTCTACACCGGCAGCGGCTTCGACCGCGGCCACCTCGTCCCGTCGAAGGACCGCTCGGACACCGAGGCCGACAACGACGCCGTGTTCCTGATGACCAACGTCGTGCCGCAGTCGCCCAAGTGCAACCAGGGCGCGTGGGAGAAGTTCGAGCGGTACTGCCGCGAACTCGCCGAGGACGGTAAGGAGCTGTACATTGCCGCCGGTCCGTATGGGATCGGCGGGACGGCCGGCGACGGCACCAGGAAGATCACCATCGGCAAGCACGCGCCGTTCGTCACCGTGCCCGCGAGCGTGTGGAAGGTGGTGCTGGTGCTCGACCGCGGCACCAACCCGAACCGGCACAGCCGCGCCATCGCGATCTGGATGCCCAACGACGGCACGGTTGATGAATACGACTGGGCCAAGTACCGCGTCCCCGTGGCCGAAGTCGAGAAGAAAACGAAACTGAAGTTCTTCCCGCTGGTCACCGAAGAAGTCGCGACAGCGCTCAAAGAGAAGGCGGACGCGGTCCGGGTCGCGCCACACAAAAAGTAACGAACGCGAGGCGAAGAATGGCGAAGCAAGACCCTGTCCTGAAGGAACTCCGATCGGCCGCCAAGGGGCTCCTGTTCCCGAGCGAGACGGACGCGCCGCTGGAGGCGTTCGCGTGGCCCGGCGGCGACGGCCCGCCCGACGAGGCCGCCGTTCGTGCGAACGCTAAAGTTGATGCCGAGGCGCCGGTCGAGCGCCTCACGCTGGCGGAACTCACCCGCACCATCCCCGACGAGGGCCGCGGCCCGTTCCTGCCGCTGTTCGCGGTGCTGGCCCACCACCTGAGCGGCGCCGCGGTGTTCAAGGTCGGCGAAACCGAGATCGACGTGTACATCGTGGGCCGCACCACCGACGGGCGGTACGCGGGCGTGAAGACCAAGGTCGTGGAGACGTGATTCGCGGGAGCTGAGGAATGGCCTCGAAGAACTTTCTGGACACCCTGACGCCGACCCAGCGGATCGTGGCCGGCGTGCTGATCCTCATCATCGGCGGCATCGCCGCCCTGCTGCGGATTCAGCAGGAGAAGCACGCGCCGCCGGGCGGGCCGACCAACGACAACCGCAACGTGCGGTTCGGGACGCCGGCGCCGGCCGAACGTGACCCGAACAGCCGGGACGCGTACCTCATCGAACGGCCGCAGTACGTGCTGTCCTACAACGACTCGAAGCGGACCGCGAACTGGGTGTGCTGGAACCTGACGAAAGGCGACATCGGCAACACCCCGCGGCTGTCGCACTTCGACCCCGACCCCGATCTGCCGGGCGCGTTCCGCAAGGTGAAGCACGACGACTACACCGGCAGCGGGTTCGACCGCGGCCACCTGTGCCCGTCGAAGGACCGTACCGACAGCGCGGACAACAACGCGGCCACGTTCTACACGACCAACATCGTCCCCCAATCACCGGCGTGCAACCGGGGCGGGTGGGAGCGGTTCGAGTCGCACTGCCGCGACCTCACCCGGGACGGCAGCGAGCTGCACATCGCGGCCGGCCCGCACGGCACCGGCGGCACCGGTGAGAAAGGCCCACACGACACCGTCGGGGGCGCGAAGGTGAACGTCCCGAGCGCGACCTGGAAGGTTGTGCTGGTGGTCCCGCCCGGAACCGCCCGCCCCGGCCCCGACAGCAAAATGCTGGCGGTCTGGATGCCCAACGATCAGAGCGTCCCGGAGGCGTGGAAGCCGTACCAGGTGTCGGTGGCGACGGTCGAGCAGCGCACCGGGTACAAGTTCTTCCCGCTCGTCCCCGACGACATCGCGGCGCCGCTGAAAGCCCGCGAGCCGTAGCGCCCGCGGTCACCACGCCTCGTCGGTCGGGGGCGGCGCATACGCCCCCGGCTTCAGCTGCTCCGCGTACCGCGAGATCTGGCGCCAGTAGAGGATCGCGTACACGAAGGCGATGGGGTACGTGATGAACGCCGGGTAGAACAGCACGCCGCTCGCCAGCAGCGTGAGCAGGGTGAACCCCCGGGTGCGCCCGTAGGTCTCGCGGCGGCTGTGCATCTGGCGGGCCAGGAACTCGTTCCGCAGGGACTCCGCGACCCGCTCCACGGTCACCGTACACCAGACCAAGTTAAAGATCGGGATCAGGTTCAGCCACACCTGCCCCGGCGACATGCGGCGGTTCTCCGGCTCCACCCGGAGCAGCGCCCGCTGGAGCGCCGACAGGAACCCCGCTCCCAGAACAATTGCCAGCACGATCGAGGTGACGAAGCACCCGAGCCCGCACAGCACGCCGAGGAAATCGCTATCGAACATGGGCGGGCTCACCTGAGCGAACGGGGGTCAGCGCCGCGGACGGTCCCACGGCTTGCGGTCGTCGTCATCATCGTCACGGCCCCGGCCCCGCGGCCGGTCGTCCCCGTCGTCGTACTCGTCATCACGGGAGCGGCGCCGCGGCCGGTCGTCATCATCGTCGTAGTATTCGTCGTCCTCTTCGTCGTCCCAATCCGAGCCACGGTAGGGCCGCTCAATTTGTCGGCTCAAGTTCGCGATCTTGACCCAGTACATGATCCAGCACACCAGCCCGGCCAGACCAAATAACGATCCGCAGTACGGGATAATCGAAGCCAGCATCAGACAGCAGTAGGCGAGCCCGATACCGTACCCGTAGTCCTCGCCCCGGCGGTGCCACCGGCGGTACCGAAACTCGTTCCGCAGCGACTCGGCCACGCGGAGGACGTTAACGAAGATCCACGCGATCCCCACCAAAGGGATCAGCGCGAGCCACACCATACCGGGCTCCATCGTCCGGCTGTCCGGGTGGCACCGGTGCAAGGCTTTGCTCAGCGTGAGCAAAAAGAAGATGTTGATCACAAGGCCGATCAACATCGCTACCACGACGAAAAAAATAACAACCGCGAAAAATTCGACGGGGGGGCCACCGTTGTTTTGCGCGAACAAGGTCGGGGGCGACATCACCGCATCCTCTTGAACCGTCGGGTACAAAGGGAGCGGCCCCGCTCGGGACCGCTCAACGTTCGCGTCACTTCGCGGCGAGCAACTGCCGCAGCACGTACGGCAGGATGCCGCCGTTCTTGTAGTACTGCACCTCTTGCGGCGTGTCGATCCGGCACACCGCCTTGAACGCCACCGTCGTGCCGTCGGGCTTCGCGGCCGTCACGGTCAGCTCGCGCGCCGCGCCGTCGAAGTTCTTCTCCAGCCCCGCGACCAGCCCGCCGATGTCGAACGTCTCCTCGCCGGTCAGCCCGTGGCTCGCGGCGCTCTCGCCGGCCTTGAACTGTAGCGGCACCACCCCCATGCCGACCAGGTTGCTGCGGTGAATGCGCTCGTAGCTCTCGGCCAGCACCGCCTTCACACCCAGGAGGTTGGTCCCCTTCGCCGCCCAGTCGCGCGACGAGCCCGACCCGTACTCCTTGCCGCCCAGGATGATGAGCGGGACGCCGTCCTTCTGGTACGCCATCGAGGCGTCGAAGATGCTCACCACCTCGGTGCCGGGCAGGTGCCGGGTGAACCCGCCCTCGACCGGGGTGCCGTCCTCGCGGGGCGGGACCAGCCGGTTCCGCAGCCGCACGTTGGCGAACGTGCCGCGCATCATCACGTCGTGGTGCCCGCGCCGCGCCCCGTACTGGTTGAAGTCCTTCTGCTCCACCCCGTGGTCGAGCAGGTACTTGCCGGCGGGCGAGTCCTTCTTGATGTTGCCGGCCGGCGAGATGTGGTCGGTGGTGATGCTGTCGCCCAAGAGCGCCAGCACCCGCGCCCCGGTGATCTCGGCGATGGCCGGCGGCATCACGCCCATCCCGCGGAAGTACGGCGGGTTGGCGATGTACGTCGAGCTGGCGTCCCACGCGTACAGGTCGCCGGTCGGGACCCGGAGCGCCTTCCACGACGCGTCGCCCTCGTACACCGCCCCGTAGATCCGCTCGAACGACTCCTTCTTGATGGACGAGCCGACCGCGGACGCGACCTCCTCGTGCGTCGGCCAGATGTCCTTGAGGAACACCGGGGCGCCGTCCGCGCCGGTGCCGACCGGCTCGCTGTCCCAGTCGATGTCCACGCGGCCCGCCAGCGCGTAGGCCACCACCAGCGGCGGGGAGGCGAGGTAGTTGGCCCGCACCTCGGGGTGGACGCGCCCCTCGAAGTTCCGGTTCCCGCTGAGCACCGCCGACACCACCAGCCCCTCGGCCCCGACCTCGCGGGACACGGCCTCCGGGAGCGGGCCGGAGTTGCCGATGCAGGTGGTGCAGCCGTACCCGACCACGTTGAACCGGAGCTTCTCCAGGTCGGTCAGCACCCCGGCGTTCGTGAGGTAGTCGGTGACCACCTGCGACCCCGGGGCCAGCGAGGTCTTCACCCAGGGCTGCGTGCTCAGGCCCTTGGCCACGGCCTTCTTCGCCAGCACCCCGGCGGCCATCATGACCGACGGGTTGGAGGTGTTGGTGCAGCTCGTGATGGCGGCGATCACCACCGAGCCGTCGTGCAGCGCGCCCGGCGGCACCGTCACCGCGGCCGGCTCCTTGGCGCCGAACGGCCCGGTCGCCGGGGCGGCCAGCGCCAGCGGCACGGCGGTCGGCTTCTTCACCCCGGCCTTCAGCTTGGGCAGCGCCTCGGCGAACGCCGCCTTCATCGTCCGGAGCGGGACGCGGTCCTGCGGCCGGGTCGGGCCGGCGAGGCTCGACTCCACCGTGGACAGGTCGAGCTCGAGCGTGTCGGTGTAGCTGGCCTCGGGGGTGTGCGCGTCGTGGAACAGCCCCTGCTCCTTGTAGTACGCCTCGACCAGGTTCACCAGTTCCGCGGGGCGGCCGGTCAGGGTGAGGAACCGGAGCGTCTCGGCGTCCACCGGGAAGATGCCGCACGTGGCCCCGTACTCGGGCGCCATGTTCGCGATCGTCGCCCGGTCCGCCAGCGGCAGGTCGGCCAGCCCCGGGCCGAAGAACTCCACGAACTTGCCGACCACGCCCTTCTTGCGGAGCATCTGCGTGACCGTCAGCACCAAGTCCGTGGCGGTGGCCCCCGGGGACAGCTTGCCGGACAGCTTGAACCCGATCACCTGCGGGATCAGCATGGACACCGGCTGGCCCAGCATGGCGGCCTCGGCCTCGATCCCGCCGACGCCCCAGCCCAGCACCCCGAGCCCGTTGATCATGGTGGTGTGGCTGTCGGTGCCCACCAGCGTGTCCGGGTACGCCACGCCGTGCGCGTCGGTGAACACCCCGCGCGCCAGGTGCTCGAGGTTCACCTGGTGGCAGATGCCGGTGCCCGGCGGCACCACCTTGAAGTTGCGGAACGCGTTCTGGCCCCACCGCAGGAACGTGTACCGCTCCTGGTTCCGCTCGTACTCCAGCGCCACGTTGTCGCGGAACGCGCGGTCGGTGCCGTACTCGTCCACCTGCACCGAGTGGTCGATGACCAGCTCGACGGGCACCAGCGGGTTGATCTTCGCGGGGTCGCCGCCGAGCGTCTTCATGGCGTCGCGCATCGCCGCGAGGTCCACGACGCACGGCACGCCGGTGAAGTCCTGCATGAGCACGCGGGCCGGCGTGAACGCGATCTCCACGTTCGGCTCGGCCTTCGGCTGCCACAGGGCCAGCGCGTCGATGTCGGCCTTGCGCACCGCGAGGCTGACGCCCTCGGTGCGGAGCAGGTTCTCGAGCAGGATCTTGAGCGAGTACGGGAGCTTCTTCGCCTGCGGGTGGACCGCCTCGACCGCCGCGAGCTTGTGGATCGTGTACGGCTTACCGCCGACGGACAGGGTGGAGAGGCTTCCGAAACTGTTTGGCATGACTGAAACCCGCGGGCAGGAGGAGTGAGCGCTGATTCTGATATTGTTGGAGTTGGAGTGGGCAGTGGGTAGGCGGCCGACCGGGTACCGAAGAGGAATGGCCGCAAAAAAGCACAAAAAGCGCAAAACGGAACGGACGGGCACGACCGGCCCGGGCGGACAACGCGTTCTTCGGCGCGGGCCATTCCGCTCGCCTTTTGTGGCTTTTGGGCTTTTTTGCGGCCGTCCCTCGGTCCCGCTTTTCACCCCGTGGCCCGGAGCAGCTTGAGGTACTCGCGCATCCACGCCGGGTTGTCGTGCCAGGTACGGCACGTCACGAGGTTCCCGCTCACCACCACCTCGCGGTTCACGTACACGCCCCCGGAGAAGGTGCAGTCCAGCGCGCACTTGGCAACGGTCGTCACCTCGCGCCCGCGGATCACGTCGGCGGCGGCAACGATCTCGATGCCGTGGCACACGCTGGCGACCGGCTTGTTGGCGGCGAACAGCGCCCGGGTGATGCGCAGCAGGTCGGCGTCGTAGCGGAGGTACTCCGGCGCCCGCCCGCCGGTGATGACCATGCCGGCGAGGTGGTCCGGGTTCACGTCCCGGAACGCGACATCGGCCTGAAGGGTGTAGCCGGGCCGCTCCTGGGTGATGTCCCAGCCGTCGGGCCGCTCGTGCAGCACGAGGTGATAGGGCCGGGCCTCCGGCCCCGCGACGAGGACCGTGTACCCCTCCTCGCGCAGCCGGAACAGGGGGTAATACGTGTCAAGCACCTCGGCCGCGTCGCCGATCGGGAGCAGAACGGTTTTCACGCGAGTCCCCTGAAGCGTAAGGAAATGAGCCGAGTCTGAGAACCAGGAGTGATTTACGGTTCTTTGCGGTCCGCACTGTTAGAAACTCGGGTTTTAAAGCGTACCGTCTGCACGCACCGCCCCGCAACCCGGGAGCCGTGCGACCACGCGCCGTGAGTGTGGGTCGGATCGCAGGGCTCGAACTCTCACAAACTTTTTTGGTTGATTTTCAAAGTCCCGTAACCGAAAGTTGAGTTATCTAGGCCACCCTCACACCGGCGGTACCCCCACACTCGTGGGTTCACGCAAATTGTCTCATCCAATTACTCCCGCCTCAGGAGTCCCATGTCCGCGTCAAACGTTCGGTGTCATCGGCGTGGGTTCACGCTGATCGAGTTGCTCGTCGTCATCGCGATCATTGCGATTTTGATCGGGCTGCTGCTGCCCGCGGTGCAAAAGGTCCGCGAGGCCGCCGCGCGCATGTCGTGCAGTAACAACATGAAACAGATCGGGCTGGCTCTGCACAACTGCCACGACCAGAACCAGAAGTTGCCCCCGGGGTGCTCGAACGACGTGGCCCCGTTCGGCAACGGCTCCAACGGTTGGGGGTCGTCGTGGAAGGTGTACATCCTCCCGTTCCTTGAGCAGGACAACATCTTCCGCCAGTGGCAGTTCAACAACAGTAGCGGCTACACGAACGGCACCAACATGTCCCAGACGGCGCCGCTCGTCCACCGCAACACCATCAAGCCGTACCGCTGCCCGTCGTCGCCGCTCCCGGACTTCTACAGTTCCTCGTACAACGGCGGGGCGATCCAGATGTTCAGCTCCTACGTGGGCGTTGCCGGCTCGGCCATCGCCAGCGATGTGGCGAACATGACCGAGTGCTGCAACGGCAGCGGCAACCTCGTGAGCGGGGCCGGCGTGCTGTACCCCAACAGCCAGGTGAAGTTGACGGACATCTCCGACGGCACCAGCAACACGATCCTGGTCGGCGAGCAGAGCGACCACCTGCGCGACGCCAGCAACCAGCCGATCACCGGCGCGTACACCGCGATCACCAGCCAGGGGCCGCACGGCTGGACGATGGGGTGCGCCACGAGTGGGAGCGGGAACGTGAACATCCGCACGTTCAACTGCACAACGGTCCGCTGGCAGATCAACCAGCGCGGGCTCGGCAACAGTGCGGCCAACGGCACGAACGAGAACGCCGGCACGAACATCCCGTTCTCGTCGGGCCACAGCGGCGGCGCGCAGATGCTGATGGGCGACGCCAGCGTGCGGTTCGTGTCCGCCTCCACGCCCCTTCAGACGCTCCAGTGGCTGGCCACCCGCGCCGGCGGCGAGGTGATCCCGAACTTCTGATCCCGACGAGCCGCGCCCAGCGACCCGGTCCCCGGGTCGCTTTTCTTTTGAACCTCCCCGGACCTCTTCAACGCCCCATTAACATGACCACATACCTGTTCCGCGCTCTCACGTTTTGTGCCGGCATCGCTCTCTTGGGGTGCGGCAAGCCGCCGGAGGAGCGGTCGGCGACCGTGACCGGCAAGGTGACCCTCGCGGGCGGCAAGCCGCTGACCGGGGGCACCATTCACTTCCGCTCGACCGTCGCCGTCCACCGCGTCGGGTCCGGAGACGTTGCCGCCGACGGCACGTACACGGTCAAGTCGGTGCCAATGGGGCCGTGCAAGGTGTTCGTCGAGAACGGGTTCCTGCGGCCCGTCGATAAGTCGTCCGGTTACACCATGCCGGAAGGGGTCAAGCAGCCGCCCCCCGGCGCCAAGTGGGTCCCCATCCCCCAAAAGTACACCGCCGAAAACAGCACCGACCTGACCACCGACGTGAACGCCGACCCGTTCACCTACAACGTCGAACTCAAGTAGCGAAACGAGGGAGGAACCGAATTCTCAGAAAGTTCCCACTTGATTTTCTCACTCGCCCAGATGAAAGTGGGTTCGTTCAGCTCATGCTCACCCCGGCGATACCCCACAGCGACGTGGGTTCACGCAAGTCGACTCATCGGTTTCTCCCCGTCCAGGAGCCCGTCCAATGCCCGTGTCGAACGCCCGGACCAGTAGGCGTGGTTTCACGCTGATCGAACTACTCGTCGTCATTGCGATCATCGCGATCTTGATCGGGCTGCTGCTGCCCGCGGTGCAAAAGGTCCGCGAGGCCGCCGCACGCATGTCGTGCAGCAACAACCTCAAGCAGCTCGGCCTCGCCCTCCACAACTTCCACGACCAGAACAACCGCCTGCCCCCGGGCGCCGCCAACGACATGCCCCCGTTCGGTACCGACACGGCCGTCCGCTGGGGCTCGTCGTGGAAGGTGTACATCCTGCCGTTCATCGAACAGGACAACATCTACCGCCAGTGGTCCCTCACCGGCCACAGCGGGTACAGCAACACGGCCAACGGGGCACTCATCACCAACATCATGATCAAGCCGCTGCGGTGCCCCTCCAGCCCGGTGCCCGACTTCCAGACCGGCGCCGGCGGCACCACCGCGGTCAAGATGAACTCCTCGTACTCCGGGATCGCCGGCTCCGTGATCGTGTCCACCGCCCCGGGCATCCACCAGGTGACCTGCTGTAACAGCGGCACCGGCGCCCTCGGCAGTTCCAACGGCGTGCTCTACGCCGGCAGCCGGCTCCAGTTGACCAGCATCACCGACGGGACCAGCAACACCTGGATGGTGGGCGAGCAGAGCGACCACTTGCGCGACGCGACCGGCGCGCCGATGACGGCCGGGTTCACGACCGGGGTCGGGAACAGCGCCACGCTTTACGGGTGGACCATGGGGGCGGCCCACCCGAACGGGAGCGGTTGGGCGGCCACCGGCGCGGACGGGCGGCACTTCAACTGCACCGCGAACCGCTACCAGCTCAACCAGCGCGGGGTCATCCCGGCCGGGACCGCCGGGAACACGGCGACGGCACAGGCCGCCGGCGTCCACAACGACGCCGGCCCCAACTTCCCGCTCAACTCCGGTCACTCGGGCGGCGTCAACATCGTCCTGGCGGACGGCAGCGTCCGGTTCTTCTCGAACAGCTTGGCCCTGGCCACGATCCACAACTTTTCGACGCGCGACGGCGGCGAGATCATCACGGAGCAGTAATCGGCGCGGACGAAGCAGTCGCTCGGGACCGTTCTTAATGCGATTCCGGGGTTCTGCCCGCGCCCGTCCATAACGAAGCCGCCCGAGCGCAAAAGCTCGGGCGGCTTCGTTGAGATGAGTCACGCGCCGGGCACGTCACATCGTCGCGGTGAGCTTCAGCATGGCCCGCGTCTCGCGCAGCGAGTCCACCACCGCCCGCGACACGGCGGCCCGCACGGCCCGCGTCTTCTCGGGACCGACGTTGGCCAGCAGCCGGATGAAGCCCGGGCACTTCTCGGGCCGGTAGTTGGTCAGCTTGCGCTCGCGCTGGGCGTGGTTGGCGATCCCGTCGGCGACCGCGGCGAGCGCCACCAGCACCGGGAACTCGCGCTCGGCTTGCGGGTAGTGGTGGTTCAGGATCGCGTTCGTGACGGTCGCGGGCAACTGGTTGGCGCGGGCGAACCGCACCCCGATCTCGCAGTGGTCAAACTTGATCGCGTCCCGCTCCCGCGCCAGAACGCCGCCGTCCTCCTGGAACGTGAGCGGGTCCAGGGACGCGAACGCGGCCGGCGCGCGGACGCACATGATGACGCGCCCGATGTCGTGGAGCAGCCCGGCGGTGAACTCCTCGCCGCGGAACCCCAGCTCGCCGGCGGCGTTCAGGCGCGACGCGATGTTGGCGGTGAACAGCGAGTGCCGCAGCAGGGTCTCGCACATCAGCTCCGCCAGCGGCGAGGTGTACTTGAACACCCCGCGCACGCCGACCGTGGCGATGACCTGCTGGCACCGGCGCATGCCCAGCCGCACGGTCGCCTGTTGCACGTTCTCGCTGGCGCGGCGGCCGCGGTTGGCGGCCGAGTTCGCCACCTTCAAAACGCCGACCGACAGCACCGGGTCGTGCCGGATCAGTTCGGCCACGTCCGCCAGCGTGGCCTTCGGGTCGTTGGTCAGCGCCATCGCCCGCACGGTGACGTGCGAGAGCGTCGGGAACGACTCGATGCGCCCGAGGTCCCGCACGAGGTCCGAGGTGTGTAACTGGGGCGACGGTTCGCGTCGGAACAGCCGCCGGAAAGCAGTAAAGAACATCGGCGTACTCACACGCACCGGGGCGCAAAGCGCTAGATACACTTCTCATAGGACAGTAACACACGTTCTGCCGGCTAATAGAAAATATGCGCGGTGGCGCAGAATTCGGCCCGGCGCATGATTTCGGAGCAGCGACGCATGAAAGTCGGTGGAATCGTCCTGTGCGGGGGCAAATCCGCGCGTATGGGGCGTGCGAAAGCGGCCCTCCCCTTCGGCAACGAGCTTTTGCTCCAGCGGGTAGTTCGCGCGGTGCGCGAATCGACCGACCTTGTCGTCGTGGTCGCGGCGCCGGACCAGGAGATCCCACCGTTGCCGGACGGCGTGCCCGTCGTTCGCGACGAGGTGGAGGGCCGCGGCCCGCTCGGCGGGCTGGTCGCGGGGCTTACGGCCCTCGACGGGGCGTGTGACGCGGTGTACCTGTCCGCGTGCGATGCCCCGTTCTTGACGCCGGCGTTCGTGCGGTGTGTGGTCACGGGGCTAAGCGGACCTCCCACCCACACACCGAAGGGAAGAGATGAGAACGACAACCCGCACCCCGGCCCCCTCCCTGAAGGAAGGGGGAGCCAAGACCCTTTAAAACTGCTCAGCGAACTCGATTCGCAAAGCGGAGCGAGCGAACTCCCTCTCCCTTCAGGGAGGGGGCCGGGGGGGCGGTTGTCGCTCTCACCCTCCCTCCAGGAAGAGGGTTGGTGGGTGAGTGTTTGGGCCGCGGTACCTCAAATCGGCGGCCGGCTCCACCCGCTGGCCGCGGCCTACCGCGCGCGCGTGCTACCGGTCGCGCGCGCGATGCTGGCGGCGAACCGGCTGCGTATGACGGACCTCTTCACCCTCGTACCGCCCCGGGCCTTGAGCGCGAGCGAGTTGCGCGACGCGGACCCCGAACTCCGGTCGCTCCGCAACCTGAACACGCCGGAGGAGTACGCCGCGGCGCTGCGCGAACTCGGCGTCATAGAATGCCCCTTTGCCCCCGACCCCTGACCCACGGACGCCATGCACCCGCACAAGCCGAGCTACGACCGCCACGCCGGGACGGACGCCAACAAGGAGTTCCTGCACAAGATCAGCCGCCACCGCATCGACCCGGCGCCCGTCGCGCCGGGCGCCGGGACCGCGGACCTCATCGACGGCGCGTTCCTCTCGTACAACGGCGGCCGGCTGCGGGAGGGGTGCCAGCTCTTCGTGCGCAAGATGCTGGCCGACAACGGCACCATCGGGCTGGCGCTCTCGGGGGCGCTGACGCCCGCCGGCTTGGGGATGTCGTGCTTGGTGCCGCTGGTGGAAGCCGGGTTCATCGACTGGATCGTCTCGACCGGGGCGAACCTGTACCACGACACCCACTACGCGCTGGGCATGGACCTGTTCCAGGCCGGGCCGAGCCTGCCGGACCACGAGCTGCGCGAGAACCAGGTCATCCGCATCTACGACATCGTCTTCGACTACGAGAACCTGCTCGGCACGGACAAGTTCTTCCGCGCCCTGTGCCGCGGGGACGCGTTCCAGCACACGATGGGAACCGCGGAGTTCCACAACCTGGTCGGGAAGTACCTCGCGGAGCGCGAGGACCAGACGGGGGTGAAGGGCAAGAACCTGCTGGCCGCGGCGTACCGGCACGGGGTGCCGATCTTCACCAGTTCGCCGGGCGACAGCTCCATCGGGATGAACCTCGCGGCGCTGATGCTGGAGGGCTCGCAGCTCCGCATCGACCCGCTCCGCGACGTGAACCAGTCGGCGTCGATCGTGTGGGACGCGAAGGCGGCCGGCGGCACCAGTTCCGTGCTGATCCTGGGCGGCGGCAGCCCGAAGAACTTCATGCTCCAGACCGAGCCGCAGATTCAGGAGGTGCTCGGGCTGCTCGAGGCGGGGCACGACTACTTCTTGCAGTTCACGGACGCCCGCCCGGACACCGGCGGGCTGAGCGGCGCGACGCCGAGCGAGGCGATGACGTGGGGCAAGGTGGACCCCGAGAAGCTCCCGGACTCGGTGACGTGCTACGTCGATTCGACGATCGCGCTGCCGCTGCTGACGGCGTACGCGCTGACGCGGTGCGAGAAGCGGGCGCCGAAGCGGCTGTTCGACAAGTTCCCCGAGTTGACCCGCCGGCTCGAAGCCGGGTACGCTGAGACCCGCGCCAAGCGCACGGAGTAGACGGCTCGGCGCCGGCGTGCGATAATTCGTCCGGGGATACGAGATGGGCGAAGGTGCTTTCGATATCGAGAACGCCGGCCGCGAAGTCACGAAGGGCGTCTTGTGCGGCATTTGGGAATGGCTGAAGGACCAATTCAATCGCCCCTCGCGGTCGGATGAAGGGCTTCCGGAACCGAGTCGCGGTGTTCTCATCATCGGTCCTGGTGGCGTGGGTAAAACCACGCTCGCGCGGCTCCTCGCCGGTCAGTTGGACTGGTTCGACGAAAACGCCGGCAAGTACACAGAAAGCGACGGTATCGAGGAGTTCCCACTACAAGACGACGAGACCGTTAAGGTCGTCGTGGCACCGGGCCAAACGTTCCGCAGAGAACACACGTGGCCCGGGTTGCACCGCCAAATTGCGGAGGGCGCGTTCCGGGGCATCATTTTGGTGAGCGCGTACGGATACCACACGTTCAGTACGCCGAGCTACAAATCTCATGCCTTGTGGGCGACGACTGGAACCAAACCGGGCTTCTTGTCGGCTCTCCCCACCGACCGCCGGCAAGAGGAGTTGCGCGTCCTTCGGCAGTTGGCTCCGTTCGTTTCGGTCTGCAAACAAAAGATCTGGTTTCTGTCGGTCGTCGCGAAACAGGATCTGTGGGCCGGGCAACAAGGAGAGGTCGAAAGCCACTACCAAGCGGGCGAGTACATGACCGCGGTGCGGGAGATGCAAAACGCTCTCGGCGCTCACGCATTCCGACACGATTTCGCATTCGTTTCGCTGATCCTCAAAAACCTCGAAACGCTTGCGGGCGAAAAGCTGTACTCGACCGCGTCTGGCAGTTTCGACATGCCACGCCTGGCCGCCACTGTGCAGCGCCTTGTGCGGGTGTTCCAAACGATCCGAGCTTGGGAGGAGAAGCCGTGAGCAAAGAAGTCGTGATCGATCCGCCCGAGACCTTCACTGCCACGGTTGTGCCGCTCTTGCGCGAGTACCAGCAAAAGATGTCCGGCATTCACACACAGCTCAGGGACTTGAAAGAGGCGGCGACGAAAAGCCTCTATGGGAAAGAGACGCAACGGGTGGTCGCGGCAGAGTTCCAAGCCGTCAGAGTTTTTTTGGACCGGTTCCGACCCGCCGCCCGCGGTCTCGCCCAGCAGGTTTCGGGAATGATCGATCAGGGGCGATTGACGCCATTAGAACGGGCGGAACTGCAACTGCGCCTCGCTGAATTTGAGAGCGCGCTCCTCGAACTGCCGCGCCTCTTGACTGCTTACCAAGCCACTTAATCCCGCAAGCGACCGAGAGCATATGCGCAACCCGATGCCCCCGGCCCTCCCACTCGCGCTCCTGCTCGGCTGCGCAGTCGCGCTCGGTGCCGTCGCCCAGCCGCCCAAGGCCGAGGCCCCTCGCGAGCCGAAGTTCGTCGACGACGACGCGGTGTACAACAACCTGTACGAGAAGCTCGAAGAGCTGGCGGAGGCCAAGAAGCCGCTCGCGCACACGAAGCTCCTCGCGAAAATCAAGCCCGGCAGCGCCCGCGTCGCCGCCGCCGAACCGGGCGTCAAGGCCCTCACGCCGGAAGAGGTGTACCGGCTCGCTGAACCGGGCGTGTTCATCGTCGGCAGCGTGTACCCCGATAAGGACGGGAACTGGGAAACCGGTACCTACGCGACCGCATGGGTCGCAGCCGCCGACGGCGTGCTCGTCACCAACTGGCACGTCTTCGAGGACCTCAAAGGCGGCGAAGTGTTCGGGGCCGCCGACCGCAACGGCAACGTGTACCCGGTCACCGACTTCCTCGGCGGCGACAAAACCGCCGACGTCGCGGTGTTCCGCATCCCGGCCCGGGGGCTGGTGCCGTTGGCCGTGTCGCCCGCGTTCGCCGAGGTCGGCTCGTGGGTCGGGGTGCTGAGCCACCCGGGCGACCTGTTCTACGTGTATACCCAGGGCGCGGTCACGCGGTACAGCACCTACACCAACGAAAACAAGCAGCGCGAGAAGTGGATGAGCGTCACCGCCGACTACGCGAGCGGTTCGAGCGGCGGGCCGGTGCTGAACAAGTACGGCGCGGTCGTGGGGATGGCGGCGCTGACGCTCAACATCGACGCGGCCGACGAAGCCCCCCAGAACCCGGCACGCCGGAAGCCGGTGCGGCCCGTCGGTTCGCGTAAGCCGTCACGGGCAAACGAGAAGCGTCAGGAGCAAAAGGACGACAAACCGAAGCCGCCAGAAAAGCACAAGCCGCAGGGGTCGTCGCTCCAGATGGTCGTGAAAATGACCGTACCCGGTCCGATCATCTTGAAGTGGGTTAACAAGTAGGGTGTCGGCGGAGCGCACTCCGCCGACGAACGGCCGTTACGGCTCTTTCTTGGGGTCTTCCTTTTTCGGCTCTTCTTCCTTCTTGGGCTCCTCGGCAACCCGGTTCTCCAGGAACCAGCGGTCGCCGATCTTCTTGAAGTGCAGCGTGCGCCCCTTCACCGTGCCGTGCCCGGCGGACGCCGTCGGGTCGGCCTCCGAGAACTTGCCCTCGCGCAGGATCGTCCGCAAGTCTTTCAGCGCGTGTGGGTCCTCACGGAACTTCTCCTCGATGTCGCGCAGCAACTGCTTGAACGCCAGCTCGCGCGCCTTCTGCTCGGCCGCCGCCCGGAACTCCTTCGGGTCCAGCGGGACGCGGTCCGTCGCCTGCACCTGGTCGGGATGGGCGCGTTGGAACTCTCGCAGCGCGGCCAGTTCACGCTCCACCCCGGCCTCAAACCCCTTGGCGCGATCGGCCACCATGTCGTCCACGAACTTGGGGTCGAGGACGTGGGCCGCGAGGTACGCGTACTGTCCCGCGTCGATCAGCGCGAGGGTGGTTTTGAGCGCCTCTTTCGGGCTCGCTTGCGAATGCACCTTGACCCGCGCGTTGACCCCGTACCGCGGGTCCGGGTCCTTGGACGGTTGCGCGTGCGCCAGTGTCATCGTGCCGAGCAGCACGCCGAACGCGAATGCGGGTCGCATTGGGGTGAGTCCCTCCGGGTTCCAGGTGCCGGCCCCACGTGAAGCTCCGGCGGCCGCGAAACCGCTGGGCGGTTCGTCGCGTCGCCTGATGGAGCCCGCAACCGAAACTTGAAACCATCAAGTTTGGGGCCATGTCTCACATTCAATCTACCCGCGCCGGCCGGGCCGACTCCAGCCCGGGGCCGGTGGAAGCGATACAATTGCGGGATGGCAGGCAACACATTCGGCAAACTGTTTCGCGTCACCACGGCCGGCGTCAGCCACGGCCCCGGAAACGTGGTCGTTATCGACGGGTGCCCCGCGGGGTTGGAGCTCTCGGTTGACGACCTGCTCCCGGACCTGCGGCGCAGGCGCCCGGGGCAGAGCAAGCTCACCACCCAGCGCGACGAACAGGACCTTCCCGAAATCTGGTCCGGGGTGTTCGAGGGGAAGACCGACGGCACCCCCATCGCCATCACGTTCCGCAACAGCGACCAGCGGAGCGGCGACTACGGCGACATCAAGGACAAGTACCGCCCCGGCCACGCGGACTACACGTTCGACGCGAAGTACGGGTTCCGCGACTACCGCGGCGGGGGGCGGTCCAGCGCGCGCGAGACGGTGAGCCGGGTCGCGGCCGGCGCCGTCGCCAAAAAGCTCCTTGCGCGCGACGGGATTCGCGTGCTCGGGTACGTCAAGCAGGTCGGCCCACTCATCGCGCACGTTCCCGACCCGACCGCCGTGACACTGGAGCAGGTCGAAGCAACCCCGGTGCGCTGCCCGGTGCCGGAAACCGCGGCCCAGATGTTTCAGCTCATCGACGACGTGCGAATGGACCGCGACTCGATCGGCGGCGTGTGCGAGTTGGTCGCGACCGGCGTCCCCGCGGGGCTCGGCGAACCCGTCTTCGACAAGCTGAAAGCCGATCTGGCCAAAGCACTTCTGTCGCTGCCGGCGGTCACGGGGTTTGAGTACGGCGCGGGCTTCACGGTCGCCACCATGCGCGGCAGCGAGAACAACGACGTGTTCGCGCCCCCGGAAGCGCACGAGTCCCCGGTCGCCCCGGACGCGGCCGATTGCAACGCGACGGTGTGGGAGCCGAATCACGGCCCGCGGGTGCGCACCGAGTCGAACCGGCACGGCGGGATGCTCGGCGGCATTTCCAGCGGAATGCCGATCGTCTGCCGGGCCGCCATCAAGCCCACCAGCAGCATCCCCCGCACGCAGCGAACGATCGACCGCGACGGCCGGCCGACGGAGATTCTCGTGAAGGGCCGCCACGACCCCTGTCTGCTGCCGCGTTTCGTCCCGATGGGCGAGGCGATGGTTGCCCTCGTGCTGGTCGATCACCTCCTGCGTGCCCGGTCCTCGAAGCTGTCGTCCTGACTCCGACCACGGCACAGCGGTTGCTCCAATGGTTCGCAGTTCCCGCACCTGTAGCGGGGCGCTAACACCAGGAACAACCGCAATGCGCACCTTCGTTTCCGCACTTCTGTTCGCAGCGGCAACCGTGGTGGTTTTGACGGGCTCGCCCGGAACCGCCGACGACAAAAAGGACGAGAAGAAGGCCGCCGGGGAACTTGACGGCGGCTACACGATCGTTTCGGGTCAAAAAGATGGCAAGGCCATTCCCGAGGGCGAAATCAAGGGCTCACTGGTGCGGTTCACCGGCGACAAGATCGTGGGCACCGACAAGGACAAGAAGGAGTTCTTCGCTGCCACCTACACGATCGATAAGGCTAAAACGCCGTGGGCCATCAAGATGACGAGTCACCAACCGAAAGAATCGACCGCGAACGGGCTGATCAAAAAAGAGGGTGATACGATCACAATCGTGTACGCCCTGCCGGGGGGCGAGACGCCGAAAGAATTCAAGGCGGGAGAAAAGCAGCACCTCTTCGTGCTGAAGAATATGAACCCGGTGCCCAACAAATTTACGAAAGAGTGAACGGGTCACCAGTCCGAAACGAACGCCCGGCGCGCGTCGCCGGGCGTTTGGCGTTTCACGCCCGTTACCGCTTCTTCTTGGCAACCACCGTGGCTTTGGGGGCCGGCGGCGCGGGGGCCGGCACGGGAGCGGACTTCGACTTCAGATCGTACTCGTACTCGCCGTACTCGGCCGCGTGCTGCCCCTTTTCGGTGAGCGAGAACGTCGCCTCGAACGGGATGTCGCTCGACCCGGTAACGGCGACCAGGAGCCCCTGATCGACGAGCGCCGTCAGGAACGAACCGTCCTTCGTGTTCCGTGTGGGCGCCAGCCGCAGGTCGCGACCGGTCAAGGGCTTCTTGCTCCGCTTCACAGTGCGGAGCACTTGCCACGTGAAGTGGGTAACGGGACGTACGGGCATCGGGCCTCTCGGAGTAAAGCGGGCGAGTAAACGTCTGCAGGGAGTTCCGGCAGTGTACGAGCGAACGAAAAGAAGGCGAGCGGTATCGCTCGGTTACGCAGGCAGTTGGGCGTGCGAGCGCCCGCTCAACGCGCCGCACCGTGTGGCACGGACCCGCCGCACCGATCGACGCGACGTATGAACAACCGCCTTCACCCCCCGCACACCGCATCGTTTGCGATCCGTAGAACGGCCCGACGTGGTGTTTACGGCAAGGGCCAGCCTATCAGTGGCCCGTTCGCCCGAGGCCGTCGCTCGGGCGAACCGTTTAACCGTGGTCACGCGGCCAGCGCGTCGGTCACCTCTTTAGTGATCGAGTCGAAGAGCGACTTCAGGTCAACGCCCGAGCCCTCCGGCGGGGGCGGCGGGGGACCGTTCGGCCGGCCGGTACGGTCGTAGCCACCAACCCCACCCGGCCCCTGCGAGGGCGGTTCCAGCACGGACACATCCCCCGTTTCCGCCGCCTTCTCGAACTTGGCGGCGAGGTCGGACAGTAACGAACTGGGTCCGGCGGCCGAACCGCTCGAATCGCTCGCCGTTTCTGCGGCTTCCTTGAGTTTGGTGGCGATGTCCGCGGCCACCGCTTTGAACTTCTCGGGATCTTCCGCGGCCAGTTCCTTGAGCGCCGCGAACAGTTTCCCCGGCCCCGAGATGTCGGCGGTGTCACCGACACCGGTGAGTGCATCAGCTCCACGCGCGGCCGAGGTTATTCCGGGCTGTAAAACAGACGCGACCGAGAGCGTTGACGCGGTCGAACCGATGGAACCGATCATGCGAGTCCTCTGGTGATGCGCACAAACGTCGTCTCAACACCAAATACCAAAACGGAAGTGAGCCGCACGAATCGCCAGAACGCCTGGATTTTAAGCAAGTTACGCGGGCACGGGGAAATTCAGTTCGGGTCCGACAGCCGCGCCCAGTTGATGTGCCGTCCGGGCACATACCGTTCTTCCAAACGGGCGGCGGGCGGAAGAGCCTTCTGAGTGCTTTCGCAGCCGCTCCTGACGGCCCGCGTCTCACGTGAAACTACAGAAACTCTTCGTTGAGCTTGCGTCGCACGACGCAGATGGGATTCGGCGTCACTCGCGGCGAGTCGAACGGCGCGCCGAACGCGGCCAATGACCAGAGATGTTGAACGTAGCGGGGCGTGCGCTGGCGGCACCGGGTGTGAGCCCGTGCTCCGACGCGCGGAGGGGAGCGGGTGTGACCCCACGCCCCCAGGGATGGACAGGTTTTCACCGCCATACCCTTCGGCAACCAGGCGACCTGCGGTCGGTGTGGTGGGGAGACCGCAGGCCCGTGGCTTTGCGCCCCCGCTTCGCAGCGGGTTAGCCCTTTCGAGGATGAAAGGTGTGACGCGACAGAACGCGCCGGCACACGCCCCCGGCCGAGAACCAAAATCGCCCTCGGCCGTTGCTAAAGGACGATAGAATACGGGGCGCCGGCACGCAAACCCGGCACCACCGGAATATCTCCCGCAGGCCCCGCTTACGGCCGCACAACCTGCCCGGTCGGCGGTGTGGGCTCCGCAACGGTGACCGGCAACTGTAACGACTCGCGCGGCGGCGGGCCGGGGTTGAACGCCCGCCACACCTCCACGCCGACCGTGTACGGCAGCGTAACCGTGTCTCCGGCGGCCGACAGCCCCAGATCAACCGCGGCCATCAGCGGGAGCACGACGTAATCGATGAGCGACGGGGTCTCGCGCCACGGGTACTCGGTCATCATGCCGAAGTCGCCGCGGACCCCGCCGTACACCCGGCACACGTGCGTGCTCGGGCTGTTCGGGAGCGGGTAGACCGGGCGGCGCACGTTATCGACGGTCCCGCACCCACCGCCCAGCGCCGCCGCGAGCGCCGCGATCACGAGCTTGTTCCGGCCGCCCATACGGATCACCCCGAAAGCCGGCGCCGCGTGACCCGCGCCGCCGGTCCTGTTTATCGGGTTCGGGGAACTGGCGGATGGAGGAAATCAGCCGGAACGGGACGTTTCCGGAGGAATGGGTAAGCACGGCGAACCGCGCCGGAACCCGTCGCGTACCGGAACCATGCGAATCTCGTTCGACCTTGACGACACGCTCATCTGCTACCACGACGGCGCGCGGCACGATCCGAACCGCGTGTGGCGGCTGTTGCGCGGCTGGCTCCACGAGCCGCTGCGGTCGGGCGCGGGCGCGCTGCTGCGGGAGCTCGGCCGCGATCACGAGCTGTGGGTGTACACGACCTCGTACCGCGACCCGCGAACCGTGTGGTGGTGGCTCCGGTGCTACGGCGTGCGGCTCGGCTACGTCGTCAACCAGTACCGGCACGAGCGCACGTTCGGCCGCCGCGGCCCGAGCAAGTGCCCGGCGCAGTTCGGCATTCACCTGCACATCGACGACAGTTGGGGCGTGTGGGAGGAGAACCGGTAGGACCGGAACGTGTGCGTGGTGTCCCCGCACGACCCGGGTTGGGCCGACCGCGTCCGCGCGGCCGTGGCGTGCGTCGCGCGCAAGGAGCCGCCACCGGACGTACCGGAGGAGTACCGCGCCCGCGGTTGGGTATGAGCCGAAGCCCGCCCTTCCGAACCTAAAGTCCGGAACTATATTGAAGCCGCCCGAACTCTCTCACGTTCCGCGGTGCCCCTCATGCCATTGAATTCCGTTTGCGTGTTTTGTGGGTCGGCGGCCGGCACGAACCCGCTCTACGCCGAAGCCGCGCGCGAGCTGGGCGCGGCGCTCGCCGGGCGCGGGCTGGCGCTCGTGTACGGCGGCGGCCGGGTCGGGCTGATGGGCGTCGTCGCGTCGGCCACGCTGGCCGCGGGCGGGGCGGTGGTGGGCGTGATCCCGCACTCGCTCGCGCTCAAGGAAATTGCCCAGGAAGACTGCACCGAGCTGATCGTCGTCAACACGATGCACGAGCGCAAGGCGCTGATGGCCGACCGCGCCGGGGCGTTCGTCGCGCTGCCCGGCGGGTTCGGCACCGGCGACGAGCTGTTCGAGATCCTGACCTGGGCGCAGCTCGGCATCCACACCAAGCCGGTCGCGCTGCTGAACGTCAACGGCTTCTTCACCCCGCTACTGGTGTGGCTCGACCACATCGTGTCGGAAGGGCTCCTCAAGCCGAAGCACCGCGAGCTGCTGCTGGTCGCCGAAACCGTTCCGGAGCTGCTCACGAAACTCGAAACGTGGCGACCGGCGGAACCGCTCACGAAGTGGGCCGCACCCGGCGAGCGGTGAGCCCCCTGTCAGGACCGCTCCGGACAACCGCTCTTGCCCCGCCGCCCCCGTTTCCGTTATCACATGTGCCGCGTCACGGAGCGGTACTATGCGCAGGGTTTGTGTGATCGGCGCCGGCTCGTCCGGGATCGTCGCGGCCAAGACGTTCCATGAGCGTGGCATCCCGTTCGACTGCTTCGAGAAGGGGTCGAACGTCGGCGGGCTGTGGCGGTACGAGAACGACAGCGGCGCGTCGGTGGCGTACCGGTCGCTGCACATCAACACGTCGCGCGCGAAGATGCAGTTCGCCGACTTCCCGATGCCGCGCGACTACCCGGACTTCCCGCACCACTCGCAGATCGCGCGGTATTTCGACGCCTACGTCGATCACTTCGGGTTCCGCGACCGGATCACGTTCCGCACCATGGTGCAGCGGGTCGAGCCACTCGCCGACGGCACGTTCCGGGTCGAAACGACCGACGCAACGGGCCACAGCGAGAGCCGCACGTACACCGATGTCGTGGTCGCGAACGGGCACCACTGGCACCCGCGCGTGCCGACGTTCCCCGGCACGTTCGCCGGCACGACGCTGCACGCCGGCCGCTACCGCACCCCCGAGAGCTTCGCGGGCCAGCGCGTGCTGGTACTGGGCGCCGGCAACTCGGGCTGCGACATCGCGTGCGAGGTGTCGCGCGTCGCCGACCGCACCGTCCTGGCGATGCGGCACGGCGTCCACCTGATCCCGAAGTACCTGTTCGGGCGCCCGCTCGACAAGTTGGTGCCGCCGTGGATGTGGCGCCACCTGCCGCTCCGGGCGCAGCAGCTCATTTTCGGCACCGCCCTCCGGCTCGCGCGCGGCAAGCTCAAGCGCTTCCACCTGCCGGAACCGCGGCACCGGATTCTGGAAGAGCACCCGACGATCTCGTCGGACCTGCTCAACCTGATCGGCCACGGCCGGGTCACGGTGAAGCCCAACATTCAGGAGTTCACCGGCGCCGCCGACGGGCGCGAGGTGCTCTTTACAGACGGCACGCGCGAACCCGTGGACGCGATCGTCTACGCCACGGGCTACGACATCCGGGTGCCGTTCCTCGCGCCGGAGGTGTTCGACGCCCGCGACAACGAGGTGCGGCTCTACAAGCTGGTGGTCCACCCCGAACACCGCGGTCTGTACTTTATCGGGCTGGTGCAGCCGTGGGGCGCGATCATGCCGCTGGCGGAAGAGCAGTCGAAGTGGGTCGCGGACCTCGTTGAAGGCAAGTGCGCGTTGCCGACGCGAGACGAGATGCTGACGGGCATCGGGCGCGACCGCGGGGCGATGCGGCGGCGATACACGGCGTCGTCGCGGCACACGATCCAGGTGGACTTCTACCCGTACCTCGACGAGTTGCGAAAGGAGCGGCGGCGCGGCGCACGCGAAACGGTGCGAGCGGCCTGAGTTGGCGCGTCCGGGCGGTCGGCCAACGTTTGCGCTCCGAACTTTGGCGAGCCGCTACCCCGCCATTTGCTGGCCGCGAGCGCCAACCGTCGGCGTCGGCAGACGGTTCGACACGTCGCGGCATCCCCCCCTCGGCGAGCACCTCTTACTCGAACTTCGGCAGGTCCGCGGGCGGCTTGGCGCCCGACTTCTCCTTGTCCCGCGTAATGGCGTCCCGCAACTTCGTGGTCTTGTTCTCGATGTCGCCGCCGGTGGCCAGGAAGTAGCGCCCGCTCACGGCGCCAGCATCGATGTTGGTGACCGGGTTGGCGTCCGCGGTGAAGCGGGCTTTATCCAGCGGCACCCACTCACCCTTCGCCGGCTTGATCCAGCCGTTGCCGAAGCTCGCGCGGCGTTCCTTCGTCGTGGAGACCTTGTTCCGGCGGAAGTCCTCCACGAACGAGTAGCACCCCTTGAGCAGTTCCCCCTTTGTGAGGGTCGAGAACGTCACGAGGTGCTTCCACTGCCCCTTCGGGGGGGAGCCGCCCGAACCCCCGGCCGTTTTTTCCGGCACGTAGAAGTAGCCGCTGTACGCGGTGCGCGTGTCGCCGTCGGGCTTCGCGGTCACGAGGAAGCGGTAGGTCTCACCGACCTTCCAGTCGTAATCGAAGAACGACTGCCCGCCGGTGCCCTCGCCCCCGAACCGCCCGACGCGGACGGCGGCGTCCTTGTGGAGCATCTTCACCCGCTTCGCTTCGTCCACCTTCTTGGGGTCGTCGCCGGTGGTCGGGTCCCACACGGAGAACAGCACGAGCTTCTTGCCGTTCGCGAGTTCCTGAATGCCGAAATACCCTTTACCCCACCCGGCGGCCATGAAGTACGTGCCGTCGGCGGACTTCTCCACCGTCAACTCGTTGTAAAACGCCACGCCCTCCGGCGCCGGGTAGCCGAGGTGAACCGAGCGGCACGCGACGCCCTTCAGCCTCTCGTCCGCGGGGGTGGAACAGACGGCGAGCGCGAGCAGCGCGACGGCGACCAGCAAAGAACGCATCACAACGGTCCGGAAGGGAATGGGCGCGGCGGGCGGAACCGCCGGCAGCACCTCTGCCGGCAGATGGCAGTGAGTGTACGAACGCGGCGCTACTTCGCCTTTTCCTTCTTCAGCTCGAAGTAGTAGCCGGTCTTGCCGTCGAACTCCTTCGGGCGCTTCTCCTTGTCGAGCGAGTACGCGATCTTGAGCGTGTCGCCCTTCAGCTCGAGGATGCCGATCGCCTTCGTGCCCTTGGTGCCTTCGGGGCCTTCGAGGATCTCCATATCGACCTGAGCGGGGGTCGCCTTGGCGTCGAGCTTGTACCCCATCACGAACGTGATCTCGCCGCCCTTGATGGTGAACTTGTCGGCGGTGACGATGTACTGGGCCTTCTTCGCGGTCGCGTCCACGTCCGCCCCGTTCTTCTTGCCGGCCACCAGGGTGTACGTGCCGGCCAGGTCCAGCTTCTCGTCGGCCGCCCGCGCGATCAGGGCCGAGCACGCCACCAACCCCGCCACCAGTGCGAACGTCTTCATCCGGAGCCTCGTTTCGGGTGCGCGCCGCGGTCCCGGGCCGTCCGGTTCGCGGCGCGACGTGATTGTATGTTCACGTTTCCGGCGCGCCAACGGCGCGGGCTCGTTTCCCGAGATGAGAGTTGCGTGAGAGCACGTGCGCGGTTATACTGACTTCGGTTCGCCCATCGCCACATCGCTCGGGCTTCGCCTTCGCCCCGTTTCGCCCCTGTCGCCACATTCACGAGGCTGCTCCGCTCCGCGGCTCTCGGCCGCGCGGACCCGCCGGGCCACGGGAGAACCCAATGCACCTGACCCACGCGGAACACGAACTGGAACTCGACCTCGGGCCGGTAACGATGAGTTGCACGGCGGACGAGCTCGCGACGGCACTGACGGCCCTGGTCCGTGAGATGCGAGCCGCGGCGCCGTTCATCCGCCCCGACGAGCGGGACGCCCTGCGCGCCATCATGGAGCACGCGGGCGCTCCGACGGTGGGAGAAATCTTCCCCGACTTCGCGCGGGACTCGGACGCGCACACCACGTTGCGCAAGTTGCGAACGGCGCAGTTCATCCGGCCGCAGGACCGCGACCGGTGGGCGGTGCAGGAGCACATCGAGGTGAAACCGTTCGCGCGGCTGCTGTGGGAACGGCTCGGCGAGGCGCACCTTTTCGGGGATTTGAGTGAACCGGTCGAAGAGATCGACTTGGCGCTGCCGGGGGTGAACGACTCCGAACCGCCTCGCGACGACAAACAGAAGGGCAAAACGAACGGCGAGGAGTGGAACGAAGCCGACGTTCTCGATTTCCTCAGCAACGACGACACGAAGGACTAGCCCGACCCGCGGCCGTTCCTTGTTTCATCGTGATGACACGGTGGAACGTGCCAACTCGCCATGCTCATGAGACGCACCGCAGGCCGACGTGCACAGTCGAGAGTACAGGCTCCCGGCTGTTGCCATGTCTGCCACATTTTCCGGGCGCATGGTCGCTCCTCGTGCCCGCAGCACACGTTCCGAGTTCGACAGAGGCATTTCGGGCCGTGAACCGAACCTGACCGTTCCCACTCGCACCCCGAACTTCTCTCCGGAAAAGTCTCGCCCATTGCGGTGAGCTGCGGTGCGGGGTGTCGAATGTGCGTCGGGAACCGGTTAGGGAATGGCCGGCTCAAGTCCCCTTGGTGGCCTCTCGCCCCGCGTTGTTATGGCGCTTCACACGCCCGGTTTCCCCCTTCCGGCACGGCTTCCTTGTCTTCCCGTATCGCGGGCCGATAATCTCCTCTGACCGATTCTTTCAGCGGGAGCCGTGACGCATTACGGCCGGCGCCCCGCCTGCGTCGAATCGTTCCGGCCGGCCTCGCATTCCCGCCCGCGTGCGCGACGGACCCGCCGGGCACCACGATCTCCACACACACGCAAGTGAGTCCCATGTCCAGCGAATACAAGCCGCATCACGCCGTGAACCCGAAGAACCCCACGGTGTTCTTTGACATCGCCATCGGCGGCCAAGCGGCCGGGCGGATCGAGATGGAACTGTTCGCCGACACGTGCCCCAAAACCGCCGAGAACTTCCTACAACTGTGCGTCGGCACCACGAGCAAGGCCGGGACCCCGCTCGCCTACAAGGGTTCGACGTTCCACCGCGTGATCCCCGGGTTCATGTGCCAGGGCGGTGACTTCACCCGCGGGGACGGGCGGGGCGGCGAGTCCATCTACGGCAGCCGGTTCGACGACGAGACGTTCGAGGGGAAGGCCGGCGAACACTTCGGCCCGGGCGCCCTGTCGATGGCCAACGCCGGCCCCAACACTAACGGATCCCAGTTCTTCCTATGCACTACCGCAACCCCGCACCTGGATGGCCGGCACGTCGTATTTGGGCAGGTGGTGAAGGGGTACGACGTGGTGCAGAAGATCGAAGCGGTCGGCTCGCGGAGCGGGCAGACATCGACCAAGGTCACCATCAGTGATTGCGGCAAGGTCGAATAGCCAGACTGAAGCAAGGTCGTATTTTCAATATTACTTCAACCCGGCCTCAGATCTCCTACTCGGCCGAGCGCAACTCGCCTCGCACCAGATTGCTACGAATGAGAACTCCCGGCGCCGCACCTGCGGCGCCGGAAGCGTTCAGCTAGCCCATGAGTCCCAATCCGTAAGGAAATTACGACTTACGACCGCCCGTTTTGACGGTTTGGCGCACAGTCGCATCGCCCTCGGACTCGACCACGGCCTCCTCCTTGCGAACCGTGCCTCTCACAGTCTTGTTCTCTCGCACTTTCCGCTTACCGATAGTCACCTCCTCAGTGACGACCGGCTCTGTGGTGACCCGGACCCGTTCTTCCTTCACCGGGATGCGGATCTCCTCGGCTTCCATTTCCGCCGATGTGGCCCGGCCGCTTGCGGGGCGACGTTCCACCACCACCTCCTCGCGTTCGACCGGCACGGTGATCTGCTTCTGCTCCGTGTGAACCTCCTTGCGCACCTTCACCTGCCCGGTTTCGATCGTATCCTTCTCAGCCCGCAGTTGCTCCTCGCGGAGTTGGATCACGCGCCCGTCGTCCGAACGGAACTCGCCGGCGGCCATGATGTTGGCCCGGTCGGCCCGGACCGCGCCCCACCCGCTACGGTCGAACCCGCTGCGGCGGTGCAAGATGTCGCGCGCCTCGAGCGCCCGCCCGTTCGCCTCGACGGTCACCAGGTACCGGCCGCTCTGCACCTCGTTTTGGTAGTACTCGGCGTCTTCCTCTGGGACGCCCCAGCCGACCAGCGCGCCGGCAATGCCACCGGCGGCGGCACCGGCCCCGGCGCTCAGCAGGGCCGCCGCCAGCGGCCCGACGGCTAGCACCGGCCCGATTACCGGGATCACCCCGAGCGACACGGCCAGCGACCCGAGCGCCATGGCCCCGGCCCCGACAGCAGCACCGGCGACCGCCCCCTCCTCCGCGTATGTGTCGCCGGCTGCGCCGTCGGTCACGGTTTCCCCGCTCTCGTTCTTGTAGACGAGCCCGATTTTGCCTTCGTCGAACCCCGCCGCTTTGAGATCCTCAATGGCCTGCTCGGCGCGGCCCTTCGACTCGAATACGCCGACGGTGGCGGTGTGCTTCTTACGCGTTGGCATGGTGCCGACCTCCCAGGTGCGAATGCGATCCGATCGACCGCACGCCCCACTATTCAGCACAGTGCGTGCCGGCCGCGCATTGAATCGCTCGTGGGTTGGACCGCCGGAACCGGCAATGGAACAGCCGCAGCGTTCGCGCGTCGAGGCTTTTAGAGTTCGAGAAGTGTTGTGCTCGGAAAACCGGAGACAGGAGCCGACCTGCGGTTTGGCTTGTGTTGACGCGCCGGGATCGTTCCCAGCGCGTCAACACAAGCCAAACCGCACCCGTGACTCATTCACGATCCAAACGGTTGTGTCTGTTTTTTGTGGCACGGACCGGAAGGTCTGTGCCACAAAAACAAAAGCAGGCACCAACAACCGGATTGTGACTCAGGTGCGGTGGCCGACCCGGGAGACAGGCGCTCCGGAGCGGCCACCGACCGACGGTTACAGTTCGGTCAGCAGGTCATCCCCGCGAAGACCTGCGACCACGTCCAGAACCCCGCCGCCGGTGGTGTTGGCGAAGTACCAGTCCCGCCCGCTCCCGCCGTACAGGAAGTCGCCGGCCCCGTCGTTGAACACCGTCGCGGACGGCCCGCCGGCCACCAGGAAGGCGTTTCCGTTCGCCCGCGGGCCGGTTCCGGTGCCCTTCAAGTTGGCCACACGGGTGCCGAGGTCCCGGGACGAGTTCCACTCCGCCTGGAGGCCCCACAGGGCCGACTCGTTGGCGTCGAACGCCGTCGAGCCGCCGATCAGCATGTCGTCACCGGCCTGCCCGAACAGCAGGTCCGACCCGGCCCCGCCGATCAGGATGTCTCGGGCGCAGCCGGCGTACAGCAGGTCGTTACCGGCCCCACCGACCAGCACGTTCGGCGCGCCCGCGGTCCCGACCAGGATGTCGTTCCCGGCCCCGCCGAACGCGAACACGGGCACCCGAACGTCGCCGTTCGCCACGATCGAGTCGTTGCCGGCCCCGCCGTACATCACTACCCGGGCGACCGCCCCGGTGAGCGTCTGATCGAACAACTTCCAGCACCCGCTCTCGACCTCGACCGCGTACCGGTTGTTGCAGAGCCCCAGCACTTCGATCTCGTCGTCGCCTGCGGTACCGCCAACGAACAGCGCGTTCTGCCCGGTTACCGGGTCCGCCAGGATCGCCGCCGGCACCACCGACACGCCCACCGAGGCCGCGGCGGTCGGGACCGCGTAGTTGGCCCCGCCGGCGAACGTCGCGGTGATCGTTTTGTTGCCGTACTGGAAGGCGTCGGTGGTCAGTACCGCCTTACCGTTCACCACCGGAGCGGTGCCGAGCACGGTGCTCCCGTCCTTGAACGTCACGGTTCCGGTCACCGGAGCGCCGTTGGCCGCGGCGACGGTGGCGGTGAACGTGACGGCCAGCCCCGGCACCGCGACCGGGCGGTCGGTGACCAGCCCGATCGTTACGGCGGCCGGGGTGATGCTGGCCGTGGTCGTAGCGTAGGTGTTGAACGTGTAGTTGCCGGCGTCGGCGCCGGTCACACTGATCCCGGTCACCGTCACCGACTTACCGGTACCCACGTTCGGATCGGCGAACGCGGCCGACGTGTAGCCCGAGGCGAGTTGATCCCCGCCCACCCGGTTGTCGGCCAGGGTAACGGCCGCCGCGGTGGTTCCGTCGAACACCTTGTTCGTGCCCGTAGCGGTGATCGTCAGCGCCCGCCGGGCGACGCTGGCGGTGGTCGCGCCCACGCCGGTCAGGGTGTAGTTGGCGGCGTCAGCCCCGGTCAGGGTCGCCCCGGTCAGGGTGACCGTCTTACCGGCCCCCGCGTTCTTGTCGGCGAACGCCGCGGTGCCGCCGGTCAGGGTGACCGCGTCCTGGCCGATCACCCCGCCCAGGTTCCGCGTGAGCACGGTCGCGGCCCGGGTGCCGTCGTACACCTTATCGGCCGCGGTGAACGTCCCGCTGATGGCCTTCGCCGTGATGCTGGCGACGGCGCCCGCCGTCGTTACCCCGCTCAGCGTGTAGTTGGCCGCGAACGCCGGGTCCAGGGCGACCCCGGACACCGTCACCACCTTACCGGTGCCGGCGTTCTTGTCGGCGAACACAGCCGACGTGAACGTGGCCGCCGGGGCCTCACCCGCCACCGCGTTTCCGAGCACCAAGCCGGCGCTCGCCGCGGTGCCGCCGTCGTACACCTTGTCCGACGCCGTCGCACTCACCGTCAGCGCCCGCCGGTTGATGGCCGCAGCGGCGTCAGCAACACCGGTCAGGGTGTAGTTGGCGGCATCGGCCCCGGTCAGCGTCGCCCCGGTCAGGGTGACCGTCTTACCGGCCCCCGCGTTCTTGTCGGCGAACGCCGCGATGCCGCCGGTCAGGGTGACCGCGTCCTGGCCGATCACCCCGCCAAGACTCCGGGTGAGCACGGTCGCCGCGGCCCCACCGTCGTACACCTTGTCGGCCGCGGTGAACGCGCCGCTGATGGCCTTCGCCGTGATCCTTGCCGTGGCGGTGAACGCCGTGGTCACCCCGTTCAGCGTGTAGTTGGACGCGAACGCCGGGTCCAGCGCGATCCCGGACACCGTCACCGCCTTGCCCACGCCCGCGTTCTTGTCGGTGAATACAGCCGACGTAAACGTGGCCGTCGGAACCTCGCCGGCCACCGTGTTCCCCAGGGTCAGCGTGGCGCTCGCCGCAGTCGTGCCGTCGTACACCTTGTCCGACGCCGTCGCAATCACCGTCAGCACGCGCGGGGTAACGGTCAGGCTCCCCGCGGTGTAGGTCACGTCGTAGTTCGCCAGCGCCGCGGAGGGGTTGAGGGTGGCGGTGACGGCGTACGGGCCGCCGGCCACGGACTCGCCTGCCGCCCGTGTGTAGGCGGCGGCCACACCGTCGCCCGGCAGGAAGCCACTGAGGGTGCCGGTCAGAACGGGGTCCGCGTCGCCGTAGACTTTCGTCAGCGCGTCCGCCGAAACGGACGCTGCCCGCCGGCCGATGGTGTACACGGCTCCGGTGTTGTTGATGACGAAGTAGTTGGCCGCCAGTTGCGCGGCCGTCAGCCGGCTGCTGGACAGCGTGGCGGTGATGGCGTAAGTGCCCGCGTTCTCACCGGCCTGCCGAGTGTACGCGGCCGTCACCCCATCGGCCTCCACAAAGCCGCTCCCGGTGCCGGTGGTCAGTGAAGCGGCGTCCGCGTCGCCATACGTTTTGCCGGCCGCGTCGGTCACCCAGGAAACCACCCGCGGGTAGATGACGATCGACACCGAGCCGCTGGCGGAAACGTAGTTGGGGCCGGCATCGAACGTCCAGGTGGCGATGCCGCCGGGGGCATCGGTGAACAGGGTGCTGAGGGAGACGAACCCGCTCAGGTCGGCCCCGCCGACGCCGACGGCCTGCACCGCTTGTGAGCCGTGAGCTTGCCCGTCGTACTCGAAGGTCGAACTGGGCACCACCACAAAGGCCGTTGCCGGAGTAATGGCGAAAGAGACCGGACTGCTGACCGCGTTCCGGTAGCCGGCCGCGTCACTGGTGAAGGTGGCGACAACGGTGTAGGTGCCGACGTTGATTGGGGCGCCGGCCAGCGGGGTGGCGGCCGCGACCTGGGCCGCGGTAAGGGCGCCGGCGTAGTAGGTGTACGTCAGCGCCGGGCTGCCGAAACTGGCGATGGTCGCGCCGTTGATGTCGGCGACGGTCGCGGCCGTCACCGTGTAAGCCGTCCCACGATAAACCCCGCCGGCAATGGTCACCCCGACGGTCGACGCTTGCGTCTCGAACGACCCGATGTCGGGGTTGGCGTTCCGCGCCACGCCCCGCTGGTCGGTAGTCGTCGCGCCGGCCCCACCGGCCCCGATGGCCGGGCTGGTGGACAGCAGGGCGATGGTCTGGGTCGGCCCCCCGTTGTCCTTCAGCCCGGACGGGTCCAGACCCGCGGCGGCCACGGTCGGCACCACCACGTTCCCGTTCACCCCGCTGCTCAGCCCGCCCACCGACCCGCTACCCACCAGCAGGTTGTTCGCGCTCGACGCGGACAGGTCGTCGCCGGAGAACGCGTCGGTCAGGATCGTGCTCGTCAGGGTCACCGTGCCCCTGCTGTTGGAGATGCCGCCGCCGGCACCACCGGCGGAGTTGTTAGCGATGGTGCTCGACAACACCGTCAGCGTGCCGAAACCATTGGAGATGCCGCCCCCGCTGATCATGGCCGAGTTGTTGGCAATGGTGCTCGACGACACCGTCAGCGTGCTCTGGCTGAAAATGCCGCCCCCGAGGCTGGCCCCGTTATTGGTAATGGTGCTAGCCGACACCGTCAGCGTACCGTCGAGACTGTTGATCCCTCCCCCGGCGAAGGCCGAGTTGTTAGCAATAGTGCTGGCGGACACGGTCAGCGTACCGCCGAGGAGGTGGATGCCGCCACCGGCATTACTGGCTGAGTTGTTGGCGATGGTGCTCGCCGTCACCGTCGCCGAACCGGAGTTGTAGATGCCGCCGCCGAAGTTGCCGACGTTGTTGGCCACGGTGCTTCCCGTGACCGTCAGTGTGCCCCAGTTGGAGATGCCGCCGCCGAAGTAGGCTCCGTTGTTGGTAATGGTGCTGGCCGACACCGTGAGCGTGCCCTGATTGTAGATGCCGCCACCATCCGAGTTGTCGGCCCAGCCGCGGGTGATGGTCAGGTGGTTCAGGGCGGCACTCGCGCCGGTGTCCACGAAGAGCACCCGGGACGCGTTGTTGCCGTCCAGGGTGCCCCCCCCCGCACCGCCGTCGATGGTGGTCTGCGCCGCGTCCGTAAGCGTGAGCTGACCGCGCGACAGCACGATCGTACCCCCGGCCATGCCCGGGGCGAACGTAATGGTGTCCGCACCCGGGTGGGCGTTGGCGTACGCCACCGCCTCCCGCAAGCTGGTGCCCGAACCGAACCGCGAGTCGGACGTGCCGTCGTCCTCGTCCGCCAGCGTGGTCACCACCAGCGACGGGCGGAAGTCGGTGAACTCGAACGCCCCGATGTCCGGCCGCGCGTCCCGCGCCACGCCCCGCTGGTCGGTGGCACCCGCGTTCGTGGCCGCGCCTCCGACGGCCGGGCTGGTGGGCAGCAGGGCGATGGTCTGGGTCGGCCCCCCGTTGTCCCTCAGCCCGGCCGGGTCCAGGCCCGCGGCGGCCACGGTCGGCACCACCACGTTCCCGTTCACCCCGTTGCTCAGCCCGCCCACCGGCCCGCTCCCTACCAGCAGGTTGTTCGCGCTCAACGCGGACAGGTCGTCGCCGGTGAACCCATCGGTCAGGATCGTGCTCGTCAGGGTCGTCGTGCCACCGATCGCGCCGAAGTTGAAAAGGCCATCGCCTTCGAGGGTGGACGTGTTGTAGTTGTTGGCAATGGTACTCGACGCGACGATGAGCGTGCCCAGGTTGTGGATCCCACCGCCCATAGAATCGGACGAATTGTTGGCCACGGTACTTGCCGTGACCGTGAGTGTTCCCGAGTTGAAGATGCCACCGCCAGTATTACCGGCCGCGTTGTTGTTAATGGTGCTGGCCGACACCGTTAGCGTGCCGCCATCAAGAACGATGCCGCCGCCGTTGCCAAAAAGGACTGAGTTGTTAGCGAAGGTGCTCGCCGACACCGTGAGCGTGCCACCGCTGCTGTACATTCCACCGCCGGCGATTCTAGCGGAGTTGTTGTCTATGGTGCTGGCCGATACCGTCAGCGTGCCATCGTAGTTATAGATGCCCCCGCCAGTGGTGCTGGCCGAGTTGTTAGCAATAGTGCTGGTCGTCACGGTTACCGAGCCAGTACTGTTGTAGATAGCCGCTCCTGAGGTAGCCGAGTTGTTGTTAATGGTGCTGGCCGACACCGTCAGCGTGCCCTGGTTGAAGATGCCGCCGCCAGTGGTGCTGGCCGAGTTGTTGGTGATGGTGCTCGCCGTGACCGTGAGCGTGCCCTCACTGTAGATGCCGCCGCCGCTGTCATTGGCGGCGCGGCCGCGGGTGATGGTCAGGTGGTTCAGGGCGGCACTCGCGCCGGGGCTCACGAAGAACACCCGGGACGCGTTGTTGCCGTCCAGGGTCACCCCCGCCGCACCGCCGTCGATGGTGGTCTGCGCCGCGTCCGTAAGCGTGAGCTGACCGCGCGACAGCACGATCGTACCCCCGGCCACCCCCGGGGCGAACGTGATCGTGTCCGCACCCGGGTGGGCGTTGGCGTACGCCACCGCCTCCCGCAGGCTGGTGCCCGAACCGAAACCCGGGTCGGACGTGCCGTCGTCCTCGTCCGCCAGCGTGGTCACCACCAGCGACGGGCGATAGGCAACGAACTCGTAGGCCCCGATGTCCGGCCGCGTGTCCCGCGCCACCCCCCGCTGGTCGGTGGTCGTCGCGCCGGCCATACCGGCCCCGATGGCCGGGCTGGTAGACAGTAGGGCGATGGTCTGGGTCGGCCCCCCGTTGTCCTTCAGCCCGGCCGGGTCCAGGCCGGCCGCGGCCACAGTCGACACCACCACGTTCCCGTTCACCCCGTTGCTCAGCCCGCCCACCGGCCCGCTCCCCACCAGCAGGTTGTTCGCGCTCGACGCCGACAGGTTGTCGCCGGCGGTCCCGTCGGTCAGAATCGTACTCGTCAGGGTCGTCGTGGCGCCGCTGCTGTAAATACCCCCGCCCCCAGCGGCCCCGCCCCCAATCCGGACCGTGTTGTTGGTAATGGTGCTAGCCAAAACCGCGATCGTGCCGCCAACATTGCTGATGCCGCCGCCGGAATTGTCAGCGTAGTTGTTGGCGATGGTGCTCGCCGTCACCGCCGCCGAAGCATGGTTGAAGATGCCGCCGCCATAGTAGCCCCCGTTGTTGGCCACGGTGCTTCCCGTGACCGTAAGGGTGCCATAGTTCGAGATGCCGCCGCCGAAGTAGGCCCCGTTGTTGGTGATGGTGCTGGCCGACACCGTGAGCGTGCCCTGGTTGTAGATTCCGCCACCATACGAGTTGTCGGCCTTGCCGCGAGTGATGGTCAGGTGGTTCAGGGCGGCAGTGGCCCCGTAACTCACCAGGATCACCCGGGACGCGTTGTTGCCGTCCAAGGTCACACCCGCCGCGCCGCCGTCAATGGTGGTCTGCGCCGAGTCGTTCAGCACGAGTTGGCCGCCGGTCAGCATGATCGTACCCCCGGCCACACCCGGGGCGAAGGTGATCGTGTCGGCACCGGCGCGCGCGTTGGCGTATGCGACCGCCTCCCGCAGGCTGGTGACCCCGTCGAACGCGTTCACCGCGTCCGCGGTGGTGGTGACCACCAGCGAATCGGCCTCCCGCGGGGCGGCGGTCGTCTGGTACGCGCCGAGGTCGATGTTGCCGGCCGCCGGGCGACCGTACCCCCGCTGGTCCACGGTCGCGCCGGCGGCCCCGAACGGCCCGGCCCCGATGGCCGGGCTTGTGGACAGCAGGGCGACGGTCTGAGTCGGCCCCCCGTTGTCTTTCAGCCCGGCCGGGTCCAGGCCCGCGGCGGCCACAGTCGGCACCACCACGTTCCCGTTCGCCCCGTTGCTCAGCCCGCCCACCGACCCGCTTCCCACCAGCAGGTTGTTCGCGCTCGACGCCGACAGGTCGTCGCCGCCGAACGCATCGGTCAGGATCGTGCTCGTCAGGGTCGTACGGGAGTAAAAATTGTTAATTCCCGCGTCCCCATTCTGGGCCGTGTTGTTGGCAATGGTGCTGGCGGACACCGTCAGCGTGCCGCCGCTGTTTTGGATACCGCCGGCATTACCGCCGGAGTTGTTGGCGATGGTGCTCGCCGTCACCGTCGCCGAACCGGAGTTGTAGATGCCGCCGCCGAAGTTGCCGACGTTGTTCGCCACGGTGCTTCTCGTGACCGTCAGTGTGCCCCAGTTGGAGATGCCGCCGCCGAAGGGGGCGTTATTGGTGGTGATGGTGCTGGCCGACACCGTCAGCGTGCCCTGGTTCAAGATGCCGCCGCCATAATAGCGGATGCCGCCACCGTCCGAGTTGTCGATATTGCCGCGGGTGATGTTCAGGTGGTTCAGGGCGGCGGTGGCCCGGTCATACACCCGGACCACCCGGGACGCGTTGTTGGCGTCCAGAGTCATCCCCGCCGCCCCGCCATCAATGGTGGTCTGGCCCGCGTCCGTGAGCGCGAGCTGCCCGCGCGTCAGCACGATGGTGCCCCCGGCTACGCCCGGGGCGAACGTGATGGTGTCCGCCCCCGGGTGCGCGTTGGCGTACTCCACCGCCTCCCGCAAGCTGGTGCCCGAACCGAACCGCGAGTCGGACGTGCCGTCGTCCTCGTCCGCCAGCGTGGTCACCACCAGCGACGGGCGGAAGTCGGTGAACTCGAACGCCCCGATGTCCGGCCGCGCGTCCCGCGCCACGCCCCGCTGGTCGGTGGCACCCGCGTTCGTGGCCGCGCCTCCGACGGCCGGGCTGCCGGGCAGCAGGGCGATGGTCTGGGTCGGCCCCCCGTTGTCCCTCAGCCCGGCCGGGTCCAGGCCCGCGGCGGCCACGGTCGGCACCACCACGTTCCCGTTCGCCCCGCTGCTCAGCCCGCCCACCGACCCGCTCCCCACCAGCAGGTTGTTCGCGCTCGACGCCGACAGGTTGCCGCCGCCGAAGTCAACGAACTCGTCGGTCAGGATCGTGCTCGTCAGGGTCGTCGTGGCGCCGCTGCTGTAAATGCCCCCGCCCCCCCCCCCGCTCACACGACTGGCCGCGTTGTTGGTAATGGTGCTAGACAAAAACGCGATCGTGCCGCCGACATTGCTAATGCCGCCGCCGGAATCATCGGCGTAGTTGTTGGCGATGGTGCTCGCCGTCACCGTCGCCGAAGCACGGTTGAAGATGCCGCCGCCATGGTAGCTCCCGTTGTTGGCCACGGTGCTTCCCGTGACGGTAAGGGTGCCATAGTTCGAGATGCCACCACCGAAGGAGGCGTTGTTGTTGGCGATGGTGCTGGCCGACACCGTGAGCGTGCCCTGGTTGTAGATGCCGGCGCCATCTAGAGTCCGGCCGCGGGTGATGGTCAGGTGGTTCAGGGCGGCACTCGCGCCAGTGCCCACGAAGAGCACCCGGGACGCGTTGTTGCCGTCCAGGGTGACACCCGCCGCCCCGCCGTCAATGGTGGTCTGCGCCGCGTCCGTAAGCGTGAGCTGATCGTCGGTTAGCACGATGGTACCGCCGGCCACGCCCGAGGCGAAGGTGATCGTGTCCGCACCCGGGTGCGTGTTGGCGTACGCGACCGCCTCGCGCAGGCTGGTGAGCCCGTCGAACGCGTTCACCGCGTCCGCGGTGGTGGTGACCACCAGCGAATCGGCCTCCCGCGGGGCGGCGGTCGTCTGGTACGCGCCGAGGTCGATGTTGCCGGCCGCCGGGCGACCGTACCCCCGCTGGTCCACGGTCGCACCGCCGGCGAACGGCCCGGCCCCGATGGCCGGGCTGGTGGGCAGTAGGGCGATGGTCTGGGTCGGCCCCCCGTTGTCCTTCAGCCCGGCCGGGTCCAGGCCCGCGGCGGCCACAGTCGGCACCACCACGTTCCCGTTCGCCCCGCTGCTCAGCCCGCCCACCGACCCGCTCCCCACCAGCAGGTTGTTCGCGCTCGACGCCGACAGGTTACTGTTGCCGCCGAAACCGTCGGCCAGGATCGCGCTCGCCAGGGTCGCCGTGCCGCCACTGTTGTAAATCCCCCCGCCGCCGGCACCACCTGCGGAGTTGTTGGCAATGGTGCTGGCCGACACTGTCAGCGTGCCGCCGGAGTTGAGGATGCCACCGCCGGCATTACCGCCGGAGTTGTTGGCGATGGTGCTCGCCGTCACCGCCGCCGAACCGGTGCTGTAGATGCCGCCGCCGAAGTTGCCCACGTTGTTCGCCACGGTGCTTCCCGTGACCGTGAGCGTGCCATTGAAGTTCGAGATGCCACCGCCGAAGTTGGCCGCGTTGTTGGTGATGGTGCTGGCCGACACCGCGAGCGTGCCGCCGGAGTTGAGGATGCCGCCGCCGTCCAAATTGCCGGCTCGACCGCGGGTGATGGTCAGGTGGTTCAGTGCGGCACTGGCACCGGGGCTCACGAAGACCAGCCGGGACGCGTTGTTGCCGTCCAGGGTCACCCCGGCCGCACCGCCATCAATGGTGGTCTGCGCCGAGTCCGTGAGCGCAAGTTGGCCGCCCGTCAGCACGATCGTGCCCCCGGCCACTCCCGGGGCGAACGTGATCGTGTCCGCCCCGGCCGTGCCGTTGGCCTGGTCGACGGCCCACCGGAGGGTGCCGGCGCTGCCGTTGTCGAGCAGGCTGGTGACGGCGAATGTGGCCGGTACGGCCCGGTCTTCCAAAGCTTCCACCGCCAGTTTTGGGCGGGGGCGGACGATCGGCCGGGCGGGGGTGCGGTCGAACAGCTTGCGGACCCAGGAACGGACGGGCATCGAGCGGACTCCGACGGTTATAGGGGGATGCGCCACCCCCACAGGCGTCGCTGCGGTCCGAAACGCGCAATAGAAAAATGACAAATCTCTGCCGGCCGGCACCGCCCGCGGTCGGCACCGACCGGCCCGCGATCCGGAGTGACGGTTCCGATGCCCGTGTTCACCGAACTGCTCGCGGCCGCGAACGGCGGCAACGCCCGAGCGGTCGAGGACCTGTTCTGCCTCGTCTACGACGACCTGAAGCGGCTCGCCGCCCGCGCCCTCGCCAACGAGACCGTCGGGCACACGCTGCAACCCACCGCCCTGGTTCACGAGGCGTACCTCCGACTGCTCGGCGACCGGCCGGTCGGGGCCGGGGCGCTCGACCTGCCGGGGGACAGCCGCGGGCACTTCTTCACGGCCGCGTCCACGGCCATGCGACGAATCCTGATCGAGTCGGCCCGCCGGAAGAGGCGGGCGAAGCGCGGGGGCGGGCGCCAACGGGTGCCGCTCGACCCGGACCAGATCGCCGAGCCGGAGCGGGCCGACGAGCTGATCGCCCTCGACGAGGCGCTGACGGTTCTGACCGCGGCCGAGCCGAAGGTGGGGGAGTTGGTGCAACTGCGGTACTTCGGCGGGCTGACGCTGAAGGAGGCCGCCGCCGTCCTCGGCATCGCGCCGCGAACGGCCGACGCCTACTGGGCGTACGCCCGCGCCTGGCTGCTGACCGAGATGGCCGGCACCGGCGCTCCGGCACCGTGACGGGCCGCGTTGCGCGTTCCGGCCCCCGGCGGCGCATGGTGTTGTGGCGAATCGGATCTGTGGCAGCGAGAGGCGGGCGTGAGCGAGCTGGACATTTTCACCGGGGCCGTGGTCATCACCGACCCGGCGGCACGCGCCGCCTTCCTGGACCAAGCGTGCGGGGCGAACGCCTCGCTACGGGCGCGCGTTGAGGCGCTCCTGGCCCGCCACGAGTCAGCCGATTCGTTCCTGGAGGACAGCCCGGCGGACCTGCTGCGCGACGCCCCGGCCGCGCCGACGTGGCGGGGCGGCCGGAAGCCCGCGCCGGACCCGGCGACCGCCCCCGGCGCGGTGATCGCCGGCCGGTACGCGCTCGTGCGGTTGATCGGCGAGGGGGGCATGGGCGCGGTGTACCTGGCCGGCCAGACGGAGCCCGTGAAGCGGCAGGTGGCGCTGAAGCTGATCCGGGCGGGGGCGGACTCGCGGACGGTGCTGGCCCGGTTCGACGCCGAACGGCAGGCGCTGGCCCTAATGGACCACCCGAACATCGCCCGCATGTACGACGGGGGCGTCACCCCGGCCGGCCGCCCGTTCTTCGTCATGGAGCTGGTGGACGGCGTGCCGCTGACCGACTACTGCGACCGCCACCGGCTGACCGTCGCGGCGCGGCTGGCGCTGTTCGTGCAGGTGTGCCAGGCGGTCCAGCACGCGCACCAGAAGGGGATCATCCACCGCGACCTGAAGCCGTCCAACGTGCTGGTCGCCGAGGTGGACGGCCGACCGACCCCGAAGGTCATCGACTTCGGCGTGGCCAAGGCGACGGAGCGGAGTCTGACGGATCTGAGCCTGTCGGACGCGGGGGCGGTGGTCGGCACCCCGGCATACATGTCCCCGGAGCAGGCCGACCCGTACTCGGTGGACATCGACACCCGCGCGGACGTGTACGCGCTGGGGGTGATGCTGTACGAACTGCTCACCGGCTCCCCTCCCCTCGGCGCGACCGGGTTCGACCGGGGCGCGTTTTTAGAGGTGCTGCGGCTGGTGCGGGAGGTCGAGCCGCCGCGGCCGAGCACCCGGCTGAGCACCGCCGACGCCCTGCCGAGTATCGCCGCCAACCGGAGCACCGAGCCGGCCAAGCTGGCGAAGCTGCTCCGGGGGGAACTCGACTGGGTGGTGATGAAGGCGCTGGAGAAGGACCGCGCCCGCCGCTACGAGTCGGCGAACGCGCTCGCCGCCGACGTGCGGCGGTATCTGGCCGACGAGATGGTGGAGGCCCGGCCGCCGAGCCGGAGCTACCGACTGAAAAAGTTGGTCAGGCGGAACAAAGGGCAGGTGCTGGCCGCGGCCCTGATCGTGTTCGCACTGGTCGCCGGGCTCGCCGGGACCACCGCGGGTCTCGTCGAAGCCCGGCGGCAGGCGGAGGCAGCGGAAAGCGAGCGGACGAAGGCGGTCGCGGCGGCTGGCGCCGAGCGGCGGGCGAAGGAGGAGGCCGACGACCGGCGGCGGGCGGCCGAAACCAACCTGGAGTACGCCCACAAAGCGAACGACATTTTGGGCGAGGTGTTCACCGGCCTCGACCCGGGCGCCAACTACGCCACCGTCGCCGAGTTCCGCGCCGCTCTGAGGGCGAGCCTGGGCAAGGTCGCCGCCGCCCTGAACGCAGCCGACATCGGCGACCCGCTTGCGTCGGCCGCGCTGCACGAGAAGCTCGGCCTCTCGCTGCTCGCGGTCGGCGACGCTGCGTCTGCCCGCCCGCGGTTCGAGAAGGCCGTTGCCCTCCGCACCGAGCGCCTCGGCGCGGACCACCCGGACACCTTGAAAGCCGCGAGCAACCTCGCCTTCGCGCGGAAGGCGACGAACGGCCCGGTGGCCGCCCTGCCGCTGTTCGAAGACCTCCTCGCCCGGCGGACGCTCGCGCTGGGCGCGGACCACCCGGACACGGTAACGGCCCGAAACAACCTCGGCGTCGCTTGCGCGGACGCGGGGCAAACCGCCCGCGCGGCCGAGCTGTTCGAAACCGTTTACGCTCAGCGCCTGGCCGCGCTGGGCGCCGGCCACGCGGACACGCTCGCGACCTTGAACAACCTCGCGACCGCACACGCCACCCTCGGCGCGTACGACCGTGCCGTCGCCTTGCACCGCAAGGCCCACGAAGCGTCGAAGGCGCTCCGGGGGGCGGATCACGTCGAAACCCTGAAGCTGCTGAGCAACCTCGGGAGCACCCTCCAACTTGCCGGCCGCACAGAGGAAGCGGTGCGGGTGAACGAGCAGGTGCTGCCCGTCCGGCGGAAGGTGATTGGCCCTGACCACCCCGACACCCTGACGACGATGGCCAACCTGGGATACGGGTGTCACCTCCAGAAGAAGTACGACGTGGCCCTACCGCTACTGGAGGAGGCGCTCCGCGGGCGGGAGGCGGTCCTCGGCAAGGACCACCGCGACACGCTGTCCGGGGTCAACAACTTGGCCCTGGCCTACAGCGGGAACGGGCAGGCGGATAAGGCGGTGCCGCTGTTCGAGCGGGCGACCGAGCGGATGGCCGCCACCCTCGGCGCGGACCACCCGGACACGCTCGCCGCGCAGGCCAACCTGGCGTCCGCCTACCGGCAGACCGGCCGCGTCGAGAAGGCCATCCCGCTGCTCGAACGCGGCCTGGAACGGCAGGGGGCAGCCCTGGGCAGAGACCACCCTTCGGTGCTCACCACGATGACCGGTCTGGCCAACGCCTACAAGGTGGCCGGCCGGCACGACAAAGCTATCCCCCTGTATCAGAGCGTTCTCGACCGGCGGAAGGCCGCACAGGGCGATTCACACCCGGACACCGTGGCCAGCATCGGCAACCTCGGCGCGGGCTACGCCGCGGCCGGCCGGCACGCGGAAGCGGTCGCCACGCTCGAGCAGTTCGTAGCGGCCCAGCGGAAACAGTTCCCGCCCGCCCGGCTCGCCACCCTGCTCACCCTGGTAGGGCCGGAGTTAGGCCGGTGCGGCCGGGCCGACCTGCACGAGGCGTATTTGCGCGAGGCCGTCACCACCTACGAGACGAGCGAGCCGGACGGCTGGCGCGCCGCCGGAGCCCGCTCCCAGCTCGGCGCGCTGCTCCTCGCCCAAAAGAAGTACGCCGACGCCGAGCCGCTGCTGGTGAAGGGGTACGAGGGGCTGAAGGCCAAGGAGAGCGAGATCCCGCGGGCGTCCGCCGCCCGCCTCCCCGAAACCCTCGACCGGTTGATCGAGCTGTTCACCGCGACCAAGAAGCCGGACGACGTGGAGAAGTGGCGCCGCGAGCGGGCGAAGTACGCGCCGCCGAAACCGTCGGCCGCGTCTCCCAAGGAAGGGAAGTGATCGTCGTCGCCCGGCCAAGCCGTTCAACGGCGCGGGTGCTCTTTGGTGCTCAACTCCTGACCGAAAACGGCGGCTGCGCCCTCGGCGCGCGGTCGTGGAACCTCGGCGGCCCGGGCCTGTTCGTCCCGCCCTGATCCGCCCCCTTCTGAACCTGCTCCGCCCCGATCGCGTCTGTAGAACAGCTAGATTGCGACGCAGGGAGACGAGCCGTGACCGACAAGCCCCGCTGGTTCCAGACCACCGCCATCGACTACCCGAACAGCCGGCCGCACATCGGCACCGCGTTCGAGAAGCTCGGCGCCGACGTGCAGGCCCGGTACCGGCGGATGGAGGGGTACGATGTCTTCTTCCTGATGGGCAACGACGAGAACACCCTCAAGGTCGCCGACCGCGCCAAGTCGCTCGGGCAGGAGCCGCAGGCGTACTGCGACGACATGGCGCGACAGTTCCAGGAAGTCTGGAAGGCCCTCGACATCAGCCACGACACCTTCATCCAGACGAGCCACGAGCGGCACAAGCAGTGCTGCCGCAAGTTCGTCCAGAAGGTGTACGACAACGGGTACATCTACAAGGGTAGCTACGAGGGCTGGTATTGCCCCGGGTGCGAGGAGTTCAAGAGCGACAAGGTCCATGCGGAGAGCGACGGGCTGTGCCCGAACCACAAGCGCCCGCTCGTGCGCCGGTCCGAGCCGTGCTGGTTCTTCAAGCTGTCGGCGTTCAAAGATCGGCTGCTGGAGCACCTGAAGGGTAACCCCGAGTTCGTGCAGCCGGAGAGCCGGCGCAACGAGATGATCGGGTTCATTGAGGCCGAAGGGCTGCAAGACCTCAACATCTCACGGCACGGCGAGGAGTGGGGCATCAAGCTCCCGTTCGACCCGGAGTTCACCATCTACGTCTGGTTCGACGCGCTGCTCACGTACATCACCGGCATCGGCTACGGCGACGACGAGGCGACGTTCCGCAAGCACTGGCCCGCGGACGTTCACTTCATCGGCAAGGACATCACGCGGTTCCACACGCACATCTGGCCCGCGATGCTGTGGGCCGCGGGCGAGGAGGCGCCGCGCAAGGTGTTCTCGCACGGGTTCGTATATCTCAAGCTCCCTGAGAAGGCCGGGGCCAAAGGCGAAGGCGCCGGTGAATTGGTCAAGATCGGGAAAACCACGCTCAAGGAACTCGGCCTCGAGTATTTGGCCGAACCGATGGAGATCATCAAGAAGTTCTCCGCGGAAGCGTTCCGCTACTTCTTTTTGCGTGAGTGCCCGTATCCAAGCGACGGCGAGTTCAGCCCGGAACGCTTCGTCGAGGTCTACAACTCCGAGCTGGCGAACAACCTCGGGAACATGCTGTCGCGCGAACTCACGATCACCTTCAAGAACTTCGAGGGGGTGTTCACCGGGACCGCGGGCGTGACGCCCAATCCCGTGGTGCCGGGACTCGACCTGATGCTGTTCGTGGGCGAGGTGCGGGAGCACGTGGAGGCGTGCCGGTACAACTTGGCGCTTCAGAAGATCGTTCAGGACTTCCTTACGCCGACGAACCAGTACCTCGAAGCCAACGCTCCCTGGAAGCTCGTGAAGACCGACAAGGACGCGGCCAAGAAGGTGCTGTTCAACGCGGTGCAGTCGCTTCGCATCGCCAGCATCCTGTTGAAGCCGTTCATCCCGAAGAGCGCGGAGGCGATCTACACGAGCTTCAACTTCCCGACGCCGTGGGCGGAGGTGAAATATGCCGATGCTGCCGAATTAAAGGCCCAGCCTGACGACCTGCGCATCACCGCCGAGTTGATCGACGGGAAGGTGAAGCCGCTGTTCCCACGTATCGGCTGAGTCGAGGCGCCGCACACCGCGATTGCTGTGCCAGATCCGCACAGCAATCGCGGTGTGCGGCCCGTGCCAAATCATCATCGGCATTACAGCCCGCACAGCCGATTCACGGCACACCTCCTCGATCTGCTGTGATGCGTTTCTCCCCTCACTTCCCGACAAGCTGCTCCGATATTCCTTACACGGGGCACGGACTCGCCCCGCCGCCGTCGCGCACGGTCGCGCGACGCCCACTTCCCTCGGAACTCACGGATGAACGCCCTCGCACTCAGTGCCCTGCTCACGGCGGGCTCGGTCGGCGCCGACCCGGCCTACCAACAACCGCCCGCACAGGGTTACCAGGCGCTCCCGATCTCGGGGTACGCGGACGCTGGCGCTCTGCCCGCGGCCGGTTACCCCGGAACGACAACGGCAGCCCCAACTACGGGTCCGGGGTACGCCGCCCCCGGCTACACCGCCCCGGCCGGTGCAGTCCCGGCACTGTGCGACGAATGCACCAAACCGGTGCGCCGGCTGTTCCAGAGCGACCACGAGTTCGACGACTTCGTCGGCCCGGTGTCGAACCCCATCCTGAACAAGGACCCGCGGTCCAACTCGCACGCGCGGCTGCTGTTCATCAACAATAACGTCCCAGGCGGCCACCCGCTCGACGGCAACATTCAGGCTTACGCGCTGCAAATGAACCTCGCCGTCACCGAGCGGCTCAGCATCATCGCCGACAAGGACGGGCTGGCGCACATCTCGCCGCGCAACGGCCCCTCGACGACCGGATTCCTGAACTTGGCGGCCGGGCTCAAGTACACCTTCTACCGCGACGTCGAGAACCAGACCTTGGCCGCGTTCGGGTTCCTGTACGAGATCCCCAGCGGCGAGGCGAAGGTGCAGCAAAACCAGGGGTCGGGCTCGTTCGCCCCGTTCGTCACCTACGGCAAAGAGTTCGGCAACAAGTGGCACTACCTGCAAACCACCGGGTACTACTTCCCGCTGAAGAGCTCGCAGGGCTCGAGCTACATCTGGAACAGCTTCCACGTGGACAAGCAACTGTTCGGCTGGTTCTACCCGCTGGCGGAGCTGAACTGGTTCTGGTACACGAGCGGCGGCAACCGTCTGCCCCCGGTGTTCGGCGAGGGCGACGGGCTGCTGAACCTGGGCACCCGCGGGCAGGCCGGGGCGCACCTCGTGACCGCCGCGCTCGGCGCCAAGGCGGTGCTCACCAACAAGTACACGGTCGGCTTCGCGCTCGAGTTCCCGCTGACGAGCCGCAACGACATCATCAACCAGCGGCTCACGGTCGAACTGATCGGCCGCTATTGATCGGAATGTTGTGATGTTAAAGGTGTGTATTCTGAGAGGGTGAATCCCGTCGTTTCACCTTAGCTCGGCACGGTTCTGGCCTTTGAGTGTGGTCCGCTCACTCCGTGAGCGGTCGCCCCGCGCGTCCGATTCGCTCGGCGGGCTTGCCGCTCCGTCGCTGCGCAACGCGAACCGGATGAGCGACGCAACCTGCACCCGCCGAGCCAGATCGTCGCCGTACTGCTGATGGAGTCGTTGCGCAACGCGAACCTGATGAGCAGCGCAACCGCTCACGGAGTGAGCGGAGCACACTCAAAGGCCAATGCACGGGGCGGCCACACCAACTAGTAACGGCTGGAATTGTAATGCGGCGGGCGGACGGCCCGCCGCATCGTTCGTTCAACCAATCGTTGTACCCAGCAGCTTCAGGAACGCCCGCAGCCACGCCGGGTGCGCGGGCCACGCGGGCGCGGTGACGAGGTTCCCGTCGGTGTGCGCACCGTCGATGGGCACCTCGGCGAGCGTTCCGCCGCACAGCCCGATGTCCGGCCCGACGGCCGGGTACGCGCTACAGGTGCGGCCCTTCAGCACGCCGGCCGCGGCGAGCAACTGCGGCCCGTGGCAGATCGCCGCCACCGGCTTACCCGCCGCGAAGAAGTGGCGCACCACGTCCAGAACGGCCCCGTTGAGGCGCAGGTATTCGGGGGCGCGCCCGCCGGGGATCACCAGCGCGTCGTACCGACCGGCATCAACGCCATCGAACGTCGCGTTCAGCTTAAAGTTGTGCCCCGGCTTCTCGGAGTAAGTCTGATCGCCCTCGAAGTCGTGGATCGCGGTGCGAACCGTATCGCCGTCCCTCTTGCCCGGGCACACCGCATGAACGGTGTGCCCGACCATCTGGAGCGCCTGAAACGGAACCATGACCTCGTAGTCTTCCACGAAGTCACCGACCAGCATCAGGATGCGTTTCGCGTTCATGACCGGCTCAGTGTGTTCGGGGGCGGGTGGGACGAGCCCACCCGCCCCCGGGGTGACGAAAGCGGCTGCAGCAAGTCACTTCTTGCGGCGGCGGTTCTTCTTGTCGCGGCGGTTGTCGGGCTGCGGGCCGGAAGCCCCCGGCGGCGGGCTCGGTCCCTCACCGGGGCGGTCGTTACGGATCTGCCGCTTCGCCTGTTCGTCGGCCTGGCGCTGCATCTCTTCCATCTTCGCCTGAAGGGCTTCCCGCAGCCGCGTCAGGAACCCCTTGTTCTTCGCCTTGGCGGCGGCCAGCGCCTCCTCGGTCGTCATCTTGCCCACCGCCGGACCGGTCGGGCTCAGCTTGCTACCCGCCGCCGCTGCCGCCGGTGCCGGGCTCGACGTGTCGATCACCGGCTTGGGAATCAACTGGCGCTCGATGATCGCCCACGCGGTGCTGACGATGAAGTACAGAGCCAGCCCGGCCGCCACCTTGTAGAAGAAGACGGCCATCATAATCATCATCAGCTTCATCATCATCCGCTGCTGCTCGGCCTGCGGATCGGTCGCCGGCGGCATCATCTTGGACTGCTGATACAGCATCAACCCGACCGCCAGCAGCGGCAGCAGGTTGAAATACGGCCCCAGGTAGATGAAGCTGCCGATGTCGTCCGGGGTGCTGACGTAAGGGATCTGCTCCGTCCACCACTTGAGCATGTCCGGGGCGGCCAAGTTGTCGATCCACAGGAACGAGTCGAGCCGGAAGAAGATGCTCTCCTGGAGGCAGAAGTACAGCCCCATCATCACCGGCATCTGCGCGAACAGGAGCAGGCACCCGCCGGCCATCGCGAACGGGTTGGCCCCGTTCGCCATCATCAGCCGCGTCTTCTCGCGGTTGTAAGAGTTGAAGTCGTCCTTGTACTTCTCCTGGAGCTTCTCGAACTCCGGCTGGAGCCGCTTCTGCACCTCCATCATCTTCATGCTCATCGCGGTCTGCTTGCGGCTCGGGTACATCAGCACCAGCCGCACGCACACCGTGAGCATGACGATGGACAGCGCCCAACTCCCGGCCCAGCTCCCCAGTACGGAGTGGATAGCCGCGAGCAGGATGTGCATCAGGTTCGTCATCGCGATGACGAGGTCGGTCCAGAAGATGAAGCTCGCGAACCGCCCGATCGCCGTGTCCGACCGGAAATCGGTGATCGTGGACATCATCATCGTGTCCTTGTACTGATCCACCAACTCCTCGCGGACGGCCGGCACCTTCTGCCCGTCGATCTCCACTTTCGGCAGGAGTTTGAGCAGCCCGACCTTCGCCGGGCCGTTGTAAATGAAGTAGCGGTGGGTGGCCGACTGGCCCGGCTCGAGGTCGATCGTCTCGGAGGCGGCCCGCACCGTGATGTCGTCGAAGTTGGGCATCTGCGGGTCTTGTTTTTTGTCGAGCGGCAGCTCGGTGGTGGCCCGCACGTACGACCACGGGTGCGACTTCTTCGCCTCGTCCGCCGAGTAATCGATGGCGACGGCGGAGGCGAAGAACTGGTTGGCGACCGCCATGTAGTGGAACGTGTTGTCCTCGCGCCGGGCCTTCTCGCCGCCGCGCTTGCTCCCGATCGACGCCGCGTCCTCGTACTGGCGCCGGAGCGTGCCGTTGCGCTCGCGCCAGCCGACGATCGCCACGCGGTACGTGCTAGTGTACCACTCCCCCTCGATCGGCAGCCCGCGCGGGCCGGAGAGCTGGTACTTCAGTTGCCCCTTGCCCTTCGCCGCACCGGGCACCTTCAGCTTCTCGATCCCGACGTGCAGCCCGATGTGGTAGTCCGTGCGCGCGAGCGTGTACGTCTTGCGGATCTTCACGAAGTACGGCTCGCCCAGCTCCTTCTCGAACACAACTTCATGCGGCCCGTCGGCGGGCCGCTTTTCGGACACCACGGTCCAGTTGGTCTCGCCCAGCAACGGGTCCGGGTTGTTGTCGTCCGGGGTCGGGTAGTGGAACACCGTGAAACACGGCTCGGCCAGTGTCACCGGGTTCGCAACAGGGCCGGCGACCAAGTCCGGCGGCTGGTAGTCCTCGCGGAGGTGTTTCGCGCGGGGGTGGTAAATGCCCGGGATCAGGTGGAGTGGTAACAGCTCCGTCGTGGGGTTCCCGTCCTTATCGCGGACCTTGACCTCGCGACCGAGCCGGTCCGCCTGACCGAACTTCGGGAGCACCACCTGCTGCACGCCACCGCCGCGGGTGGTGAGCAGCACGCGGTTGTAGAATGTCCCGTCGCCGAGCGCGATCAGCGTCGGCCGGCTCGCCGCGTCGAAGACGCCCATAACGATCGCGTTGTGAATAACCCGCGGCTCGACGCCCGCGACCGTCAGCACCGGGGCCTTCGGGGGCTCGGGCGGCTTCGGCTTGGGCAACTCGATGCCGACCGCGAGGCCGCCGCCGGTCGCGGCGAGGAGCTTGCGCTTCTCTTCCTCCTCGGCCTGCCGCTTGGCCTGCTCATCGGCCTGTTTTTGCAGCTCCTCGGCCATTTTCTCGGCCGGATCCTTCTGCGGAACCGGCTTGGGCATCCAGTTCTCCTCGGCGTGGCGCCACAGGAAGAACAGGCCCGCCGCGAGGAACAGGAAGACGATGACGTTTAAGACGTTCTTGCGCATGAGTGCCAGATACCGGGGCGGGGGCCGATCAGGAGAATATCTTACGAAACGGAACAGCCCACGGACGGCTGCCGTCCGTGGGCTGCTGTGTGATTCGCCGGTGCGGGCTGGAACTTTCGCCCGCGGGCGGCGTCACTGCCACCCGCGCCAGGGCCGCTACCGCCCTTCCCCGAGCCGGTCGCCGAGGAAGTTGTCGAGGTCCGGGATGTCGTAGATCTTGTCGCGGGTCTTCTGCCAGTCGTACTCGACCCGGCGGAACCGGATCACGTCGCCGTCGAGCACCACGTAGCACGCCCGCCAGTTGCCGTCGCGCGGCTGGCCCACCGACCCGACGTTGCAGAGCGTCTTGCGGCCGTCGAGCTTGTGCGCGAACTCGACCTCTTCCGGGCTGAGGAACTGCATACTCTCGGTGAAAATGCCCGGAACGTGCGTGTGGCCCTGGAAGCAGTACCGATCGACGAGGGCGAAGATGCGTTCCATCTTCCGCTGGTTGTACACGTCTTCCGGGAACACGTACTCGTTGAGCGGGTTGCGCGCCGAGCCGTGAACGAAGAGGTACCCGTTTTCGCGGTGGCTGCGGGGCCGCTCCGACAGGAACTCCCAGCGCTTCTCCCGCAGCGGCCGGGGCTCGGCGGGCGACTCCAGTTGCCCGCGGGTCCAGAAGATGGCGCGCTCGGCCGACTGGTTGAACCCGTCGGGGTCGAACATCGCGCCCTGGTCGTGGTTGCCCAGCAGCACCAGCTTGCAGTCCATCACGAGGTCGATGCACTCACGCGGGTTCGGACCGTAGCCGACCACGTCGCCGAGGCAGTACACCTCGCGAATGCCCTGAGCCTTGATGTCCGCGAGCACGGCCTGGAGGGCTTCCATGTTGCCGTGGATGTCGCTGATGATCGCCTTCACGCCAGACTTCCGTAAGAACGGGCCGGGCTAGTGGCCCGTGTTAAGTGTAAACTATAGCTCACACATTCGCGCCGGTAAACAGCGGAACCCGCGGCGACTGCCCGTTCTGGGGCCGCGCGGCGGCGCCCACGGCCCCGGCCGTTACAGAGCGCTCAGCGATTCGAGGTCGCGGCGCAGGCTCGCGGCCTGTTCCGGCGTCAGCGGGACGTGCGGCAACCGGACCGAGCCGAGGTCGAGGCCGCGCAGGCGGAGCAGTTCCTTCGCGGCGGCCAGATACCCGTAGCGCATGAGCACCGCGACCAGTTCCACGCCCCGGTACTGCTCCGCCCGAGCGGTAGCGAAGTCGTTCGCGCGGGCGGCGGCCAGCAGCCGGTTGTAGAGCGGTGCCGCGAAGTTGTACCCGCTGCCGACCGCGCCCTGCGCGCCCAGCACCACCGCCGTGAGCAACTGCTCGTCCATCCCGAACAGCACGTCGAACCGCCCGCCGCCCGCGCGCAGCAGCCGCTGGAACGTCATCAGATCGGGGTTGGTGAACTTCACCCCGCGGAGCGTCGGCACCCGCTCCGCGGCCTGATCGAGGAAATCGACCATCGGGAGCGCGACCCCGGTGAGCACCGGGATGTCGTAGAAGTAGAACGGTGTGTTCGGCGCCGCCGCCGCCAGCTCCGCGCACCACTGAACCAGCACGTCCACCGACTTCGGTTTGAAGTAGCTGGGCGCGACCGCCGAGATGGCGTCGGCGCCGAGCGCGTCGGCCTGCGCCGCGAGCTGCTTCGCGTCCGCCAAGCTGTTCGCCCCGACGTGAACCACCAGCCGCGTCGGGCTCCCCTTTACGACCGCCGCCCAGCGATCCGCCAGCGCGAGCCGCTCGCCCTGTGTGAGCGAGGAGAACTCCCCGGTGGTGCCGCCGACGAACACCCCCGCGACGCCGTCCCGCGCCAGGCGCTCCGCCTGGGGCTCGACCGCGGACAGGTTGAGGGCGCCGCCCGCGTCGAACGGGGTGAGGACCGCGGGAACCAATCCGACGAACGGTGTGTGTGCGCGCATCGCGTTTCGTGCAGTCGTGAGGTTGGCGGCCCGCGCCGCGCCGGCCGCTCGGATTCGTACTCAACCCGCCCAGCCGTTGTTCTCGAACCAGTTAGCCATGTCTTTCGTCATGGCGCCGCTGTTGTCCATACGCGGCACCTTGTTCTGCCCGCCGTACTTGCCGCGGGCCTTCATCCATTCCGCAAACCCGCCCGGCTTCACCACCCGCACCTCGGGCATCAGCATCGCGAGGTCGCCGACGCGGTGCGGCCCGTAGTCCTCGTTGATGCGGTTCAGTTCGTCGTCGATCTCCTTGGCGAACCGGGCGAGGTCGGGCCGCCCCTCGGCAAACTCGACGAGGTACAGGTGGTGCCCCGCCTTTCCGGGCACCGACGGGAACACCGGCCCCACGTGGAAGTCCACCGCCACCACCCCGCACGCGCTCGCGGCCCGCGCGACGGCCGCCTCGACCTCCTCACTGATCAGGTGCTCGCCGAACGCCGAGAGGAAGTACTTCGTGCGTCCGGTGAAGCGGATGAGCGGCGGGTCGCGGCGCTCGAACGCCACGGTGTCGCCCACGAGGTACGACCACACGCCGGCGCACGAGGTCAGCACCACCGCGTACTGCACGCCGACCTCGACGTTCGCGAGCGTGTGCCGCGTCGGCCGGTCCTGCTCCAGTTCGCCGACGGGGACGAACTCGAAGAAGATGTCGTGATCGGGCACGACGCGGAGGTGCTGGTACTGCGGGTCCTCGGTCGCGACGAACCCCTCGGAGCACGGGTACACCTCGCAGAACTTCACGAAGTCGCTGCCGATCTCCTTCTTGAACAGCTCGCGGTACGGGTCGAACTTCGTACCGCCGTGAACGATCAAGCGCAAGTCGGGCCAGATCTCGGCGATGGTGCTCTTGCCGGTCACCTCTTTGAGGCGCGTGAACAGCACGTGCAGCCACGCCGGGATGCCGCTGAGGGCGGTGACGGGCTCACGCGCGCTCAGCTCCGCGAACCGGCGCACCTTCTCTTCCCAGTTGGTGATGAGCGTGAGGTCGCGGGGCGGGAACGTGTACGGGCGGAGCAGTTCCAGCAGTTCCCTGGAGGCGATGCCGCTGAGGTCGCCCGCAAGGCTGCCGTCGTCCTGCCGGCGGAGGTCCGTGCTGCCCCCCAGGAAGAAGAACTTCCCGGTGAACAGCTTCGCGCCCGGGTTCGCGTGCCGGAACAGCGCGGTGGTGGTGAACCCCGCCTTCTTGTTCGACGCGACCATCTCCCACGAGACGGGCACGTACTTCGTCGCCCCGCTCGTGGTGCCGGACGAGAGCGCGTAGTACGGGATCTTCCCCGGCCAAGTGAGGTTATCGATGCGCGGGAACGCGTTCTTCCAGTACGTGTCCCAAAACCACTCATAGGCGCGCACCGGCACGCGGGCTTGGTAGTCCGCGATCGAGCGGATGCGGGAGAAGTCGTGGTCGCGGCCGAACTGCGTGCGTTTCGCTTTGCGAACGAGCCGCATGAGGGTGTTGCGCTGCACCGCGGCCACGTCCATCCGGTTGAGCTGAGCGGTCCGGTGGTGGGCGTAACGCAATAGGACGGCGTCCGCGGCCCTGCGGACCAGTCGCGAGTCGGTGAGCGGGGCGAGGAACGCGGTGCTGGCCATGTGGGGCAACCCAATACAAAAGAGTGTTCACCGCAGGGGGCATGAGAGGGCGCAGAGAGAAAACCAAGAGAGATTGTTCTTCAAACTCTCAATGTCTTTCTCTCTGCGCCCTCTCGTGCCCTCTGCGGTGAACACTCTTTTTTGGTCTTCTGTGCGAGCTACTTTGCAGGCGACGCCCCGCGGTACCCGCGGCACACGTACACACCGCCCGGGGGCAGGTTGAACGGCACGAACCGGAACCGCACGTCCTCGAAGTACCGGCGGTACAGCTTGTAGTAGATCAGCGGCATCACGGTGAGCTGGCGGAACGTCCCGCCGGCGCTGATCGTCTTGGCCGACGTTTCCAGGATCGCGTCCCGGGCCGCGGCCGGGAACGACGGCAGCGGCAGCCCGGACAGCACGTGATCGACCTTGGGGATGCCGCGGGCGGCGAGGATCTCACCGAACTTCGTCGCGTCCCCGAGCACCACCTCGACGTTCGGCGACTCGCGGAACCGCGCCTGGAGCCGGCCGCACAGCACCGGGTCCAGCTCGATCACCACCAGCCGGGCCTTCGGGTGCGCGAGCCGGACCATCTCGGCGGTGATCGGCCCGGTCCCGGCGCCCAGCTCGACGATGGACCGGGCCTGCGCCCAGTCGATGCCGTCGATGAGCTTGCGGGCCATGAAGCGGGAGCTGGGCGCGAACGACGCGATCCGCTTACCTTGTGTGAGGAACGCCCGCATCATGAGCCACCAGTCCGGCCCCTTCGGCGCGGCGGCCGGCGGAGCCGGGTTCCCCTTCCCCGCCGCCACCAGGTCCGGCGGGGTGTGGGCCGTCGCGGCGGGCGGGAGCGGGACTGAGGTCGCCGGCTGCGGCTGCACGATGGATGGCGTCATTTGCTCGCTCGGGGGGCCTTCGCCAGGATGAGTTTGGTCCACGACGGGTGCGCGGTGGGTCGCGTCGAACTGAGAAAGTCTACGACCAGTCGGTTGATCAACCAGTGCTTCTCGATGTGCGGCGCGTGCCCGCACCGCTCGATCTTGCGGAAGTGGCCGTTGGGCAGTTCGCGGGCGGCGTCCTCGGCCGTCTGAGGGTCGCACACCTTATCGCCCGACGCGGTGACCAGCAGGGTCGGCGCCGTCACCAGCCTCATCTTGTCCCGCACGACGTGGTCGAGCGTCCCGCGCACGGACCGGATGAACCCCTTCTGCCACTTGCGGTTTGCGAACTTCGACCGGTAGTAGCGGAGCAGCCCGCCGTCGGCCCGCCGGGGCTTGTGGAACACGCTCTCCACCATCGCACGGGCGTTGCGGCCGACGACGCCCTCAATGATGGGCAGCTGCTCTTTGTCGCCCATGCCGGACGGGCACAGGAGCACCACCCGGTTCACGAGCTGGGGGTACTTGGCCGCGAACTCGACCGCGACCTTGCCGCCGAGGCTGCTGGCGACGAGGTGGTACGGCGGCGTCTGAACGAACTGCGTCAGGTACGTGTGGAGTTGTTCAACAAGGTATTCGACGGTGACCGGCTGTTTAGCGTTGATGCGTGCGTGAAGCGCGTCGCCCTCGTAGGCGAGGATGTTGGGGGTCAGCACTTCGAAGTACCGCGACCAGAACTTGCGGTTGCGGTACCACGATTCGGCTTGTTCGGCCAGGCCGTTGATGAGCACGAGCGGCTCGCGGCGCCCGTACTGCCGCGGCCGCAGTCGGTCGAACAGCCCCTTGAGCGGGGAACGCATAGCTCTTCACTCCGCGGCGTCGGCCCCGGGGCGGGCGCGCCGTATCGGCGCACGTGAGGAACAGAATAGTGTGGGCGGTGCGGGTGTGAAGAGAAAAAGTACAACCCGCATGAGTTTCCGGGTCCGGCCCCCGCCCGTCCGCTACCGCCGACCGAGATTGCCACGCCGCGCCCCGCTCGGTCGCAGCGGCACGCCCCAACCGGGACACGATCGGGCCGGGCTCTCGCCGGCGTGGGGCGCTGGTGCCGGCCGACGCACCGATTTCGGTATCAAGCGGCGACAAAACCCTTTGCACCGCCCGCTCCCGAGCCACTAATATGAGGGCACGGCACCTCACGCCCTCAACCAATCCTAACCGGCGGCACCGTGGGAGCGCTCCATGCCGAGTTTTAAGGTCCAGTGTCCGAGCTGCGAGGCCCCGGTTCTCATCAAGAATCCGAACCTCGTCGGCACCAAGGTCGAATGCCCGAAATGCAAGTACCGGTTCAAGGTCGAGGAGCCGGCCGCTGAGGCCGCCGCGGCCGGCGCCGATGTCGCCAAAGAGAAAGACAAGGACGCCGCCAAGGAAAAGGACAAGAAGGCCGAAAAGAAGGCCAAGTCCGGCGGGGGCGGGAAGAACAAGAAGCTGGTGCCGATCGTCGCCGGCGTGGTCGCGCTGGTGGTGCTCATCGGCGGGGCGGTCGCGTTCCTCGGCGGCGACGGCAAGAAGCCGAAAAAGGACCCGTTCGCGGTGGGTCCCGGCGCCGGCAGCACCGGTTCGACATCCCCCGACGAGGCGCAACCCGAGGACGGCAACAAGGAAAAAAAGAGCGACCCGGTCGCCCCGCCGGTCCCGTCCAGCACCAAGGTGGCCTCCAACCTGCTCCCCGGGCAGGCGGTGGCGGTGTACCGGATCAACGTGGATCAGTTGCGCGGCGGGCCGGTGTACGCGGCGCTGGTCGATCAGCCGATGATGGCGCTGTTCAAGGGCACGCTCGGGTTCACCCCCGACGACGTGGACACCTACATCCACTGCGTCGCCGGCGACGGCCGCGACCCGTTCGGCGTCGTCAAACTCAAGAGCCCGGCGAAGGCCCCGGACCGGCTCGCGAAGATGCCACTGAAGCCCGCGCCCAAGGCGGTCAAGGGCCGCGACCTGCACGAGTTCCGTTCGGCCCCGCTGCTGCACGCGATTTCGCACGCGGTGGCGATGCGGTCGCTGTTCGGCGACCTGTACTCCGCGCTCCCACCGGCCGCGGCGGCCCCACCGAAAGACAAGCCCCACGGCGTGTGCGTCCTCGACACCCAACACGTCCTCGTCGGCGACTACGGGTTGCTCGAGCGATTCCTCGGCGAACTCGACGCCGACGGCAACCCGCCGTTCAAGAGCGACCTGGACGTGCTGGTGGTCCCGGCCACCCCGCCCAACACCCCGCCGGCGGACGGCACACCCGCACCCGCGCCGGAACCGGCACCCGCGCAGCCGAAACCTCCGGCCAAGCAGCCGGCATCGGGCTCCCAAACGTCATCCACGATCAACGCATACCGCACCATCGACCCGGCGCTCAAGCGGGCTCTCGACGACATGGAAGCGGACCGGGCCGCCCGGCCGGTGCTGGTGTACGCCGAAAAATTCGACGCCCGCCAGTACGACCCGAAGCTTCTGAAGAAAGAGTACCAGATTCTCGCGACCACACTCGACCCGATCGCGTCGCGTCTCCGCTACATCGCGGCGAACGTGGTCACGTTCGGGTACCAGCAGTTCGCGGCGAACGTGCAGCTCACCCTCGCCGAGGTCTCCGACGCGCGTGACTTGGCCAAAGAGAAGGTCGCGCCGGGGCTGACGATGGTCTCCGAGCTGTTCAAGCTGTACCTGACCAGCCCGGTCGAGTTCCGCGACTACACGGTCGCCGGTGCCGGCTTCCCCGGCACCGGGCAACCGGGCACCGGCTTCCCCGGAACGTCCCCGGGTAGTGGGTTCCCGGGCTCCGGGTTCCCGGGTAGCGGGTTCCCCGGCGCCGGGCTGCCGGGCCGCTTCGGCCCCGGAGGTGGTGACGGGGAAGAAGGCCGCCAGCCCCCGGGCAGCATGGGTCCCGGGCGCGGCACTCCGGGCGCGGGTCCTGGAAGCATGGGTCCCGGGCGCATGACGCCGGGCGTGGGTCCCGGAAGTATCGGACCGGGGGGCGGTATGCCCGGCAGCATGGGGCCGGGCGGCATTATGCCCGGGGGGCCGATGCCGGGCGGCATGGGACCGGGCAGCATGGGTCCGGGAGGCGTCACGCCCGGCGCCGAGCCCCCGGCGCTGCCGCCGTCGCACTTCGACCTGTACCACCGCGACGACCAGTTGCTAATTACGGTCGACCTGTCCTGGAACGACACCACGTACCGCACGGTCGTCGCGCCGCGGGTGATCGGCATCGCAAACCAGATCAAAGGTAAGGTGGCAGTGTTCTCGGGCGAGGCGGGCCTCCACGCCCTCGCGACGGTCGCGCCGCGGGTGCTGAGCACGGCCAAAACGACCCCGCGCGGCACCTGGGACCGCGCGAAGTCCGATCCGGCCCGACTCGGGTTGGAGTACCCACCGGTCCAGCGCGTCAGCCTGTTCGCCGAGTTGCTCCCGCACCTCGGGCGCGGCGGTTTGGCGGGCCAGATCGACCGGAACGCTGCGTGGTACGCGCTGGAATACGACCCCGTGGACCCGAACAACCCGACGGTCCCGCCCCGCAAGCGGGTGGACAACGTGACCCCGGGCGGCGAGTGGGTGCCCGAGTTGCTGGTGCCCTCGTACCCGCAGTCCGCGTGGCGGGCGACCAGCCCGTATGCCCCGGACCACACGTTCGGCGCCACCAACTACGTCGCGATCGCCGGCACCGGCCTGAACGCGGCCCGGCTCAACCCGAACTCTTCGGACCCCGAGGTGAAGAAGAAGATGGGCATGACCGGCTATAACTGGGGCTCGCGCGCCGAGGACGTGACCGACGGGCTGGCGAACACGATCTACCTGATGCAGACCCCACCGGGGTTGCAGCAGCCGTGGATCGCGGGCGGCGGGGCGACGGTCCGCGGGTTCAACGAGGACGACCCAATGGCCGGGTTCCAGCACGCCAACGGCGGCAAGCCCGGAACGTACGCGCTCATGGGTGACGGGTCGGTGCGATTCGTGCCTGCGAACGTGAACAAGAAGGTTCTTCTGGCGCTCGGCACCCGCGCCGGCGGCGACATGGCGGATCTCGCGGACGTGAACACGGCCGCCCCGCTGTCCGAACTGCCGAAGCCGACCGGCCCGGTCGCCCCGAAACCCGCACCGCCGGCACCCGACAACAAGGCGACCACTCCCCCGCCGGTCAAAACCGAACCGAAGGGCTCTCCTGACGCGACGCCCGCGCCCCGCGAAAAGAAAGAAGGCGAAAAGTAACCCACCCCAGGCGACTGCCGGCCACAAGGCCAGAGGCGGTCGCAATTGGCTATCGTGAGGGCCGGTGCCGGCGGCGCGTCATATCGCCCGCCGGCACCGGCCCAACTCATTTCGCCTCGCGCCCGCGCGACACCGGATCGCGTCAGCGCCATCCTTTCGGCCACCGGGCCGCCCACGCCCGTAATAAGAACTGAAGCACCGACGACCTACCGAACGGACACGCTTAAGGCACCCAGCCGGGCAACGCTGCCGCCTGTTCCACCCAGGCCGTCATCTGCGCCTCATCGAGCGCGTCGCCTTCGTAGATGTCGATCCAGCGTGCGTCCTTGCTCTTCGGCGTACCGCCAGAGGGAAGAGGTTGCAGCGACAGCCCCCGAAAGAAGGTCACTTTGACGTACTTCGTCAGGCAGTGGACGCTCAGGAACCAGCCTCGCCCTTCGACGCCGTAAAACGGCGAGTTCCACTTCACGGCTTTGCACACTCCGGGCACCGCCCGGACGACGACCGCGTCAAGCCAACGGCCGATGTCACGCTTCCAACCCGGCATGGCGGCGATATATGCCTGTACCGGGGCGTCACCGTCTCCCTTCGCAATCTGCGGGTTGCCGCCCGAAAGGAGTTTCACCGGGCCAACAGCATCCGCACCCGATCGTGCCCTTTTCACCGGCGTGAGGTTCTGAGCGATTGCGGCGGCGACAAGCGCTTTAAACGCCTCCCCATCGACCTGTTCCCCCTCGTGAATATCGATCGCTCTTCGGGTGTTGCCTTCCAGGCTGGAATTGAAGAGCCGCGACGGGTCCGGGACGCCGGCCCCGCGAGCGAACGTGAGCTTCACGACCTTCGAGTACGCCTCGCCGGTGCAAATGATCCCGTGCCGCGACCAAACCGGATTATTCCACTTCCACTCTTCGGTCACCTGGGAATCGGCTTCCAGGATCAGCGCCCGCACACGAGCCAGCGCCTCCCCGCGCCATGCCCCCAAGTCGCGAATCCGCTGATCGATGAGCCGGGAAGCGGACGGCCCGCCGGCGCCGGCTGTCGCTACCGACTTGGCTTTCGCGCCGGTCGCGGCAGCCGGCTTATCAGCCCTGTTTACCCGAGGCGCGCGTTTGGCCTTGGACTTCGCCTTATCCTCAGACATCACTCGCCCCTTCCAGCGTGCTCCCAAACGGGTGGTCGATTCCAGCGGGAGTTGCAACGGCCAAACGATGGCTGACCGGATCGTGACGGACGTGCGACACGCCTCCCGACAAGAGCGTACCACCCCGCCCCTGGCGCCAACCCACTAATGCTCTCGAACTCTACCGCAGGGGGTATCAGAGCAGAAGCTCAGTCAGTGCGCATCGGGTTGGTACGGCGCGACGAGAAGCCAAGTAGATTTTGACAGGATCGACAGGATAAACAGGATGAAGACCGATCGTGTCGGTCCTGTCACAATCTCCTTCGTGAGCACGTGATCCCGAACGAGGGCGCGACCACCACGAACACCGTGTGATGGTCGCGGCGGCCGTGATCAGAAATCGATGCTGAGCGCGCGGCCGTCGGAAATGCTGGCGGTGAACGGGTACACGCTCATGTCAATGCTCGTGCGCACCGCGTGAACGGACCCGTCCGCGAACAGCATGTTGACGCCGTTAATGTGGGGCGACGAGAAGTCCTCGGCGACGCCCGCTTCCGCGCTCGGCGGGTGCTGCCGGCACGCGTGCCCCAGCACCTTCGCCGCCGCGATGTTGGACGGCACGCCGCCGTAGTTCGCGGTGTCGTTCGCGCTGCGCCACTGCGAGCCCGGGATCACCCCCACCCACGTCGCCATCGTGTTCTTCGCGTTCTTCTCGCCGACAGCAAGCGTGTTCGAGAGCCCGTCGGTCACGTCCGCGATCCGCGTCCTGCTGTTGCGGTAAAACATCCCCTTCCCGCTCACCCCGTCAACAACGAGGTGCGTGGTCAGAACGGCCGCGGACTCGCCCAAAAACGGCGTGTTCCCGTAGCACGCGACGTAGTTCGTGCGCCCCAGCGGGGTGGTCAAACCGGCCGCGGCGGTGAACTCCGCTGGCTGGATCGGCTCCTGCCGCGGGTCCGACGGGCACCGGAAAAAGGGCACGTTCACCTGGCGCACCGCGTCGTGGTTCCCCGCTGCCGTGATCGGTTGCGTGAAGTCGATACCCCGATGCAGGTTGTCCTGCTCCAAGTCGGGCAGCAGGTGCGCGGCCCACCCCCACCCCGGACCGGCATCGGAGTTGGCCGCCGTCGAAGTGTACCCCGGTGGGAAGGCGCCGTTGCGGTCGTGGCAGTTGTGGAGCGCCAGGCCGATCTGCTTCAGGTTGTTCTTGCACTTCAGCCGGGCCGCCGCCTCGCGCACCTTTTGGACGGCAGGAAGCAGGAGCCCGATCAGGATCGCAATGATCGCGATCACCACCAGCAACTCGATCAGGGTAAAGGCGCCCCGCACGCCCCAATTCAGTGAGGTCCCATTGCGTCGCCACCGAGAACATCGAGAGCAGAGCATACCGTCCTCCTTCGCCGCTGTAGCCTCAGCAAAACACGATATTAGCTTAACCTAATTTCACAATTCGTCGATAGGAATCACCCTGTTTGCCACGACGAATCCGATACAAGTTTGGAACCAGGGGGTGGGAGCGACGTGCTAAGCTGAGTGGCACGACCACCTGCGGAACCGGGCCGCCATGCAGACCGAGGCCGAAGCCTTCCTTCAGCGCATCCGGGCGTACCCGGACGACGACGCGCAGCGGCTCATCTTCGCCGACTGGCTCGACGAGGAGGGCGACCCACGCGGACGGTTCATTCGCGTGCAACTGGCCCTGGCACACCTTCCCGAGGGCGACCGAGCGCGCCCGGCACTACTGGCCGAGGAGCGTCAGCTACTCGCGGCCCACCGCGACACCTGGGAAGCCCCCCTGCGCGGGCTCACCAGCGGACCAGTGTTCCGCCGCGGGTTCGTGGACGAAGTGAAGGTCGAGGCGAAGCAGTTCCTCCAGCACGCGCACCGGATCTTCGACGCGGCGCCGGTGCGGCGCGTCCACCTGCTCGACGTGGGCGGGAACTTGCCGGCGGTCATGCAGTGCCCGTATTTGAGCCGGCTGTCGGCGCTAACGGTGTACGCGCAGCACGCGAGCGAGCCGCTGGCCCGCGCCGTCGCGCGGTCGCCGCACCTCGCCGGGCTGCGGGTCCTTCACCTCGGCCGGAACCGGCTGGCGGACGACGCGGCGGAGCACCTGGCGAGTTCCCCCAACCTGCCGGCGCTGGAAGACCTCGACCTGAGCGAAAACGAGATCGGCGAGACGGGCGCGCTCGCGCTGGCGGGGTCACCGCACCTCGGGAACCTCCAGCGGCTGGAGTTGCGCGAGAACCGGCTCGGCCCCGGCGGGGCGGAAGCGCTGGCGGGGTCCGAGCGCCTGACCTCGCTCCGGAAGCTGGGGCTGGGCGAGAACGAGATCGGCACCCCGCGGCTGCTCTCACTGGCGCGCCCGCACGCGCTGCTCACCGTGCCGGTTCTGGATCTCACGATGAACGAGCTGACGCACACGGGCCTCCAGGCGATTTTGGGGTGGCGGGCGGCCGACCACACGGCCATCCGGCTGGAGGAGTTGCACCTCGGGTCCAACACGCTCAACGACGCGGGCGCCGTGGTGCTCGCCCACAGCCCCCACCTCGCGGGCCTCACCGCCCTCACCCTGACGAGTTGCGGCATCGGGGACGAAGGGGTCCGGGCGCTGGCCAACAGCCCGCACCTCGAGCGGGTCGACCTGCTCGACCTGAGCAACAATCCGATCGGCGAAACCGGCTTTCGGGCGCTGCTCAACAGCCCATACTGGCGCGCCCTGCGGCGGCTCGTCTATTCACCTCTGAACCTCACCCACGAGATGCGAAAAGCCCTGGACCAGAAGTACAACCGCCCGCCCCGGCGGGTGTAAGGCGGGGCACCGACCGGCGCGTCACCAACGCCGGCCGCGTTCGTGCGTTAGGCGTCTGGCACGTCTCACTTCCCGGAGGTTCCGTATGACCGTCCGCACGCTCACCGTCTGCGCGCTGTTCGCGGCACTGGGCACCGCCCTCGCGCAGCCGCCCAAGGCGACCGAGCCCGCCGGCGCGCCGGTGCCGGCCCAAGTCAAGGCCGAAAAGGTCGATCTGAACAAGCTGCTCGCCGGCCGCGTCGCGCTCGGCCGGTACGAGGGGAAGTTCCGCGACGCCGTCGACGTGATCGCCACCGCTTACGAACTCCCGCTGGTGCTGACCCGCCAGGGCGACCAGGGGCACCTCACCAGCGACGAGACCGTTCGCGGGGAACTGGCGGTGAAACTTCCGCGGCTGACGAGCGTGAAGATCGAAACGATCCTCACGATGCTGTGCGAGCAAGCGGAGGCCAAGTTCCTGGTGTACCCGGACCACATCAAGATCGTACCGGACACGTTCGCCGCGTACGAGTCCGGCGTCCTCTCGACCACGCCCGACCCGACGAACGGCGAGGACGCACCGCTGCTCACCGTCACCGACCTGCTCCGCTCCAAGCCGCTCACCAAGCGCGGGCTGGTGAACGCGAGCTTCAAGAACAAGCCGCTGGCCGAGATCATCGACGAGATCGCCGAGGCGACCGGGGCGAACGTGACCCTCTCGCCGACCGTCCCGGCCGCGGTGCGCCAGGCCCCGGTCACGATCCGGTTCGCGAACGCGCCCGTCGATGCCGCGGTGCGCACCCTCTGCGAGATGACCGACACCGGCGCGATCGAGGACGCGAACGTGCTGCTGGTCACCACCCGCGAGCGCGCGGCCGCTCGCGCGAAGGAAGAGGCCCAGAAGCTGAAGGACCGGAACCCGCAGGCGCCGGCCGCGCTCTTCAACGGCATTCCGGCCCCGCTGACCGCTCAGCCCGACCCGAACGGCGAGCTCGCCAAACTGAAGGAGCGCAACGAGCAACTGGCGAAGCAGCTCGACGCGCTGACCAAGCGGCTCGACGAACTCAAACCGAACAAGCCGTAGAACCGGCCGGCGACTGTCACCGCACCGCGGTTCGGCCGCTCGTCTGAGCGACCGAACCACGGTTTCGGTCTAGCAATCACCAATCAGCAAGACTCTCGGGTCCCTCTCGCCCTTTCGCCTCTTCTTTTCTAATATTGGGTACAGTTCCACTTGCCGTCCGGGGACCGCCGCGCCATGCCGAGCGTGATCGACTGGAACCCGACCGTCGATCCGTCAGGGCTGGTGCAGCGCACACGAGACGCTCTCGCGTCCGGCGGCGCCGTCGTCCTGCCGGGCGACGGCGGCTACGTCGTCCTTTGGCGGCCGGGTACCGCACCGGAACGTTCCTCCCCGGCGCTGCTCGTGTTCGGCCCCGAGGAAGCGGCGGCCCTCGGCGTCACGATCCCGAAGACGGCCCGGCGGCTCATGGCCCGCGCGTGGCCCGCGGCGCTGACGGTCGAGGTGCCTGCGAGCACCGACGTGCCCGGCGCCGCCAACGGCTTCGTGCGGTTCCGGTTCCCCGAACACCCGCTGTTCGACCTCGTCGTTCCGACGCTGGCCGACCTGGGGCCGGTGCTGATCGCGGACACGGGAGCCGAATCGGCGGCCGACGCCGTCACACGCGCGGGCACCGAGGTCACGCTGGCGATCGACGCGGGCCTGCGCGGCGGCCCGAAGCCAACGGTCGTCCGTTGTTCCGACACAGAATACACTGTTACTGAGCCCGGCGCGTTCCCCAAGGAGGAAATCGACCGGCTCGCGGCGCGGATCGTTCTGTTCGTGTGTACCGGCAACACGTGCCGCAGCCCGCTGGCGGAGGGCCTCGCGAAGAAGCTCCTCGCCGACCGGCTCCGGTGCGCCACCGACGAACTCCCGGCCCGCGGTTTCTGGGTGCTGTCGGCCGGCGTCGCGGCCTACGGCGGCGGCCCGGCGTCGGAGGAGTCGCTCGCGGTCGCGGCCGAGTTCGGTGCGGACCTGGGCCGGCACGCGAGCCGCCCACTGAACCCGCAACTGCTGGCCGCCGCCGACGACGTTATCGCGATGACGCACGGCCACCTGCACGCCCTCGCGACGCGATACCCGGGCGCCGGCCCGGGCGCCCGGCTGCTGTGCGGCGACGAAGACTTGGACGATCCGATCGGGGCGAGTCTGGACGTGTACCGGGAGTGTGCCCGGGTCGTCGTCCGGCACCTGGAGCGGATCCTTCCCGAATGGGTAGCGTCATGAAGGTTGCCGTGGGCAACGACCACCGCGGGCTGTGCGTGCGGCCGCGCGTCCTCGGGTTGCTGGCCGAACTGGGGCACGAGGTACACGACCTCGGCGCCAGCGGACCGGCCGGCGTGGACTACCCCGATTACGCGATCCCGGTGGCCGAAGAGGTCGCCGCCGGCAAGGCCGACCGCGGCGTCCTGATCTGCGCGACCGGTCACGGGATGTGCATCGCGGCGAACAAGGTCCACGGCGTCCGGGCCGTCAACAGCCGTGATGTCATCGACGCCGAGCTGAGCCGCCGGCACAACGACTCGAACATCCTGTGTCTGGCGGCGGACTTGCTCGGGGAAGACCAAATCGAGCGCATCATCCGGGCGTGGCTGCTGACCGACTTCGAGGGCGGGCGCCACACCCGCCGCCGCGAGAAAGTGGACGCCTACGAAAAGAGCCACGAGAACCGGAGCTGAGCCACAACACGGTTACGCCCCGGTAACGAATGTTTTGACGAGCCCCTCGCGCGCCCGGCTCGCCCAGATCAGCCCCGCATTTCTACGATACAGCACTCAGACCGACGGCGGCCCCGCGGTCGAAGTGTGCTCACGATCAGCTCTTCGGGTACAATGCGAGGCGCCGAACCAGACCGGTGAATCCGTTCTGCCGCACCTCTTCCACCTGCCCCATCCCCTTGTCCCGTACCCGCCATTTCGCACGCCCATACACCACTCCGACCGCGGCACCGCACAGCACGAGCGCCTGCGTGTTCACCAACAAACCGCGCAAGGGCCACGGGCTGGACACCTTCAGAATGAGGACCGCGAGCGCGAACGCCGCGAGCGCAAAGCCCCGCACGGATCGGCCGCACGTCGGGTCAGCCCCCACAACCAACAGCACCAGTGCCGGCACCACCAGCGGCACGAGGTGGTACGCTTCCAGGTACGGGTTGACCGCGACCGGACCGAGTACCAGCAGCGACACGTGCGTCAGGATGCTGCGTGCGTCCCGTTCACGGTTCCCCCAGCACGCCGCGGCCCCGCAAACGCCCAGGAGCCCCCACACCACACACACCGCGAGCGAAAGCGCCTTCGCTTGTGCCGCGTCGCTCGCACACACGTGCAACGCAGCCTTATCGAGTGAGATCAAAATCGGGTGGTGGCTTTTGGTCTGCGCGTCCGTCGCGCGTGTAATCTCAACCGCCCACCCCTCGTAAACCGGCCCCGCGCCCGTAACGCCGAACGCCGCCACCGGGACCGCGCCCCAAAACACCAGCGAGAACGCAACGGCCCAGGCGAACGCGCGCCACCGCCGGGTCCATGCGAGGTAAGGAAGCACCAGCACCGGAAGCAGTTTCAGCGCAACGGATAGCGCGAACCAGAACCCCGCCGCGCCGTCGCGCGCCCGTGCCAGCGCGGCGCAGCCGAACACGAGTGCGGCCAGAACGATGAGGTTGCTGTTCACCGACCGCATGTCCCACTGGAAGTAGTACGCGGCCACGACGTGCGCGAGCGGCAGGAGGATGAGTTGTCCCGGACGCGCGAGCAACCCGAGCGTGCGGGCGAGGGCAACGTACACGGCGGCGGCGGCCACGCCGGTCAGCGCGAGCCACAGCGCCACCGACACCTTGAACGGGAACACCGCGCTGGCGGCGTGGAGCGCGACCGCGGGCGGCGGGTACGGGTACGGGTTATCGGTCGGGTAGGTGTGCGTTTCGACGACGTGCCGGCTGCCGTCGTAGATGATGCGGTAATCGACGACCGACTGCGGCCAGGGCACCGACCCGAACACCGTGCGCGCGGTCAGATCGAACAGGAGCCAGCCCACAAGACCGATAACGGCGACCCGATCGAGCCGTCGGGCCGTTCGCTCTGAACCGAACCGCATCTGCGCGCCTCGCCCGCCGGGTGTCCCGGTAAGTGGCGCGAGCGGAGCACTCCGCGCCGGCTACGCACATAACGCAAAACGGGTTCCCGCTCAAGGGAACCCGCCGAGCGTTCGCGGAGGCAAAGAACTACTTCGGGAGAGTCAGCCCCTCGATCGCCTTACGGAACGGTTCCCCGCGGAAGGAGTTGAAGATGTCCATCCGCTTTTCGAGCCGGCGCTCGACCGCGTCGTTGGTCGTCGGCTTGTTGATCGGGCTGGGGTTGCCCATGTCGTCGTAGCTCTGTTCGTAGTAGAAATCCGTGTCCGGCCGGAGCCGGGTCACCACCGACGTGGCGGTGGCGCCGCGCATCGTCTTCAGCGCCACCGGCTCCACCTTCTTCTCGGTCAGCTCCTTCGGCTGAAGGTCGAGGTACAGCGTTTCGATCGCCCACAGGTACAGTTGCGCGACCTCGGGGTCGCCGACCGGTTTCTTCGCCTCGCTCGCGGTGGCCGTCAGCTTCGTCAGCAACTTGGTGACCTCGTCCGGCGTGTACCGAACGGGTTCGAGCTTCTTGCCGGCCGCTTCCGACCACGCCGCGATCTTCTGGGTCGCGGCCTTCACCTTCTCCGCGTCGCCGTAGGTTTTGACCGTGAAGGCGTCCGCCAGTTCCAGTTCCAGCCGGTCCAGTTCCTCGGCCGCCCCTTTCAGGGCCGCGCCGTCCTTCATGCCGCCGGCGTGATCGAGGACGAGCCGGGCGAGCGCGAACGCCGCGGGGCGGTAGAGCGGGCGGCCGGGGCGCCCGACGTACCCGCGGTCCTGGCGCTCGCTCGGGTACTTCAGGTTGTGGTGGCACGAGTAGCAGTCGAACGCGGCGAAGTCGAGCCCGTCGCTCTTGGCCTTTGCGTCGTCGGCGAGCTGCGCGCCGAGGGTGGCGGTGGCCCCGAGGGCCGCGAGCGTCGATTCCGCGAACCGGCGGGCCACGAACGACTCGCCCTGGCGGTAGTGGAACCGGACGAACGCCTTATCCGTCTTGTCCTTCTCGTCCTTCTCGGCGAGCCGCGTGATGTACGGCATGTCGCCCGCGAGCCCCCAGTGCCGCGGCTGCTCGCGGGTGTACGCGAGCAGGTCGAGCGGCGGCAGCGGCGGGTGACCGGCCGCGAACATCTCGTGCGTCACGAACCGCCCCGCGGCCTTGTTACCGACGTGGCACGACGCGCAGGTCCGCACGGCCGTGGCCGGGTCGCGCAGGTTGTTCATCCCCCACTCGTGCTTCACTTCGGGCGGGTACTCGCGCCAGTCCACCACCTTCGTCGCGGGGGCGTTCCCCTTGGCGAACCGACTGGTCTTGTGCCGTTCGGAGTACATGCTCCCGTGCCCGTGGCACATCTCGCACCCGACGCCCTCCTGGATCGGCGCGAACGAGTCCGCCTTCCAGGCGGTGTACGGCTCAGCGTCCAGCGGCTTGAGCGTACTCGCGTGGCACGCCAAGCACGCCGTGTCGTTGGCGACGATGTAATCCTTCCCCTTATACTTGCGTAACTTGTCCTCCATCCGCTGTGCCGTCTTGTTCGCCGGGTACTTCGCGTCGTTGTTCGGCGTCCGGTCGGTGACCAGGTTGCGGTACGCCATCGAGTGCAGGTCGTGCGCCTCCCACACCTTGTTCTCCCACAGCCGCACGAACTCGAACCCGTACGTCTGCTTCGCCTCGGGGTCGTTCTTCGGTTGCAGGTTGTTGTGGCACGTCTGACAGCCCGACGCCCCGTACAGGCCGTGCTCTTTCTTCTGATCGGGCGACGGGCGCGGGTAAGTCTTCTTCTCCTCCTGCGCGGCGACGGCGGCCCGCGGCGGGCTGACGGCAGTCATCAGCCCGAGTGTGAGGCCCGCGAACACCGCCGCCAGTCCGGCGGCGCGGGCGGCCCGCCCCGCGTGTCCCGTCGTCATCACTTCCCCTCCGGTGTGCCCGTCGTGTTGCGCAGCAGCTCGAGCTGCTTGTAGATGGTGTCCAGTTCCGGCTTGCCGAACCTGATCGGCCCGTTCGCGCCGGGGGGGAACTTCAGGGCGCCGTACACCCGCGCCAGCGGCTCACCCCAGAGCGCCTCGCGCCCGCCCCGCCCGCCGGTCGCGGTCCACATCGACGCGGCGCCCAGGTACGTTGACGCCAGCGCGTCCCAGTCGTGGTCCGCGAGCTTGTCCCCGTTCAGCGCCCGCGAGGTGAGCAGGTGCGCGATCCGGCGCGGCATCCCTTCGGGCACGGGCACAAGCTCCCGATCCTCGGCGGCCTGGAGCTGCGCCAGCCACCGGTCGAGTTCGTCCCGGGCGGCGAGAGCCAGTTGCGCGACCTCGGCCGGGTTCGGTTCCCGCTTCGCCCCCATCAATTTGCGAAGCTCTTGCACTTTCAACAACTGTGGCGAGCTTACCCCGGGAAACGCCGTGCCGCAAGTTTCGGCCGCGACACCCGCCCCGGCGTTCGCCCACACCTCCCAGGGCGGGTTGCCGACGGGGCGGGCGGTTGCGCTCCGTTCGCCCCGCAGAGCGTCGCCACCGATCGATTGGTGGCACGAGAAGCAACTGTAGCCGCTGAACTCCGGCCACGGGTGCGAGACGTTCGGCTTCTCGGCCTTCCGCGCCCGCTCGTAAAGCAGGTTCACGGCCGCGCGAAGGGTCGCAGCCTGCCCGACCACCCACACGCGGACCTCAAAATCGCGGGCCGGGGCCTTCTCCGTCCAGTGCTTGCGGTAGTCGGGCTGGGCGTGGAAGCGGGCCGGCTCGAACGCCAGCCTGGGGTGCCCGGCCGCAATGAAGTCGTGGTTCATGTCGCGCGTGCCGTCGCCGACGTGACAGCTCGCGCAGTTCAGCGTCCGCGCCACGAGGTTCTTCGTGGGCACGAACCCGAAGTCCTTCCACTTGGACTCGTTAGAACGGGCCTTCCACGACGGGAGCGTGTGCTCGGCGATCCACTTGTCCGCCGGCCCGTGGCACCCGCCGCACCCCACGCCCTCCGCCAGGAACTGCTCGCGGTCGTCTCCGCCGCCCGCGCCCTCGACCACGGAGTGGCACACGAGGCACTTGGTGTTCTCGTGGGGCAGCGGCTCTTTCTTGCCGTCGAACCCGAGCAACTGCCCCATCCGCACCGAGACCGGGTTGAACAGAACGCTGTACGCCTTCGCGTGCGGGTCGCCGGTCGCGGACGGCGCGGCCTCGCGGGTCCAGGTCGAGTGTTCGCTGCCCACTTTGCCGATCGCGCCGCCGCCGTGGCACGCGGACGCGGCGCACGAGGTGCTCGGCCGGTGGGCGAACGGCGCCGCCCCGACCCCGTAAGGCTTGTCGCCCGCCGCCCCCACCGCCGACGCGAGTTCGGGGGGGCGGGTCGGGGTTTGAGAGGAACGAACCGCGTTCAGGCCACCGGCGACGACGCCAGCGGCGAGGGCCATCGCAACAAGGGGAACGGCGCGCACGATCACACTCGCGGTTCGCTTCCGGCGCATCCGTGCGGGGAATCCGTCGCGGGCCGCGCTCCTAGCGCGGCCCGGTGAACACGTCCTTGACCTTCGACCAGTCTCGGGCGCGAAACGCGTCCACGCCGGTCCGGTACTTCTGCACCGTCGCGGCGGCGGGCGCCCCGCTGGCATATTCCCGCGCCGCGAGCCCGAAGAACAGTTGTTCCGCGCTGTCCCACTCGGGCACGAGCGGCGCGCCCGCCGGGAACAGCCCGGGCGGTAGCGGCTTCGTACCCGCTGCGGCCTCGCGCCGCGCCGCGGCCAGCGCGTCGGCGGTGGCGAGGGCCAGCCCCTTCGCGTCCGGGGCCTGCGCGAAGCGGAGCAATTTGGGCCGGCCGTCGGGCCACGTCTGCCCCGTCTCCCCCTCCATCAGCCGCACGAGGGCCGCAACTTCAGAAGTCGCCCGGCGCGGCTGCGGCAGTCCCGGGGCGTTCGTCACCGGCCAGACCGTTTGCCACGGGGTTGAACCGATCGGCCGGCCGTCGAGGTACTCCGCGCTCTTGCGCCAGTGCCCCTCGTCCTCTTCGGGCACGCGCAGGTTGTGGTGGCACGCGGCACAGTTGAACTCCGCGAACTCGGGCCAGACCGTCCGGGCGTCGTTCGCCTCGGTCCGCTGCGCCCGGCTCGCCAGGAGCCGGCACGCGGTTTCCGCGTGGGCCAACCGCCCGACGTACCACACCTGCGACTCGTTCAGGTCGGGAGCGGCGCTCGTCCGCTTCTTCTCGTGCCAGTGCTTGGGGAGCCGGCGCTGGTACTCGGCGAAGTCGAAGTTCAGCCGCGGGTGCCCGGCCGCGATCATGTCGTGGTTCATGTCGCGCACCGGGTTGGAGCCGTCGGCCGGCGCCCCGACGTGGCACCCGGCGCAGGTCACCGCCCGTTCGCCCATGTCGTACAGCGGCCTTAGTCCGGTCTCGCGGTACACCTGCGCCCGGTCCCCGGTCCACCCGGTGTGCGGTTGAATCCACTGCCCCGCGTTCCCGTGGCACGCCTCACAGCTCACCCCCTGCTCGCGCAGCGCAACCACTTCAGTCGTCGCCGGGACATCCGCGAGCGTCGGGTTCGTGTGACACGCCAGGCACCGGGCGTCGTCGGTCGCCTTCACCCCCGGTCGGTACTTCGCCATGATCCGGGCCGCGGTCACCGTCACGCTGCGGCGCGGGCGGTCGGTCAACAGGCTGTAGGCCGCCGTGTGCGGGTCGGCCGCGGCCCAGCAACTCCCCGAAGCGGCCCATGTGTCGGGGCCGCTCCGACCGTTGAGCAGTTCGCCGGCAGGCGCGCCGTGACACGCGGCGGCCATGCACCCGACCGCGCCGACCGGCCGGCGCTCGGCCGGCGCGGCGGAAGTCGGGTGGACCGGCTCGTACTTCGGAACCGTCACCGTGTCGGGTTTGACGGCCCGGGTCGCGCCGACCGCGACCGCGAGGCCGAACGCAGCCGCCACCAGTGTGACGAGAACTGTACGCGCGCTGAGATTCATTGTCAGCCGATAATAGTTGAGCGGGTGTTCAAAACGCGGGCCACGGGACGCGCCCGCCGGCGCGTCCCCCATGTTCAACATTTCCGGGCCGGACGGCAAGCGCCGTCCATCACGAATGCGCCTCACAAGATCGCGCGCCGGCCCCGGGTGACGCCCCGGTGTCACCGGGGCCGAAGTTCCTGTTCGAAATAGTTGACCGCCCCGCGCGCGGGGGGTACTATCCTCACCGTAACACGAAATACGGCGTCATGATCGGAGCCGCGAGTGCTTCTCGGTAAGACCAAGACCGTTCCGCGCCGGGTGTTCACCATCATCGGTGCCACCGTCGGGATCACGGTTGCCGTCACGGCCGTCGCCTGGGTCGGTGGGCTCCTCGGGCTGTGGGACTGGCCCCCGCAGCCCAGCAGCGGGTTCGGGGTGCTGTGCGGGATCGCGGGCGGGGTCATCATCGCGTTCGAAATGGCGCTGGTGTTCCGCAAAATGCTGCGCGGGCACCGGCTCGGCCGCACCCGCACCTGGATGCGCCTTCACATCTGGCTCGGGCTCCTGTGCCTGCCGGTGATTCTCATCCACGGCGGGTTCGGGTTCGGCGGCCCGCTCCCGGCGGCCACGATGGCGCTCTTCCTTGCGGTCATCGCGAGCGGCGTTTGGGGCCTGGTGATGCAGCAGTGGCTCCCACAAAAGATGCTCGCGGACATCCCGGGCGAGTCGATCGCGTCGCAAATCGACCGGCTCGGCGAGTACCAAGCCGACGAGGCCCGGCAGCTCATCACCGCGCTCACCACGGTGCCCCCGGAGTCCGAGTCCGACGAGCCCGTCATCAGCGGACCGCTGGCCGGCGAGCTCGAGGCGTTCCGCGACGAGGTGCTGCTCCCTTATCTAGAACAAGGGCGGCAGTCGCGGTCGCCCCTGACCGCCCGCGCCGAGGCCGAGCGGCGGTTCGCCCGGCTCCGGGAGGCGGTCCCGCCGGACGCCCGCGGCGCGCTCGACAAACTCCAAGGGCTCGCCGACCTGCGCCGCCGCTGGGACGACCAGCGGACCCTGCACGCGTGGCTGCACGGCTGGCTCCTGGTTCACATCCCGCTGTCGTGGGCCATGTTCTCGCTTATGGTCCTCCACGCGGTCCGGGCGCTGAAGTACTGGTAAGTTGTGTTGCATACTGGATTCGGCGGCCACACGTTCGGCCCCGGTGCGTGGTCACCCGCGTCGGACGTATGGCAGGCACCAGGTACGAGACACCGAGCACCAACCGTCGGGTAAGAGATGCCCCGCTCCCCTAGTCGCGACCTGTCGGACCGGTACATCGGGCGGCGCGGGTACTTCCGCAGCCCCGACGTGTTCCGCCGCGCCCGCCGCGCCCTCACCGCCATCGCCCTCATCGGGGCCGGCGTCTGGGCGGCGGTCGATGTGGCCAAACCGGCCCAGCGGGTCCAGTACGCCCACTCGCACGGCCAGCTCGCCGACGTCCACGCGGCGTTCGACAACAACTGCGAGGCGTGCCACAAGGCGCACAAGGTGAGCCTCAACCCGCTCGACGCCTTCCGGGCGCGGGACCGGTGGCACGATCTCACCTGCGAGAAGTGCCACGCGGGGCCGCCGCACCACACCTCCTCCAATAAGGAGGCGCAGGCGTTCCACGACCGGTGCTCGAACTGCCACCACGACCATAACGGGCGGCTCAACTCGCTGGTCCGGCTCGCCGACAAGGACTGCAACTGGTGCCACGCCGAGCTCAACCGGTACCACGACGCCGACCGGTCGCTCACCGCGGCCCGCGGCGAGGCGCCTTACGCGAACAAGGTGACCAACTTCGTGACCGACCACCCGGAGTTTCGGTCGCTTGACATCACCAAAAGCCCGCGGACGCTCACGTTCAGCCACGCGGTCCACATGAGCCCGGGGCAGGCGTACAGCGCGGACGGGAAGGAAGCGATGACCGTGGCCCGGCTCCGTGAGCTGGGCGGGGCCGCGGCCGTCGCCCGCTTCGCCCCAGGCCAGCCCGACAACGCGAAGGTTCAGCTCGCCTGCGCGTCCTGTCACGCGCTCGACGCCGGCGCCGGGTCCCCGGAACTGGACAAGGTGAAGGCGACGCTGACGAAGGGCGCCCCGGCGGACGCGCTGTTCCCGCCGCGCGCGGAAGGCGCGTACTTCCTGCCGGTCAACTTCGAGGCGCACTGCCGGTCGTGTCACCCGCTGTCGGCCCCCGAGGCCGTCGCCGAGTCCGGGGGCAAGAAGTACGCGGTGCCGCGGTTCGAGGTGGCGCACCGCAAGCAGCCCGCGGACCTCGCGGCCGAACTCAAGGCGGGCTATCTGAAGGGGCTGAGTGACGGCGGGCACCCCGCGCTCGCCCGCCCGCCGGAACTGGGCGGGAAGCTGGACCCGCAACAACCGCTCGCACCGCCGACGCTGGGCCAAACCGCCGAACGCCTCACCGCGGACGCGGAGGCCAACCTGTTCGGCAGCGCCGGGAGCTGCGCGAAGTGTCACACGGTGACCGCAGGCGCGGGCGGCGCAAGGCCGAAAATCGCCGCGGTACCGGACCGCACCGTCTGGCTCCGGCACGCGACGTTCAACCACGCATCACACCGGGGTGCCACGTGTGCGACGTGCCACCCCGGCACCGCCGCCGCATTCGTGTCGCCGGTCGAGGCGAACAAGCCGGAGCCGGTCCAGATCCTCGGGCTGAACACGTGCCGGGCCTGTCACGCGCCGGTCGGCACCGTCGTCAAGCTGCCCGACGGCGCCGAGGTGGCGGGCGGCGGCGCCCGACACAACTGCACCGACTGCCACCGGTACCACAACGGCGACAACCCGCTCCAGGGGCGCGGGGCCGCCGCCCGCGAGAGCGGGGCGCCGCTGTCGCTCAAGCAGTGGCTCACGGGCAGCACGCAGAAAGAGTAACGCCGCGGGCGCCCCCGCCGCGTGCGGATCGAACGGGGGCGCGCTACCCGCCGGCCCACCGCCGGCCCCGACCCAGGCAGGTTATTCGATGATCGTTCAGCGGCTCCGCGACATCCAGAACCGGTTCGGCTTCCTCCCCGACAAGGAGCTGCGGGCGCTCGCGCACGAGATCAACGTGCCGCTGTACCGTATCGAAGAGGTCAGCAGCTTCTTCCCCGCGTTCAAGCTCGAGCGCACCAACCCGCCCGAGATCGAGATGCGGGTGTGCCGCGACCTGACGTGCCACCACCGCGGGGCCGCGGCGCTGCTGGACGAGCGCACCGGGCTGCCGGTGCTCGCGGCCGAGCTGTCCGAGGCGACCGGCAAGAGCGTGTGCGTCGAGGGCGTCTCGTGCCTGGGGCGGTGCGACCGCGCCCCGGCGGTGTGGGTCGAGAAGCGGCCCATGCCCGAACACGTTCACGCCTGGGTGTACGCCGGGCGCGACGGCGAGTTCCTCGAAGGGGTGCTGCGCGACCTCGCCGAGGACCGCGACCCGCCCGAGCCGGACACCGACGCGGCCTACGAGCCGCACACCAACACCAACCGCGGGTACTCGATCCCCAAGGGTACGCGCGTCGACCCGGAGCACCCGGCGCCGCGCACGGCGGGCTGGTCGCTGGACATCTACGGGCGCCAGGGCTGGCCCCGCGACTACCGCGCCGTCAAGCGGTTCACGGACTACCTGGCTCGGCTCATCCGGCCGCTCGTGCCGCCCCCGCGCGAGCTGGGCGGCAAAGACCTGGAGACCTACGTCCAGCGGTTCCACCCGCTGCTGTGGGAGCTCAAGACGGCGAACCTGCTCGGGATGGGCGGGGCCGGCGCGCCGGCGTACCAGAAGTGGCTCGACGTGTGGCAGCAGCCGGGCAACGAGAAGTACATCGTCTGCAACGGCGACGAGAGCGAGCCCGGCACGTTCAAGGACCGCGAGATCCTCCTGCGGATGCCGCACCTCGTGGTGGAGGGCGTCATCCTCGCCGGGCTCATGACCGGCGCCACCAGCGGGCACATCTACGTCCGGCACGAGTACTTCGAGCAGATCCACGCCCTCAAAGAAGAGATCAAGCGCGCGCAAGAGCTGGGCGCGTGCGGCCCGAACATCTTCGGGTCGGGGCGCAACTTCCCGGTCGAGGTGTTCGAGAGCCCCGGCGGGTACATTTGCGGCGAGCAGTCGGCCCTGATCGAGGCGATGGAGGACCGCCGCGGGCAGCCGCGGAACCGGCCGCCGGAGCTGTCGGCCAACGGGTTCCGCGACAAGCCGACGGTGGTGAACAACGTCGAGACGCTGGCCTGGGCGCCGGGGATCGTGCTGTTCGGCGGCGACAAGTACGAGATGGGCGGGTGGCGGCTGGCGACCGACCCGAAGATCAAGTTCGGCGGGCGGCGGCTGTTCTCGGTCAGCGGCGACGTGGCCCGGCCCGGGGTGTACGAGGTCGCGATCGGCCTCACCCTCGGCGAGCTGTTCAACGGGGACAAGTACTGCGGCGGGATCACCGGCCCGCTGCGGGCGGTGGCCGCGTCCGGCCCGTCCGGCGGGCTGGTCCCGGCGAAGCTGCCGGTCGATCCCAAGTTCGACGCCAAGAAGCGGGCGGACGCGGTCGCCCGCATCCGCGACCGCTCGGCCCAAGACGCGGACTTCATGGAGTGGTTCCTCAGCACGCACCTGCCGCTCGGCGCGACCGAACTCGACGTGCTCAAGATCCCCCTGGACCTGAACTTCTTCCGGCACCTGAACGGCGCGCTGCGGCTCCCCGTGGAAGCGATGCTCGGCGCCGCCATCACGGTGTACGCGGGCGACGTCGACGTGCTCGATCAGGCGGTGAACTACACGCAGTTCTACCGGAACGAGTCGTGCGGGAAGTGCGTGCCGTGCCGGCTCGGGTCGCAGAAGCTGGTGCAGATCGGCGAGGGGCTGCTGAAGAGCCGCCGCGCGGGCCGGCTGCCGGCCGACGACCTGGCCGCGATCAAGAAGGACGTGAAAGAGATCACGAAGACGCTCCAGCTCACCTCGATCTGCGGCCTGGGGTACGTGGCCCCGATCCCGCTGGCGACGGCGCTCGAGTACTTCGTCGATGACGCACCCAAAGCGAACGGGCGGAAGCCCGCCGAATAGCGGGCCGGCACCGCTCCCCCCACGCAGCGCACGCATCGCCTCGTCGCCACAGGTCACGCCAGGGCTCGCGCCCTCGCTCGCCAGGACACGGGTTCCACCATGCCTGACATCGCCGATCCCGACATCTTCCTGGGCCGCGAAGAGGAGTCCCTCTTCGCCCGCGACGACAACGACGTGCTCGTGCGGCGCGAGAAGGAGACCCGCGACCGGTTCCGGGACCTCGTCACCGTTGTCATCGACGGGTTCCCGGTCGAGGTGCCCCGCGCGGTGCCCAAGACCGACGCGCAGGGGAACGTCGTCCGCGACGCCGACGGCAAGGAGATCCCGCGCACCACGACCATCTACGACGCCGCCGCGGCCCTCGTCGCCGCCGGTGCGTGGACGGAAGAGGAGCTGAAGGAGCGCATCCCGGTGCTGTGCCACCAGCGGCACGTCGCACCGGTCGCGGTGTGCCGGATGTGCTCGGTCCACATCTCGAGCATGAAGCGCGGGAAGCTGACCCCCGGGCGCAAGCTGGTGCCCGCCTGCCAGCACCGCGTCGAAACCAACATGGTGGTCACCACCCGCGCCGGGCTCGACGGGTACAACCCGCAGAAGCGCGAGGAAACCAAGAGCGACGAAAAAACTGCCAAGACCATCCGGGACGCGGCGGACAGCGTCAACCAGTCGGTCAAGCTGCTCGCCGAGTTCCTCGTCGCCGACTGCCTCCACGAGCCGCTCACCGAGACCAAGCGGTACGAGGACGAGCTGTCCACGGTGTCCCGGTCGCTGGACGTGCTGGAGGCGCGGCCGAGCCTGCGCAAGCCCGCCGCCCTGCCGAGCCGCAACGCGGCCGAAGAGGCGATCCCCAAGTCCCGGCGCGTCAACCTGCCGCTGCTCCCGACCCTCCGCGAGAACGAGCTGGCGGAAGAGGCGCCCGAGCTGCGCGGCGCCTGGGAGGAGTGGAACGCGCAGATCGACAAGGACTACCCCTACTCGTCGCGCACGGTGGTGGTGGACCACGACCGGTGCATCGTGTGCGACCGGTGCGTGCGGGCGTGCTCCGAGGTGAAGCCGTTCAAGGTGATCGGCCACACCGGCAAGGGGTACGGCACCCGCATCAGCTTCGACCTCGACAGCGTCATGCGGGACAGCACCTGCGTGCAGTGCGGCGAGTGCATGAACAGTTGCCCCACGGGCGCGCTGTCGCTGCGCCGCCGCGTGCGGCCCCGGGCATGGGGCGACGACTCGCCCGAGCAGGTGCCGGTGAACCCGAACACCCCGTTCCCGGAGGGGTCCGACTTCCTGACCGCCGACCAGATGCGGGACGTGTGGCTGCTGTACGAGAGCCCCACCCGCGGGGCGCGGGTCGTGTTCCCGTTCCGCTCCATCCCGTACTCGTACCTCAAGTGGAACGAGGGGGCCGTGCGCCGGTGGGAGATCCGCCCCGGCGACCGCAAGGTGCTGTGCGACGAGGGCGAGTACGGCAGCACCGCGTTCCTCCTGCAAGGGACCGGCACGTTCGAGATCTACGTCCGCGGGCCGGAGCCTGAGGTGCGGCTCGGGCTGCTCGGCAGCCTGTTCGGCGGGGCGAAGAAGAAAAAGAAGCGCGCGGCGGGCGACTACGGGGCGCTGGTGAAGGTGTCGTCCGGGGACGAGCTGGTGCTCGGCGAGATGACCTGTTTCACCCAGCGCCCGCGCACCGCGACCGTGGTCGCGGTGGCCGAGGACGACAGCCCCGAACTCACCCTGGGGTACGACGAGAACGGGTGGCCCACCGTCACGCGGAACCCGAAGAAGCGCGGGCCGGTGGTGGTGTACGAGATCACCCGCAACATGCTCGACATGATGCAGCGGTCGGCCTCGGCCCGCGAGGACATCCAGGAGATGTACACCCTGCGCGCGATCCAGACCGGCGTGCAGAACAGTCGCGTGTTCGAGGCGCTCGACAAGATGGAGCGCGAGCAGGCGGCGACGTTCCTCCTGAGCGAGGGGGTCACGTTCGCCCGGGTCGAGGCGGGCGAGGCGATCGTTTCCGAAGGGGACGTCGCGGCCGCTTTCTACATCATCCGGCTGGGCACCGTGCGGGTGTTCACCACGGCCGGCGGGGCCGAGCAGGTGCTGCGGCTGCTGTCCGCCGGCGACAGCTTCGGCGAGCGCGGGCTGCTGTCGGACCGCCCCGGGGTGCGCACCGCCACGGTCGCCGCCCTGGACCCGGTCGAGGTGGTGCGCGTGCCCGGCCCGGTGTTCCGCCGGCTGTGCGAGAAGTTCCCGAAGCTCAAGGAGCACATGGAAGAGGGGCCGCGGCGCGCGGTCCCGGGCGTCGCCAAGGACCCGCCCCCGGCGGTCCTCCGCGACTACGTCCGCCAGGGGCTGTACCAGGGGCAGCGGCTGCTGGTGCTCGACCTGAAGAGCTGCACCCGGTGCGACGAGTGTACCAAGGCGTGCGCCGACTCGCACGACGGCAACGCCCGGCTGCTCCGCGAGGGGCTGCGGTTCGGCGACTTCCTGGTCGCCACCTCGTGCCGCTCGTGCCAGAAGCCGTACTGCATGGAGGGGTGCCCGGTGGACGCGATCCACCGCCGCGGCGCGCACCTGGAGGTGGTGATCGAGAACCACTGCATCGGGTGCGGGCTGTGCGAGCGCAACTGCCCCTACGGTGCGATCCACATGACCGCCCGCGGCACCCCGAACCCGGCCGCGACCCAGCACCCCAGCGGCGACCCGCTCAAGATCGCCGCCCGGCGCGCCGTCAACTGCGACCTGTGCGGCGGCAACGAACCGTTCTGCGTCCAGGCGTGCCCGCACGAGGCCGCGTACCGGATGAGCGGCCCCGGACTGCTCACCGAAGTGCTGCACCGGCTCGAAACGCACGACTGATACAAGAACCCATCTGCGGTGTCGCTTCTGTTGACGAGGCGGGCCCGCTCGGGAGCGGGGCACATGGCACCACCCACGGGCGGTCGCGGCGTCGTTGCGACCCGTGCGGACCGCACGCCTTTGAAAGCATTTTTTGACAGGATCGACAGGATGAAGACAGAGTGATTTTAAGTCCTGTCTATCCTGTTAATCCTGTCAAAAAATGCCTTCAATAGCGGACGCGTGTTCGCGCCCAGCTCTCGGGCGGTTGCGGCTCGTCAAGAAAGTGGCACCGCATGTGAACTCATGTATAATAGCTTCCGGTCACATGTCCGCTTGTCGCAAGTCGCAAAGTCACAAATTTAGTAAGGGAAGAGACTTGTGACTTTACGACTTGTGGACCTGCCAACTGCTGACCGGTAGCCCGAAACGAACGAACGGCGTGCGGGAAGCGTGAGCGGCGGTGGGGGGCGGGCGCGACATCATTTGTGTCGCGCCCAACCCGCGCCGCCGCTCACGCTTCTGGCGTATCAGCAGCCCCCCTGCCCCGTTCGGTGCTAAGCTACGCGAGTGCTTCTTTCTGGGCGCCACATGAATGATGAAACACGAACCGCATCGCCTTCCCCCCCCGATTTGACAACCGAAGGGGACACGCACCCGAGCGAAGAGTCTCTCGCGCACAGCGAAACGCTCGCACAGACGGCGGAACAGGCGCAGCGGGTCGCGCTCACGCTCGCGGCGTCCGGGCCTCCCGGGTACGAGATCGTCGGTGAACTCGGGCGCGGCGGTATGGGGGTCGTGTACAAGGCCCGGCAGGTGAAGCTGAACCGGGTGGTGGCGCTCAAGATGGTGTTGGCCGGCGCACACGCGGACGCGCGCGAGGTCGCGCGGTTCCTCGGGGAAGCGCAAGCGGTGGCCGCGATCCGCCACCCCAACGTGATCCAGGTGTTCGACAGCGGTGAGGCCGACGGGCGGCCGTACCTCGCGATGGAGTGCCTGGAGGGCGGGAGCCTCGCGCAGCGGCTCCGCGCGTCCGGAAAAATGCCCTCCGGTGCCGCGGCCGAGCTGGTCGCGAAGGTCGCGCTCGGTGTACAGGCCGCCCACGACCGCGGCATCGTCCACCGCGACCTGAAGCCGCACAACGTCCTGCTCGACGCACCGGGTCCCACCGCCGAGCCGTGGGGCGAACCGAAGGTGATGGACTTCGGGCTCGCGAAGCGCGACGGCGCCGAACTCACCCGAACCGGGTCGGTGATGGGCACCCCCGCGTACATGTCGCCGGAGCAGGCGCGGGGCGAGACGAAGAGCATCGGCCCGGCGGCGGACGTCTACGCGCTCGGCGTCATCCTGTACGAGTGCCTCACCGGTTCGGTGCCGTTCACCGGTTCGGACCCGTGGTCCGTGATCCGTCAGGTGGTCAGCGACGAACCGGTCCCGGCGGCGCGGCGCGCCCCGGGCGTACCCCGCGAACTCGACCTCATCTGCCGAAAGTGCCTCGCGAAGGAACCGGCGGAGCGGTACGCGAGCGCCGCGGACCTCGCCGCCGACCTGCGCCGGTACCTCGGCGGTGAACCGCTCCTCGGCCCGCGCACCGGGCTGTGGTACGCGGCGCGCAAGCAGTTCCGCCGCCGCTGGCGCCCCGCCCTGGCGGCGGGCACGCTCCTCGGGCTGCTCGCCGTCGCGTGGCTCGCACCGTCGCCGGTGTGGCTGTTGCGCAAGAAGGACGACGCAGCGGCCGCGCTCGTGCGTGAGGAAGTCCTCAAACAGGTCGATGCCCTCCGACTCGTCGAGCCGCTCCCGGACCGGACCTCGCCGCACCCGGTTACCGCACTCCCGCAACTGCCCGACGTGGACGCCTCGCACTTCGAGGTGCGCCGGGACGAACGGATCGTGGACATGCGCGGGTGGCGGCCGATCTCTCCGGGTTCCGCGGGTGCGGAATCCTCGATCGTTTATTTCACCCGGCGCGAAGTGAAGAAAGTCGCTCCCACAAATGAGTTGCGCGTCGAAACCCGCACCACCGGGCGGGATGTCGTCAACCGAGCCGGGCGGCCGAACGCCGACAAGGCCCGCGCGTTCAGTGCGGAGCGCCCCGGGTTCGTAGGGCAGCAGGCGATGAAAGTGCGGCAACTGGCGTTCGACGTGTCCGACATCCCGGTGGGGCACGAGTTCACGCTCCGCTATTCGAGCACCTACTGGAACTCGCTCCAAACGCCCGACGAGCAGTGGTTCGGAGCGATCGGCTACGAGGGCTCGGTCAAGACCTCCATGTTGATCCTGTTCCCCGAGGAGCGGCCCTTCAAGACGCACCAGTTCCGGTACGCCCCGACTCGCGCCGACGACCCCAAAACGCGAGAGGACCCGCGCCCGTACACCGGGCCGCTGCTCACGTTCGCGGCCGACGACGGGAGCTGGATTTACTGGGAGATTCCGAGCCCGGAAGCGAACCACGTGTACCGCGTCGATTGGACGTGGTGATTCGCCGCCCTGGTTTCAAACGCGCAACCGTGGCGCAAAATCACGATCACACGTGTTCGCCGCGGTGGAGTCAGTGCCGGAACTGTGTGAGTGTCGTCAAGCGGCGCATTTGCAACAACCGGAGTCGGAATGAAATCCGGCCCGCGCCGCGGGTGAGCTTTCCGCGCTGCCGATTTGCTTTCCGGTGCAACAAAGCCATACTTGGCGATACTCGACTGGCTTGCCGCTCGCGCACGCCCAAATCCTTTGGAACTCTGTTGTTGCCGCAACATATTTTGGATGCGACAATAATTCTGATTTGGTTGACTGTTCCCGGCGCACCGAATTTTCCGCCCCGCGTTCCTGTTTTTCTCGCCTGAACGGAAACACTGTTCTAGAGTCGAAACGCCCGTTCCGCGCGCCCACCGCGCGAACACCGAGACCGCACGACGAAGGGCTTTCATGTCCACACCCGTGACCACTCCACGCGAAGACGCAACACCCATCTATCCGTTGCCACTTGTAACCCGGGTGTTCGGCGAACCGAGGTTCCACACCGACGGCGACATCGCGGGGCTCACCTTCGACGCCGAGGGGCGCCTGTTTTCGATCGACGAGTCGGGCGTGCTGCGGCACTGGGCACCCGACGGGCGGCTGTTGGCCCGGCACTTCCTGAGCGACCTCGAGACGCTGTGGTGCTTCGGCCCCGGGGGGAAGCGGCTCGCCAGCGGTAACGACGACCTGCTCATCTGGGACACCGGCACCGGACAGCTCCTGAGCCGGATCGAGCAGCCGGCCGGTTCGGCGTGGCTCACCGCGCTGGCGTTCAGCGCCGACGGGGCGGTCGTGGCCAGCGGTCACGACGACGGGAAGGTGCGGTTCTGGGACGCTACTCGCTTCACCCTGGTAGGCGAGGTGCAGGCGCACCCGCGCAAGGCGGTTTCCGCGATCGCGTTCTCGCCGAACGGGAAGTTCGTCGCGACCGCCGGCGAGGACCTCACCGTCCGGGTGTGGGACGCGGCCACGCGCCACCCGGTGACCGAACTCAAGAGCCACACGGACCGCATCCCGGCGCTGGTGTGGTCGCCGGACTCGGCCCTGCTGGTCTCGGCCGGCTGGGACACGTCCGCGCGGGTGTGGCGACCGCCGCACCCGGACCCGCTCATGCTGCTCAACAGCCACGCCGACCAGGTGGCGACGGCCGCGTTCAGCCCGGACGGCCGGTACCTCGCCTGCGCCGACTCGGACTTCGACATCCACCTGTGGCTGGACGCCGAGGGCGCCACCCGCGGGCCGGTGCTGCGGGGCCACAACGAAGAGGTCCGGTGCCTGTGCTTCAGCCCGGACGGGACGAAGCTCGCCAGCGCCGGGGCGGACCGCGTGGTCCACGTGTGGGACGTGCGGGCCGGGAAGCTGATCGCCGGCCCGAACCCGCGCGGCCGGCACTCGATCGCGGTGCTCCCCGGCGCCCCGCTCCGGCTCGCCAGCTCCGGCGCGCAGAACGTGCGCGTGTGGGACGTGGAGAGCGGCGACGAGGTGGCGCCCACCAACCTGTGCCCGGCGTTCTCCGTGGCCGCCTCGCCGGACGGGAAGTGGCTCGGGATCGGCGGCACCGACTACTTCTCGCAGCTCTGGAACGCGGCCGACGGGAGCCTCGCACACTCGCTCGAAGCGACCAAGCCGCCGGTGGGGTTCGTGACCTTCAGCCCCGACTCGAAGACGCTCGTTCACACCAGCCCGGCGGACGGTTTGGTGTGGCTGTGGACGTGCGAGACCGGCCAGCCCGACATGATCATCGTGGAGGCCGCGGACGCCTGCACCCTGGAGACCATCGCGTTCCACCCGGACGGGAAGCGGATCGCGTGCGGGGGCGCCGACTACATGCGCACCGGCGAGCGCGACGGCGCGGTGTGCGTGTGGGACGCGACCACGAAGGAAAAGCTGTACACGATCGACATCGGGGTAACGGCGCTGGCGTTCGACCCGCAAGGCAAGTACCTCGCCGGCGCCGGGCTCGAGGACGCCGTGTACGTGTGGGACGCCGAAACCCAGGCGACGGTGTTCGTGTTCGGCGGGCACCAGGGCACCATCAGCGCCGTGTGTTTCGACCCGAGCGGCAGCTACCTGCTGAGCGGCGGGGACGACGGAATCGTGCGGTGCTGGGACGTGCTCAGCGGCCGGCTGCTCGTGGCCCGCGGTTTCGACGGGCCGGTCCAGTCGCTCGCGTTCAGCCCGGACGGCAAGTCGCTGTTCTGCGGTAACAGCAACACCACCTGCTACCAAGTCGAGTTCAAGAAGTTCCTGGAAGAGTAGACAAAATGCAGTCCGAATCCGGCGCAAGACCGAACACGGATGCTTGCGCCGGATTTACTATTCTAACCGCGGCACAACACTATTCCACGGTACCGCTCGTTCCGGATCGGCGCGGGTGTGAAATCTGGGCAATACGGTTGGAAGGTGTTGGCACCACGGCTGGTTCGCCTGTGTAACCCCCGTTACAGCCGCGCAAGGCAGGTAATCTCGTAGCGAACCTTCCGTATCGCCACTCCACGCACGAAGCCGCCCAGGTTGCCCACGCGCGAGCGGAAGCGTGAGAAGCCGTGTTCCACGCGGTCACGATAACTTCCCACGTCACGCTCCGGGAAAACGGACCTGCTACTACTGAAGCACGTCCGCTCGGGTTGCTCGGCGGTCACCACACGTCAATGTCCGCACGGTCCGCGAATCCATCCAAACCGCGTTGAGTATCGGCGGACCGAGCCCGAAGCGACCGCCGGAAGCCACGTCCCGGTATCGGGCCATTGTGCCGCGGTGCCATCGGTTTAATGGGCGGACCATTTTGCCGACCGATGGCAGCACCGAATGAGCGCGACTCAAACACCCAACGAGTCCACCGCTTGTCGCTCAAGCAGCGTGACACATGAAGAAGTCGCACCGCACGAGGCACAACAGATAGGTCACGAGCTGGACGTTCGCTGCCGTTGGGCTGGTCGCGGGCTGGCGGTTCGCTGGGTGGTCGCTACCACCGAATCTCACGCTCAGGCCCCCGGTGCGAAGGATTGGAACGGACAGAGAGCAGGTTGGGTGCTTCCAATGGCCATGCTGCAAAACATTGCAATTACGGAGTTTGCAAAAAATGGCCCGCTCATGGACGCTAATAACATTCGGGTTCGCAGTGTCGCGTCCACAATCCGCCGCCGCGCGATTACTCGGACTGTTGGTAGCGGTTGCGGAAAACTGCGGCACAACGACACCCGGTGCGAAGCCACTCGGCCGCCACTCCTTGAGCGGAAGGACGTGCTCCCGATCCGAATGCGTGAGCTCCCGCCGTTGATCGCTGAAGTGGGCGATTCCGCAGAACCGGCACAATCGGGAGCTCGGGCATTTCTCACCCGCACACAAAACCCGCGGGTGCAGCGGGGTGTGAAAACAGCGTGCTTAAAAGGCCGAAGGACTCGACCAACGCGATTATGTGTAATAACTTGCACCTCAGCTTGCGCAACTTGCCGATTTCCCTCAATCGCACGGCGTGAGCGGCCCGACAAACACACCGAAACGCAGCACCACGAGACGGCACCATGTTGCATCGCATTTTCGGACGCCGTTACAAGGATGTTCTCATGGACCTCGACCGTCTGCCCTCACGCCAGCCGCGCACCGCGCGGCTCGGGTGCGAGGTGCTCGAACAGCGAGACAACCCGGCCGCGTTCTACGTCGTGCCGGGCGTTGAGGGCTCGACCACCGCGCTCGACTTCAGTTGGGTCGGACGGGACTCGGCGTTCTCCAGCGAAATCGGTGTGTACACGGTCGATGACGCGAACGGCACGGTCAACGGGGTGTCGCCGCTCGACCCGAACTACGCGGCGACGGTGCTGGCGAACGTCACTTCCGTGTTCACCCGCGGACAAACCAAAGGTGCGCGGAACTCCGAGAGCTTTGCCGCCGGGACCATACTCGGCTTTTACATGGTGCAGAACAGCACCCTCGCCACGGCGCGGTCGTTCAACCCGGCCAACCTCGCGATCAACGGCCCGGTCGTGTTCTTCTCGTTCTTCGGCGGCCCCGACCTGACGGACCACACCCAAGCCTCGTACCAGGGGAACCAGGTCGTCGTGCGGTTCGAGGACGGGCTGCGCGGCGGGGACCGTGACTTCAACGACGCCGTAATCAAGGTGCAACCGCTGACCCCGAACCTGGTTCCGGGCGGCACCGGGCAGGTGACCCCGACCGCGTTCCGGCTGAACCGCCGCGACCCCGGCCCCGGGGAGATCGGGGTGTACCAGTTCGACGACGCGCTCGGTACGGTGGACGGGGTGCGCCCGGGCGACGCCGGGTACGCCGCGGCGGTCGCGCGGAGCGCGAAGCGCACGGTGCTGTTCTCGCCGCTCTCTGGCGTGGGCACGGTGGCGGGCGCCAACCTGCCGGCCAGCGGCAACTACGGGTTCTACATGATCCGTGGGATCACCGCCGAGCAGTTCCTCCAGGTGAACCCGACCAACCACACCGGGTTCGACCTGCCGGTGATGTTCTTCTCGCAGTCGAACGCCAACCCGGACAGCACGGTTCACGTGCGGCAGAGCCCGAACACCCTGCACTTCGAGATCGGGCTCAAGGGCGGCGACCAGGACTTCAACGACGCGGTCGTGTCGTTCGTGTACGGCACACCGTTCAGCCTCCCTGTCCCGCCGATCAGCCAGCCGACCCCTCTGCCGCCCCCGCCGCCCCCGCCGCCCCCGCCGCCCCCCCCGGGCGTCCCAGAGGTCACCGCGGCGCTGACAACCGACACCGCCGACCCGACCCGCCCGGCTACGGCAACCGACGGCGTGACCGCCACGCTGGGTGTGACCGGCAGCGCCACCGATACCGACGGGATCGCGACCCTGGAGGCCCGGCTCGGCACCACCGGGGCGTTTACCAACATCACGTCGGCCCTCGCTAACGGCACGTACACGATCAGCGCGGCGCTGTTCCAGACGCTCAACGGCGGCGTCGCCCTGCCGGACGGGACCTACTCGGTGCAAGTGCGGGCGACCGACACGCTGGGCAACACGTCGGCCCCGACGACGCTCACGTTCACGCTGGCCCGGTCGGTGACCGCGAACCTGCTGTTGGACGCGGCGTCCGACACCGGCTTCCAGGGCGATTACCGCACGGAAACGCAGAGCATCACGCTCCGCGGCACGACCCGGGCCGGGGCGACCGTGGTGCTCGAGCGGCAGACCGCGGCGTCGAGCCCGGCGGGCGCCCCGGTGCGCACGCAGATCACCTCGACCACCGCCGGCGCCAACGGGACGTACACGTTCAGCCTTACCGCGGCCGACGCGCTCAATGTGGGGCCGAACGGGTACCGCGTGCGCGTCACCGACGGGGCGGGTAACACCGCCAGCGCGGCGGCCACAATCACCCTCAACCAGGCGCCGCTGGCCCTCAACCCGACCCCGACCCCGGTCGCCGGCACGGTCGGTGGCAACCAAACATTCAACCTGAACACGTTCTTCACCGACGCGGACACCAACCAGTACGCCCGGATCACCACCAACCTGCCCGGTAACCCGGTCATTACGGTCCAGTTGTTCAACGGTGCCACCCCGACCCACGTGGCGAACTTCCTCGCCTACGCGAACGCGAACGCTTACGACAACTCGTTCATTCACCGCACAGATTCGTCGCCGGCAGTGGTCCAGGGCGGCGGGTTCGAGTTCCGCCCCCCGGTGACGGCCACCATCACCAACGCGACGTGGGCCGCCGGTGTCGCGACCGTCACCACCGCGACACCGCACGGCCTGAAGGACGGACAGACGGTAACCATCGCAGGGGTGAACACCACCGGCTACAACGGCACATATACGGTGGACGTGGTAAACGCGACCACGTTCCGCTACACGCTTGCCACCGACCCGGGCGGCACCGGCAACACCGGGACCAGCACCGGCGCGAACTTCGCAGTCGTCGGCGGGCTGCTCGACATCACCAACGCGACCTGGGCCGCCGGGGTCGCCACCATCACCACCGGCACCGCGCACAACCTGACCGTGGGGCAGGTGGTCTCGATCAACGGGGCACTGAGCACCGGCACCGGCACCGGGTTCAACGACGGGGGCACGATCTACACCGTCACCAGCGTGATCAACCCGACGACCTTCACGTACGCGCTCGCCACGAACCCTGGGACCTACGTCGGCGGTGGGAGCGTCGCGGCGGGTGTGACCAACGAGCCGTGGCTGCCCAACAGCACGGGCACGCTCGCACTGGCCAAGCGCGGCGGCAACGTCAGCAGCGGCACCAATCAGTTCTACTTCAACACGGGGGACAACTCGAACGGCGGCGCGGCCCTGGACGATCAAGGGTTCACGGTGTTCGGCCAGGTGGTCGGCAACGGGCAGGCGACGCTCAACGCCATCGCGGCGCTGACGCAGAAGGACTTCTCGGCCGCCAACGGCGCGTTCGGGAGCGTGCCGGTGCAGAACGGGGCGGTCAACTCGCTCCCGAACGCCACCGCCAACGATCTGGTGCAGTTCACCGACATCTCTGTGGTGACGGCCCCGCTCACGTACAGCGCGGTCAGCTCGAACACGGGCGTGGTCACGGCGACGGTGACCAACAACAACATGACTCTCAACTTCGTCGGCTCGGGCACAGCCACGGTCACCGCGACCGCGACGGACCCGGACGGCGCAACGGTGACGTACCAGTTCACCGTGACCGTCCCGTAATGGTGTTCGGGTGAGCGCACGAGCGTGTGCGGGCCGGGAGACAGCTATCTCCCGGCCCGCACACCTCGCCGAACTGTAACCGAGCCCGGCGTGCCGCTCAGCGCTTCGGGAGGTCGGGGATCGAGCAGCCGACGGCCTCGGTGCGGGCGTTCGGCACAGGCTTGCCGTCGAGAATCGCGGTCAGCGCGTCACGCAGGTCGTGCGTTTTCGGAGCCGGGCGCTTCTTACCAAGGCCGGCATAGAGATCGTTGATGCGCCCGCGGTACGCGACCGTCCCGTCGGGCAGCAGCACCACCGCTTCGGGCGTGCGGGTCGCCCCCGTCGCGGCCACCAGTTCGTGCTTCGTGTCGATGAGCACCGGCACCGTGAGGCCGAACTCCTTTGCGTGTTTGCGGGCGTCCTCGGGGGTTAGACCGGCATCAACCTGGACCGCATAAAACTGCACACCGCGAGTGGCAAAGTCCTTTGCGATAGCAGCGATCTCGGGTGAGTAGCCGTTGGCGATCGGGCAATCCGTCGTGGTAAAGAGGAGCACATTAGCCTTCGCGTCACCGACAGTAAGGGGCGTGCGAGATTTGCCGTCGATGTCACGGAGGCTCAGCGGCGGCTTCACGGGCGCGGCCTCCTTCTTGGGCGTGCCGAGTCCGCGTCCGAGGACCGCGGGGTCGATGCCGACGCGCTTCATTTCCGCCTCGATGTCCATCCCGCGGAGCCGGGCCTTGAGCACCGTCTGAACGGTGTGCGAGCGGAGGGCGTCGCGGAGCTTGCCTGTATCGTCCTCGTTGGCCGCGAGCGTGCGGAACGTGATCGCCCCCATCTCGTCGTAGGACGCCTCGCCCCACCGCACCCGCACCGGCGGGGTGCTCGGGTTCCGCGGGTTGTTGGCCGAGTTGTCCCAGGTGAGTTCCGCGGTAACCACGGTGCCCTTCGGCAACCGCACGTAGTCCTTGTAGAAGTAGGTGCCCTGCCAGTTGAAGTCCCAATCGCGGATGGAGTACAGGCTCTTCGTCTCGCCGTTCGGGAGCTTGGCGGTGGCCTTCATCGTCTTGCCGATGTAATGGGCGTGGCTCCCGACCCCGACCAGATCAACGTCCACCGGCAACGTGAACGAGTCCGTGATCTTGAAGTCTGCCTTACCAGCAGGAATGTCGATCCCCGAGAACAACCCAAACACCGGCGGCAGTTGGAGCCCCACGAGGGTCCGTTGGGGCGCCTTGGAGGCGAAGTACAGCCCGACCTCGATCACCTCCTCCTCTTTCTTGCCGGAGAGGTGGAAGTGCGTTTGCAGCACGAGGTCCGAGCCCTTCTTGAGCGGCAGCGCGAGCCCGTCCGGCAGGTGCGTCGGGATGCCGCCAACGGCCCACCCGCCGAGCGAGCCGGTGGGACGGAACGTCATTCCCGGGAACCCGGGCTGACCGGTCTTCGGGGCGAGTTGCCGCGCCCGCCCGCTGTCATCAGTGAAGTAGAGGATGTGGTGCAGTACGACCGGCGCGGTGGCCCGAAACTCGACCGCCGTGACCCACTTGTCTTCCGAGAGGTCGAGTGGCAGCACGAAGTTCTGGTAGATGTCGGCCCCCTCGGCAGGGAGGACGAACGGCCGGTCCATCTTCACCACGAGGTCGGGCTTGCCGAGCTGCCAGCCCTCGGGGAACTTGGGCAGCGCGGGGGTCTTACTCGGATCGCCCTCGGGCGCGCCTTCATTGACCCAGTTCGCGAACAATTTGATCTGGTCTTCGGACAGCCGGCGCGAGTCGCGGAACTCGCCGTGCCCCTTTTCGGGTTGCCACGGCGGCATGTACCGGTCTTCCATTGTCCGGAGCATGGTCTTCGCGTGCTTCTGCGTGTCCTTGTAGTTGAGCAGCGAGAAAGGCGCGACCTGTCCGGGGCGGTGGCAACCCGTGCAGTTCTGGAACATGAGCGGGGCGATGTGTTCGCTGAACGTGGGCTTCGCGGGCACGTCGGCCGCGGGTGCCACGAGCGGCGCAAGCACGAGCACGACCGGAACGAGGAACCACTTCCGCATCGGAATCTCCGAGAAGGTCGGGCGCAGCAGCGCCGCACGCTATTCTAACCCGCCGGGAGAGGGGCCGTTACATTACGCGGCGCAGCAGACAGAAAGGTCACTTAAACTTGATTTTTTCTTTTGCTTCCGTAATCAGCAGCTCGATGATTTTGAGGGGCACATCCCCACTGAACGTCTGCAAGAAATATTGCCCGGCTGCGTCCCCAAAGACAATTTCGGCCGCAAGAGCGGCACTCCCACTCTCCTCACGATGCAAAAGCAGACTGGTGGAACCAGCCGACGTGTCGTCAACGAGCGTTGTCCAGAAACGATCCCGACCGTGCCATTGATCCACAGTGGTTCTCGCGAATCGGCCGCGAACGCGAGGCGCACCCGAGTTTCTTCGGCATCGGATCCGGGAAATCACTCAGGATGTCGTTGATCGACATCCTGGCCGCAAGGCACTCGAACACGTCACGAACTGCTACTCGTAGGCCCCCAATGCCGCAAGTTGCGAGGTTTACGCGACTCAGGTCACGGCCCAAACCGGAAGTGCAATACGTCGCCGTCCTGCACGACGTACTCCTTGCCTTCCAGACGGAACCGGCCCGCTTTCTTCGCCCCGGCCTCACCTTCGTACTGGATGTAGTCGTCGTAGCCCACGGTCTCGGCGCGGATGAATCCGGCTTCGAAGTCGGTGTGAATGACGCCCGCCGCGGCCGGGGCTAGCGTCCCGTTCGCGATCGTCCAGGCGCGGGCCTCTTTCGGGCCGACCGTGAAGTAGGTGACGAGGTCGAGCAGCTTGTAACCGGCCTTGATGACCTTCGCCAAACCCGTTTCTTCCAGTCCCAACCCTCCGAGGAACTCCTTCTTCTCTTCTTCGCTCGGCAGGACCGAGATTTCGGCCTCGATCTTGGCCGACACGACCACGCACGACGCCCCACGGGCCGCGGCCATTTCCGCCACCTTCGCGGACAGCGCGTTGCCGTTCGCCGCGTGCTGCTCTTCCACGTTGCACACGTACATTACGGGCTTCGAGGTGAGTAGTTGCAGCGAGTCGAGCAGTTTGCGTTCGGCCTTATCCTTCGGGTTGACGGCGGTGGCAGGCTTGCCGTCTTGGAGCACCTTGATCGCGCGCTCCATCATCCCGACCTGCTCGGCCAGCGCCTTGTCGCCGCTCTTGGCCTTCTTCTGCGCCGACGAGATCCGCTTTTCGAGGCTGTCGAGGTCGGCGAGCATGAGTTCGGTCTCGATCACCTCCGCGTCGCGCAGCGGGTCGATGCTGCCCTCAACGTGAACGATGTCGGCGTCCTCGAAGCACCGCAGCACGTAGATGATGGCGTTCACGGTGCGGATGTGGGACAGGAACTCGTTGCCCTTCCCTTCGCCCTTGCTCGCGCCGCGCACGAGGCCGGCGATGTCCACGAACTCGAGCTGGGTCGGGATGAGCTTGGCCGAGTTCGCGATCTTCGCGAGTTTGGCGAGCCGCTCGTCCGGCACCGCAACCCGCCCGACGTTCGGCTCGATGGTGCAGAACGGGTAGTTCGCGGCCTCGGCCTGCATGGTCGAGAGCAGCGCGTTGAACAGGGTCGATTTGCCGACGTTCGGCAGCCCGACGATACCGCACTCGAAGCCCATCTTGGTTCATCCCGCGTGGCGAAGCTGATGCGAAACATTTTATTTATCGCAAACCGCTCCGTCGGGGAAGCCGGTGAACCGATCCTTCACGGACGCACCCGGCGAAGGCAATCACAGTCGGCCCGCCCGGCACACACCTACACCAGTTCCTTCAAAACCGCGTCCGCGATGCTGCGTCCGATCGCGAGCGACGCCGTCGCGGCGGGCGACGGTGCGTTCAGCACGTGAATCATCCGTGGCGCTTGGCAGACGAAGAAATCGTCCACCAATTTCCCGTCGGGGGCCACAGCTTGGGCGCGCACGCCCGCTCCGGCAGGAACGAGGTCGTGAAATGACACTTCGGGAATCAGCTTCCGCAGCGCGTGCCAGAACGCCCGCCGGCTCAGCGACCGATACATTTCGTGCAGCCCCACGCGCCAGAACTTCCGTGCCATCTTCCAGAAGCCCGGGTTAACCGCCAGTTCGGCCAGATCCGAGAGGTCCACGTCGCGGAACCGGTACCCTTCCCGCTTGAACGCGAGCACCGCGTTGGGGCCGCACTCCACCCCGCCGCCGATCATGCGCGTGAAGTGAACGCCCAGGAACGGCAGCCGGGCGTCCGGAACGGGGTAGATCAGGTGCCGGCACAGGCGCTCCGCGCGCGGCTTCAGCTCGTAATACTCGCCGCGAAACGGTACGATCCGTACTCCCGGCTCGATGCCACACAGCCGCGCGACCCGGTCCGAGTGGAGGCCCGCGCAGTTCACGAGTAATTTCGCACGAACGGGGCCGGCGTTGGTCTCGGCGGTGAGCGCGTCCTGTTCCGTACGACAGCCCAGGAACTGCGTGCCCGTGTGTACGCTCCCGCCAGCGTCGGTGATTTTCCGGGCGTACACTTCGGACACGGCCTTGTAGTTCACGATGCCGGTTTCGGGCACGCGGAGCGCCGCGACGCCGTTCACATGCGGCTCGATCTCACGCATCTCGGCGGCGCTCAAGCGTTGGATGCCGGTGAGCCCGTTTGCAGCTCCGCGCCGTTCCAGTTCCGCCAGCGCAGGCAGTTCGCTCTCGTCGGTGGCAACCACAAGTTTGCCGCACCGGTCGTGCGGGACGCCGTTCTCAGCGCAGAACTGGTACATGAGTTCCCGGCCGGCGGCGCAGTTGAGCGCCTTCGCGGACCCCGGCTTGTAGTACAGCCCGGAGTGAATGACCCCGCTATTGTGACCGGTCTGGTGCTGGGCGAGGTGGCCTTCCGCCTCGATCACCGTGACCGTGGCGCGACCCGCGAGGGCCAGCCCCGTTCCGAGCCCTACGATCCCGCCGCCGACGATGAGTACGTCCGTCGTGTGCATGGGGACAGATTATCGTGAACCGCGGCGAAATTCGTAGTGCGGAGGTCACGCCGCAGTTTGCGTGGGTTGAGGTTCTGGACACCCGTTCCCGGCGGATCGTTTTCGGAAGGGGCAACCGAGTCGGTTGGCGAAGAACCGACCACTACAGCGCTATTTTTCCCTAACTGTATATTTGCACATCATATTCGACTTTGGATTTCTCGGTATTTTGCGTGTGCGTAGCTTAACGACGCGTCGCTGTTTGGACGCGGTGGCGGCCCGATTGCAGCGCTGGTGGTACGCGGGGCCTCCAGCACCCAGACCCGTGGCTCGGTCTCCCGCGCCTGCTCGAGCCACTCGCAGCTCAGCACGGCCAGGCCCCGGCACACCTGCTCGGCCGTCACCTAGGGATCCCCCCCCGCAGCTGCTGGATATGCTCGGCCACGAACGCCAACATGGCCACGCGCAGCCCCATGCGCCGCCGTAGGGCCATGTAGCAGCGGCCCTCGAAGTTGGTGAACCCGAGCTCCGATTTGCACACCCGGAACACGTGCTCCACGGCCGCCCGGCGGAACCCGACCCGCACCGTCGCCTCGACCGGGGCGTTGGACACCAGGAACTTCTCCTCGCCCGTCTGGTCGCGGCACGCCCACACCAGCCAGTACGTGCCGGCCGACCAACCGTCCGCACCCGAGCCCGACACCCAGGTCCGCTTGACGCGCCACAATTGGTCCGCGGCGGTGGCCCGGGACAACCGCCCGAGCTGCCACTCCTGGACCCGGAACGCGCCCGCGTCGCGGACCACGTCCCGGGCGAGTTGGCCCGTCACCCCGGGGCCTGGGCACCCGAGCGGCCCCCACGCGGCACGCGAACGTGGACGGCACCTCGCCCACGAACGACTGCGGGCGGTCACCCAGGCCCCGCAGGAACGCGGGGTTCTTGCCGTTCGCGCTGTCGAACGTGAGCTCGTCCAGGTGTACACCGTTTTGCCGGACCCGGTCCACCTGCTCT
>NZ_JAXBLV010000134.1:0-460 GCF_034097035.1 Gemmata algarum
ATCGGTCTCGGCATCCACAACTGGTCTACGGCGAGCGACGGCCGCCTCCCACGGGCCGACGGGCGGCCGGTCGGCGCGGAGAACACCGAGGACAACATCTTCTTCGCCCTTCTCCCCTATGTCGAGGTCGGGGGGGTCAAGCGAAGCGACACGCAAGCACTGCTCCACAGGGTGCCAATCCTCGTTTGCCCGCTCGACCCGACGGCCGCCGATCTGACGGGCGAGGTGGCGACGCACCCGATCAGCAGTTACGCCGGGAACGCGCAGGTGTTTCAGGGCACCCCGTACCTGGACCGGTCCGTCACGGACGGCCTGTCCAACACCATCTTCTTCGCCGAACACTACGCCGTGAACTGCGGGGCGGACGGCGCCGAGTTCTGGTTCTTTTGGGATTCGGCAGACATGGTGGGTGGGTGGCGACGGGCGACGTTCGCCGACGCCGGGCCGATCGACTTAACCC
>NZ_JAXBLV010000135.1:0-460 GCF_034097035.1 Gemmata algarum
CTCGGGCTCGGCCTCCACAACTGGTCCACGGCGAGCAACGGCCGCCTCCCACGGGCCGACGGGCGGCCGGTCGGCGCCGAGACCACCGAGGACAACATCTTCTTCGCCCTGCTCCCCTACGTCGAGGTCGGGGGGGTCAAGCGAAGCGACACGTACGCGCGGACCCACCGGGTGCCAATCCTCGTCTGCCCGCTCGACCCGACGGCCGCCGATCTGACGGGCGAGGTGGCCACGCACCCGATCAGCAGCTACGCCGGGAACGCGCAGGTGTTTCAGGGCACCCCGTACCTGGACCGGTCCGTCACGGACGGCCTGTCCAACACCATCTTCTTCGCCGAGCACTACGCCGTGAACTGCGGGGCGGACGGCGGCGAGTTCTGGTTCCGTTATTACGAGTCGCACATCGTGGGTGGGATACGGCGGGCGACGTTCGCCGACGCCGGGCCGATCGACTTGGCCT
>NZ_JAXBLV010000136.1:0-451 GCF_034097035.1 Gemmata algarum
GGCGGAGGCGAAGCGGATGGCGACATCGGACGACCTATTCCGGTTGCAAGTCCACCTGCCCGGTTTGGCCGGTGCCGTGTACGGGGCTGCCGAAGCCAAGTTCGCCGAGACCGGTTGGGTCGCGGCCGTACTGGACGCGCGGTACTTCGCCGAGGGCGGCGGACAAATCGCCAAGGTTCGAGTCGAACTGGCCGGCGGATCGGTTGGGTCGGTCAAGCTGCCGGGCGAGGCGTCGCAGGCGCTCCGCGAACTGGGCGCGGCGCGGGCTGAGAGCGCGGATCGCTGGTACGGCCTGCGGCTCCGTGTCACCGCGGCCGGCGAGTGCGAGACCGCGTTCGACTACGACGCACGTTGCGCCGAGGACGAGGCGTTCTTCGACGCATAGCCCGGACGCCGAACCCGGCGCTGCACCTGACACCGCCGGCTGAGTTGTGACGCATCGCTCATCGTG
>NZ_JAXBLV010000137.1:0-445 GCF_034097035.1 Gemmata algarum
CACCCGAGGGCTTCGGATGGCGCTTGGCGTTCTCAACTGCGTAGGCGTTCGGAACCTTGGCGACCTCGCTACGAGCCTCGCCGGGGCTGAGTTTCTGTTCGCAGCGTTCGCCGAGTCCCACGGCGACGCTGTTAGGTACTCTCTGGCGGTCATCAAGAGCCGTGGCCAGTTGGCGGACGAGCTGTGCGACGGGGACAAGTTGGCGGCCGTCACAGGAGGCGTGTACCCCGTGGTGTGGGTCCAGGTCCGCTATGATCCCGTGCGGGCATCGGCCGAGGCGCTCACCCGGCTCGTCGAGGGGCATGGCTGGTCTGTGTTCGAGCAGATAGTGAGCCAACGGCACCGGTTGATCGCGTGAGGGCCGAGGCCGAACCCGGCGCTGCACCTGACACCGCCCGCTGTATTGTGACGCACTGCTCATCCGATGGTGGCGGTGCAGGTGAGC
>NZ_JAXBLV010000138.1:0-441 GCF_034097035.1 Gemmata algarum
GGTTCCCACGCCCGCGGGTCGTCCCACTCTTTCCATTTGTCCCCTGCGGTTGCAGCCACGTACAGATCGACCTGCCCGCGCCGCGCGAACCGCCCGGCGCGGGTGAGGCGACTCGCCGCGATGTGTTCGCGGAGCGCCTTGACCGCCCGCGCCGCCCGGACCCGCACCTCCGGGTCGGCCGCGCGCTGGGCGGCGAGGAGTTCCGGCGGCACGGCGTCCACGTTCAGCCGCGACAGCCGCGCGCCGGCCGCCTCGCGCGCGGCGTAGTCCTCGCTCCCCAGTTGCTTCACCAGCGCGCCCACGTCCACCGGCCGCGGCGGCGGCGCGACCTCGGCGGCCCCGACAACAACAGCCCACACCACAAGTCCAACGGTTGCGAAGCGGAACATGGCGGCCCTCCGGGCGAAGGGAAAAGCCCCGCGCGGACCGACCCGCGCGGGG
>NZ_JAXBLV010000139.1:0-431 GCF_034097035.1 Gemmata algarum
GTTCGGCAACCCCGAGGCGCTCGATCACGCGTGCGGCGGTGTGCGTGTGGTCCGCGAAGGTGAACCTCGCGGGTCGGGCTCCGCGTGGTGCCGATCGGGTCTGGCGCGGCTCGTCGCCGCGAGGTGTGCTTGGGCGTGGCCGGTAGTGGCGTGGGACACGGCGGTTCGTGGCGGTGGTGCTCCGCGTGGTGCCCGTGGGTGCCGGGCGCGGCTCATCGCCGCGAGGTGCGGTGGTGGCTGGCCTCCGATGGGCCGCGACACGGCGCATGGGGTCGGTGGTGGCTCCGCGGATGCGCGGTACGAGCGCGGGCTCCGCGGAACCGCAACGGCCAGCGACGAAGCCGAACCCGGCGCTGCACCTGACACCGCCATCTGATTCGGGACGCACCGCTGACGGTATGATGGCGGTGCAGGTGAGCTGTCTGTTCGGC
>NZ_JAXBLV010000014.1:0-15408 GCF_034097035.1 Gemmata algarum
CAATGTACAGATGCCGCAACTGGGAAAAGCACACCCTGCACGTCTGCGATGCGCCGCCGCTCAACTTTTGCAGACCACCCCATGTATCAGGATGTGCGCCTGTAACTTCAACAGAGCAAGGAGAAACCGTTTCTGTAGGAAGTTCGCCACTCACATTCCAAGTTCGGCCGGCGATCAGCCAGTGCAACCCTCGAATCCCGCAATCCTCGATTCCGAACGGGATTCTTTGCGGATTCGCCGACGGGTCAGTTCGGTTTGTAAGCCAGAGCGTGAAAGACAGTGTCTTCTGGGGAAGTGTGACCTCGAACAAAGGAGAGGTAGTTTCCTTTGACTGATCAGCCATTATAGCCCCAGCGATGATCAAACGGCCCAACTTGCTCCGGCCGCCGAGCCGCTCTTGGCTCTGCCTCTTTGGCGGCGGTAAATAAGCGTTCTCGGAGGCGGGTCGCAGCCCTCCGTAGCCGAGGGCCGAGCCGTGATTGCGACTGACGCGGTTCCGCTGGCCTTCTGCCGCCGGTTACGCCTTCTTCACGTGCAACTGCTGCACTTCCTTCCACACGTCGCCGTAAGCCTCCTTGTCGAACGGCGGGCACCCGGTCTCGTACTGGCCCAGCGGGTGCTGCTTCGCGCGCATCAGGGCGGTGCAGTAGCTGAACGTCCGGCACACCCGTTTGCGGTCCAGCTTGCCGGTGTCGAGGAGCTGGCGCACCCAGTCGGGCTGCGAGAGCGTCGCGCGCCCCACCCCCACGATGTTGATGCGCCCGTCGCGCACGTTCGCCGCCCCCGCCTGCGGCAGGAACTCTTGCAGGTAACTGTACCCGGTCCCCACGAGGGCCAGATCCGGGTACGCCGATTGAACCGCCGCGGCGGCGCGGAAGTGGCGCTCCACCCCGATCAGCGGGTGCTCGGGCGACTCGTACCCGTCCGGCGGCGGGTACTCGAAGGGGCGCCCGTAGTGCGGCTGCGCGTAAGGGTTGCCCATCGTCGCGTTGACGAGCGTCACCCCCAGGGCGCGCATCTCACCGATCCACCGGAGCGGCTCCGTGAGGTCCACCGCGAACGGCTCCGTCTCCGACATGCCCCACCCGTTGACGAGCGGCAGCGCGTGCGCGTCCGGCGCGCCGGCGTCGTCTTCCCCCTTGTGGAAGGGGATGCCGTCGAACAGGTTCATTCGCGTGGCGACGACGACGTGGGCCGGCACCGCGGCGCGGACCGCCTGAATCACCTCGCGGGCGAACCGGGTGCGGTTCTCGTAACTGCCGCCATACGGCCCCGGGCGGTTCCGCGCCCCGAGGAGTTCGTTGAGCAGGTACCGGTGGCACTGCTTCACGTCGACGAAGTCGAACCCGACCTCCGCCGCGAGCTTCGCGGTCGCAACGTAATCGTCCACGAGCCGCTTGAGTTCGTCGTCGGTGATGAGCGGGTAGTCCGCCGTCACCTTCTCACCGGTCGCCTTGTTCGCGACGGTGCGCGGGTCGAGCACCGGGTCGTGGGTGGCGATGATCGGGTGCGGGTGGCTGTACCGGCCCGAGTGCGTCAGTTGCAGCCCGAACAGCAGGTCCGAATCGGTCCCGTTGGCGCCGCGGTGCGCCGCGCGGCACTCCTCGACGATCCGCGCGAAGTGGGGCTTCGTGTTCGGGTTCAGCACGATCTGGCGCGGGTTGGCCCGCGCCCCCGGCGTGACCGCGCACGCTTCGCCCCAGATCAGTTTTGCGCCGCCCGCCCCGAACCGGGCGTAGCGCCGGAAGGTGAGCGGGCCGGGGGCGCCGTCGGGTTCCCCGTCGCACCCCTCCATCGGGTGAACGCACCACCGGTTGCCAGCCGTGCGCGGGCCGACGGCGATCGGACGGAACAGGGGGGCCAGGTCGTCGGAGAAGCGCAGGTCGGTGCCGAGGCGGGCGTTTTCCGCTTCCAGGTCCGCGACCGACTTATACTTGAAGAACTTCGCCATCGGAGCCTTGGGGGGGTGAGGTGTGGTCGTTTCCTGTTACAGTACCAAACCCGCGCCCCGGCGCGAGCGGAACGGTTCGCGGTCGCGTCGCACTCGCCACGATGTTAGAATAGGGCTCACCATTTCGCTCGTGCCCGGAGGGACCGCGTTGTGATCGCAACCGCCGCCCGTCTCACCGTTCTTTTCGCGGGGCTGCTCGCGGTGCTGGGGCCGACCGCGCACGGGGCCACGCCGCGCGAGATCGACCGCGCGATCCAGGCCGGCACCGCCGCCCTCAAGGCCCGATACGACAAGGGTGGGCCGGCGATCGGCGCCCAGGACACCACCCTTGGCGCGGCGTGCCTCGCGGGGCTGGCGCTGCTCGAAGCCGGCACCCCGGTCAACGACCCCGCCGTGAAATCCATCGCGAACACGGTCCGGACCCACGCGTACACGCAGAACCGCACCTACTACGTCGCGCTGTCACTCATGTTCCTGGACCGGTTCGGCGACTCGAACGACGTGCCCCTCATTCAGATGCTCGCGGTCCGGCTGCTCGTCGGACAAACGGCCGGTGGCGGGTGGACCTACGAGTGCTGCCCCTCGATTCCGCAGACCGACGTGGACTGGCTGAAGGCCAATTTGAAGGCGAACCAACTGGTCGCCGGCGCCGCCGGGAAGCCGCCCAAGTTGCACACCGACGCGGAGCGGTACGGGCAAGCGTTAACGGCGGCCAAGGCCCAGGCCAACGGCGCGGGGATGACGGACGACAACTCGAACACACAGTTCGCGGTGATCGCGATGTGGATGGCGCGTAAGCACGGCGTGCCCGTGGACACCGCGCTCGATTTGATCGAAAAGCGGTTCATCGCCTCGCAAGACGGGCGCACCGGCAACTGGGCGTACAGCGGCGGCGTCGCGGCGTCCGGGATGGGGGTGGGCAGCCCGTCGATGTACTGCGCCGGACTGCTCGGGATGGCCACCGGGGTCGCCCGGCGCGAGGAGCGGCGGCTCAAGGCGGAGGTGCCACCGCCCAAAAAGGAGCCGGCCAAGTCCGACAAGCTCGACGACCCGTTCTACAACCCGCCCACACCGAAAGAACCGGCGCCGAAGAAGGCGCCCGCCCGCCCGGCCGACGAGCGCGACGCGGTGGTGCAGCGCGCGTTCGCCGGGCTGGGGCTGACCATCGCCGACCAGATCCGCACCGGCAAAGGGTTGCTGTTCGCCGGCGAGGGCGGCGGGCACGGCATCGGTGACCTGTACTTCCTGTGGTCCCTCGAACGCGTGGGGGTCGTGTACGGTCAGGAGAAAATCGGCGGGTTCGACTGGTACGACATCGGGTCCACCGCGCTGGTGCGGTCGCAGAACCGCGACGGCACCTGGACCGTCGGCGGTTCCTACGGTACCGAAGTGAACACGCCGTTCGCGGTGCTGTTCTTGTGCCGGTCGAATTTGGCCCGTGATCTGTCGTCGAAGGTCCAAAAAGACCCAACCAGCACGGAAATGCGTGCCGGGGTGCAGAAGCCGGTCGATGTGGTGCCGACCCGAACGAGCACGGCCGTGCCCGCGCCGACGATCGACCTGCCGAACCCGACCGGTGACGAGGCGATCACGCTGGCGTCGAAAATACTCAAGGCGTCGGGGGGCGATTGGGCGAAACTGCTCGCCGAAACGCGCGACGCAAAGGGAACTACCCAGACCCGAGCTCTGGTGCTCGCCGCGACACACTCCGCGGGTGACCGAAAGGCGGCGGCACGCGAGGCACTGACCGAACGGCTGTGCCGCATGAACGCGGCGACGCTCCGCACGATGCTCAAGGCCAATGAACCCGAGCTACGTCGGTCCGCCGCGCTCGCCTGTGCGATGAAAGACGACAAGGACCACATTCCAGACCTGATTGCGGCGATCACGGATGCCGACGACGCCGTAACGCGAGCCGCGAAGGCCGGGTTAAAGAGCTTGACCGGTAAAGATTTCGGCCCGCCCGCGGTGCCGACCGCCGAGCAAAAGACCGCCGCCGCGACCGCCTGGCGCGAGTGGTACGTCAAAGAGAAGAAGTAAACCGCGATGGGTCGGCGCTACTCATTTGAGTTGTTCTACCCAGCCGAGCGGGTCACGGAAGCTGTGGCCGCGCTCGGCCCGTACCGACCGTCACATTACCGGAAACGGCGGGGCGAATTGGTTCGCAAGGAATTGACCGGTCCGCCCGATCTCTCCGGCCTTTCACCCGAGACGCCGCTCTTTTGGAGTCTTTCGTTACTCTTTCCGGCGGACGAAATCGTTCGCGGGTGGCGCGATTGGTCGGCGCACGATTCGGAATGGAACACCGAAGGAGCCGAACTGCTTCCAGTCGGATCGATCGATCTAACAGTGCGAACTGGGGCACAGTACGCTCTCTTAACCTTTGCAGCACGTACCAGAGGCATCAGCCACGTGTTCGCGAGCTCGCGCGGAGTGTGGGCACAGTTTCATACGGTTCTTCAAGCTTCTGGAGGCTTGGTTGCCATTTTCGATGGGACAATAGACATCGGCAAGCAGGCGTACCCGGTGTTGCCTGATGGGGCGAGTTCGGTCGAATTCGATTATCGTGACTTCATTCTCGAAGAGCGAAGCCATTACTGGCATCTTGATGTGGATCGGTACGCACGCGCGGTACTGGCCGCTAAAAGCGACTTTTCCCGGCGCCTTCCGAATTAGCCGCAGAAGGCGCCGGGCGAATGTGTTGGTAGAGCCTACACCGCGACGGCCGCGAGCCACGGCTTCGGGAGCGGCTCGCGGTCCGGCTCAACGAACTGCGTCTTCGCCTGTTCGGAGAAGAGCGCCTCTGGCGAGTAATGGGCCAGCAGCGCCGTCAGCTTCCGGTCGAACAGGTCCGGGTTGCGTTTGCGGAACCCGGAAAACTTCTCGCCCGGCTTCATGCGCGAGGCGACCAGCCGCACGAACGCGGTGGTGATCGTCTCGTGGAACCCGGTCGCCGGCTTCTCCTCGGCCGCCGCGACCTCTTCGGCCGGGCGGGTCGCGCCGCACGGCGCGTTCTGCTGGGCGACGAACGCCGCGTTCAGCTTTTTGATCCCCGACCGCACCTTCATCCGGGCCGCCCGGTACGTCTCGCTCCGGGCCACGTACAGCCACGCCATGCGGACGTGCGCCTCGTGGGTCCAGTCCGCGCGGTTCAGCGAGCACTGTTCGAACCGGGTCAGGAACGTGTCGTCGGTCATCGCCGCGGCTCCTCACGAAGGGTGTCGGAAAGACGCACGGGTGAGCGAACAGGTTCACCCGCAATTTCATTTTCTACCCATATACCCGGGCAAATCGTAAGTCGCCATCTCCGTAGGGTTGCGAAAATACAGCCGCCCGCCCGCTACCACCGGGTGGTTCCAGGTCTTGCCTTTCACCGCGGGGAGCGCCCACAGCTCTTCGTACTCGTCGCCGCTCGCGGCCACACACGCCAGCCGGCCCTGCTCCGACGCCACGAGCAGCTTGTCCCCGACCAGCAGCAACTGACCCGAGCCGTAGTTCCCCTCGCGCCACCGGATCGAGCCGTTCGCGAGATCGAGGCACACGAGCCGCCCGGTGTCGAGGCCGAACAGGAAATCGCCGAACCGCACCACGTCGTTGAACACCGGGGTGAACTTCGTCGTGGCCCACTTCTCGGTCACCGACCACTTCTCACCGCTTTTGGCGACCGCCAGACACCGCGTTCCGGTGCCCTTGATGCCGCCCCCGATCACGATGCGGTCGCCCGCGAGCACCAGCGGCTGAACCGTTGCGGGCTCGTTGGCCTGCACCTTCCAGTCGTAGCGCCACACCTCGGCCCCGGTCGCGGGATCGTGAGCGAACAGCCCCTCGCCGTTGAACATCAGCACGAGCGGCACGTTCGCGACGGTCGAGAGCTGCGGGGAGGAGTACCCGTAGGTGCCCTTCGCTTCGGTCTGCCACTTGAGTTCACCGGTCGCGGCCGAGAGGGCCACCAGCCGCGGGGCCTCGGGCGCCGCCGGGCTCAGAACCACCAGCTCACCGACCGCGAGGGGCGACGAGGACCACCCGAACGGCGGCTTGGTGGCCCCGTACTTCTCCTTCAGATCGACGCGCCAGAGCGGCGCGCCGGAGCCGGCCTGGAGCGCGACAATGGCGCCGCTCGCGGTCGCGGCGAACAGCCGCCCGTTCGCGAGCGTCGGGGTCGCGCGGGGACCCGCTCCGCTGGCCCAGTCGGTGTGCTTCCCGGCGTCGCCGTGCGCCCACACTTCTGTGCCGTCGGCGGTGCGGTAAGAGACCACGGACTCCGACTCGCCGCGCTGCTCCTGCGTGAACAGAAAGTCGCCCGCGACACACACCGACGACCACGCCGGGCCGATTGGGTTCTTCCGCCAGCGCTCTTTCGGCGCGGTCCCGTCCCACCCCTGGAACGCGGCGACCGGCGCGACACCCGCGCGGTCCGCGCCACGAAACCCGGTCCAGTCGGCCGGGCCAACCGGCACGTCCGCGACGACTGCCGTCGGGGCCACCGTCGCGCGGCCCGCGAGTTGCTTTTCCGCCGCCGCCGTCGGCGGGGTGCTCCAGCGGAACGAGACGTCGAGGTCGAACGCCCCGGTCACGCCCTCCGTGCGCGTCAACAGCCACGGGCTTACCGCAACCATTGCCACGAGAATCGCGGGCCACCCGCGTAGTGCGGGGACGAACGCCAGCACCAGGCCGGCAACTGCGGCGGCGAGCGGCGCCCCCCAGATGAGCCCGAACATCTTCATTCCGCCCGGTTGCGGAACCCAAAAGCCCTGCGCAAGGAACGGAACCGCCACCACCACCGCCGCCGCCGCGAGGGCCAAGAGGACGCGCGTCACCCGGCCGTAGTCGCCGAAGACCAGCCACCACAGCCCGAACCCGAGTAGGGCGAAAAACGGGGCCAGTGTGCTCAACATGACCAGCGTCATGGGTAACGTGACCGAATCGAGCCGGTACGCGATCCGCCCGGCCGCGAAGCCGCCGGCCCCGAGGGCGGTGAAAATCAGCAGCGCGCGCCGCCAGCCCGACCGGATCGGTTGCGGCCGTTCGGCCTCGAAGCCGTCGGAAGTGAGGTCCATCGCTCCTCCTTTGTGCCTTCGTGTTGTGTTCGCACTTCGGACCCGGACAATAGCACTACCGCGGGCGCCCCGCCTGTGTTTCTGAAATAACGGATAATGTATCTATTCAGCAATGCCAACTGAACCATTTCCCGAACCGGATGACGCCTTAATGCTCGCTCGCGCGTTCGCGTCGTTCGGGCCGGTGTATTACAAATGGCTGCGCGCGTGCTTCGCCGAGAGCGGGGTGAGCTTCCCGCGCATGAAGTTGCTCGGGGCGCTGCACTCGTCCGGCCCGAAGATCATGAGCGAGCTGGGCGAAGAGCTGGGCGTGACCGCGCGGAACGTGACCGCGCTGGTGGACGCGCTGGAGGGCGAGGGGCTGGTGCGCCGGGTGCCGCACACGACCGACCGCCGCGCGACGGTGATCGAGCTGACCCCGGCGGGAGCAAAGTACGGCCTGGAAATGGCTTCGGGCGGGCACCTCGACAAGGTGGCGGAGCTGTTCCGCGCGCTAAGCGCCGACGAGCAAGAGCAACTGCGCCGGCTCGTCGCGAAGCTCGAAAGTTTGCTCGCCGCCCGCGGGTTCGGCACCGGCGGGCTCTGCGGCGACGGGTGACCGGCGGGACGTTACTGTATTTCCACGCCCACCGCGCCGTCCCGCACCGCCCCGAGGTGCCACGCAGGAACGCCGTCGGCGGCGAGCTGCTGAACGATTCCGTCGGCCGCGGCCGGGGCGCAGATCACAACGAACCCCACGCCCATGTTGAACACCCGGAACATTTCGGCGTCGGCCACGTTCCCGCACTTCTGGAGCCACCCGAACACCGGCGGCACACTCCAGGCGCTCCGCGCGATGTGAACCCGTTTGTCCGGCGGGAGGATGCGGCCGACGTTGTCGGGCAGCCCGCCGCCGGTGATGTTGGCCAGCCCGTGAACCGCGTCGCCGAACGCCCCGAGCACGCGGCGAACCGGCCTCACGTACAGGCGTGTCGGGGTGAGCAGCTCTTCCCCCACCGTTTTCCCGAGTTCGGGCACGCGGTCGGCCACGGTCAGGCCCGCGGCCTCGAACGCCACCTTGCGGACGAGGCTGTAGCCGTTGGAGTGAACGCCGCTCGACGCCAGCCCGATCACCGCGTCGCCGCTCTGGATCTTGCGGCCGTCGATGAGTTGGTCGCGCTCCACCACCCCCGCCGCGAACCCTGCGAGGTCGAAATCGCCCGGCGCGTAGAAGTCCGGGAGGATGGCGGTTTCGCCGCCGACCAGCGCGCAGCCCGATTCGAGACAGCCGTCGGCGATGCCTTTCACGAGTTCCGCGGTTAGCGCGGGGTCGTCCTTGGGCATCGCGAGGTAATCGAGGAAGCTGAGCGGCTCGCCGCCGGTGCAGATCAGGTCGTTCACGGACATGGCGACCAGGTCTATGCCGACCGTGTCGAACTTGCCCACCAGTTGCGCGATCTTGAGCTTGCTGCCCACGCCGTCGGTACAGGTGACCAGCACGGGGTTCGTGTACCGGCCCGCGGCCGAGAGGTCGAACAGGCTGGCGAACCCGCCCACGCCCTTGCCGCCCTTGCGCGGCGGGAACGGCGGCGGGATCACCCCCGGGCGCAGCGTGCGCGCGACGTGCCCCTGGATGCCAGAAATGGTCTGCTCGTACTTGTCGAGGTCCAGGCCGGCTTTCTTGTAGTCCCACTGCTCAGGCATCGCTAACCCCTTCGGCCGTTGATCCGCGCCCCGGCTCGCGCGGGTGCCGGGTCACCCGCCCGCGACGAGGCCGCCACCCCTTCGGGGCTGAAGAGTTCTTCTTATACGGTCCGGCGCGGCCCGCCCGGAACTCGCGCCGTCGGGCGCCCGATTCGTGCCGGTTCGGAACCCGGGGTTGACCCGTTTCTCATCAACCGGCTAGACTCCCCGCCCTTAGCGGTGGTTGCGCCCATAACCGCCGCGCAGAGACGCAACCAAGGACGGTTGGGAATGTCACTTTCGCTACTCGCGTCGGCCGCGCCGCCCGCGGACCCGACGTTCCATTCGGGGTTCGCATACTTTCGCTGGCTCCACGAGCTGCTCCCGGCCCCTTTCTTCCACACGCAGGCGTTTTTAACCTTTTTCGCCCTCATCCTGGTCGCGTACTGGAGCATCCCGCGGCGGTTCCAGATGACCCGCGTGTGGCTGCTCGTGGTCGCGAGCTTCCACTTTTACGCCGCGTGGAGCGCCGAACTCGCGTTCCTCGTCACGGGCACCACGCTCGCCGACTACCTGTTCGGCCGGCTGATGGGGCACGCAACGCGGTCCTGGTTCCGCAAGCTGCTGCTGTACTGCAGCGTCGGGATGAACCTCGGCATCCTGTGCTACTTCAAGTACCGCGGGTTCTTCCTCAACGAGCTGTACGACGGCATGCGGCAGCTCGGTATGAACCCCGGGTTCGCGAAGGTCAGTTTGGAGAACGTCTTCATCCCGTTCGGGATCTCGTTCTACACGTTCGAGGCGATCAGCTACGCGGTGGACGTGTACAAGCGGAAGATCGAGCCGGAAAAGAGCCTGCCGCGGTTCCTGCTGTTCATCCTGTTCTTCCCGCACCTGGTGGCCGGGCCGATCGTGCGCGCCGGCGACTTCCTCACCCAGACCCGGCGCCCGAAGCGGTGGAACTGGGTGCGGGCGCAGGTCGGCGTTCAACTGTTCCTGGTCGGCGCGTTCAAGAAGATGGCGATCGCCGACCGGATGGCCATGTTCTGCGACCCGGTGTTTCAGAGCCCGGACAGCTACAGTTCGGTCGCGGTGTGGTTCGCGGTGCTGGCCTACGCGGTCCGCATCTACTGCGACTTCTCGGGCTATTCGGACATGGCCGTCGGCGCGGCGCACCTGCTGGGGTACAAGCTGACCAACAACTTCAACATGCCGTACCTCGCCGCGAACGTGACCGACTTCTGGCGCCGGTGGCACATTTCGCTCTCGTCGTGGCTCCGCGACTACGTCTTCATCCCGCTCGGCGGCAGCCGCGGGTCGCGGTGGCTGACCTATCGGAACCTGGTCCTCACGTTCCTGATCGGCGGGCTGTGGCACGGGGCCGCGTGGGGGTACATCCTGTGGGGGCTGGCTCACGGGCTCTTGCAGGTGGTCCACAAGTGGTTCAAGGAGTACAGCGATGACAGGCCCCGGCTCGTCGCTTTCCTGGAAACCTCGTTCGGCACCGGGCTGCGGGTGCTGCTCACCTTCGTCTGTGTGAGCCTGTGCTGGGTGCTGTTCCAGCCCGAGTTGGGCAAGGCGTTGGCCGTTTTCGAGAAGCTGTTCTACGTCCAGCGCGGGCTCGCGCTGCCGCTCAGCAACCGCAGCCTGTGGGCCACGGTGATCTTCCTGTTCCTGTGCCAGTTGCTCGTCCGGTCCGGGGTGTGGGCGAAGCTGTACCCGCGGCTGCCGGCGCCGGTGCTGGGGGTGGGGTACGCCGCGTGCCTGTGCGTGGCCCTGATCCTCGCCCCGGACAGCGGCACCACGTTCATCTACTTCCAGTTCTGATCCGACGCGGGGCGCTGTGAACGTTCGCCACCTGATACCCCCACGTCTGTTCCGCCCCGGGCGGCGCCCGGGGCCGGGTGCGACCCGGACCCGGACGCCGCGCCGCGCCGCGGTCGCACTCGGCGCGGGGGTGGTGGCGTTTGCGGCGGTGCAAGCGGCGCTCGGGGCGCTATCGGCGGTGACGTGGTGGGCCGCCGACCCGGTGTACGAGGACAAGCGGGAGCGGCTCGCGCGGGTCGAGCGATCGGCCCCACCGGGCACGGCGCGGGTGCTGCTGCTGGGCACCTCGCGCAGCGGGAACGGCTTCGATGCCGGGCGCGTGAGCGGGGCGAGCGAACGCGCCGGCGCGCCGGCGGTGGCGTTCAACTTCGGCGTCCCGGGGGCCGGGCCGGTTACGCAGCTCGTGTACCTCCGCCGGTTGCTCGCCGACGGGCACCGGCCGGACGTACTTGTCATTGAAGTGCTGCCCGCGCTGCTCTCGGATGCGCCCGCGGGACCGATCGAGACGCGCGTGATGACCGGCGACCGGCTGGCGCGCGACGAAGTGGAACTGCTGGCCGGGTACGGGTTCCCCGTCGACCGGCTGCGGCGGCAGTGGCGGGAGGCCGCCGTACTGCCGGTTCACGCGCACCGGTTCAAGTTGGTCAGCCGGGTGGCGCCGGACGCGCTGCCGTGGTCGCTCCAGACCCAGGGCGGGCGGACCCCGGACCCGCACGGGTGGCGGCCGACACTCGTCGATCAGGTGGGCGACGAGGAGCGTGCCCGGCGAACGACGGACGCCGCGATCGAGTACCGTGAGGCGTTCGCGCACGAACTCCCGGCCGGTCCGGCGGCGGCGGCCCTGCGCGACGTTCTGACGCTGTGCCGTCGCGAGCGGCTATCGGTCGCGCTGGTGCTGTTCCCCGAGGGGACAACGTTCCGCGCGCTGTACGCGCCGGGCGCCGAGTTACGGTTGCAGCAGTTCCTGGCCGGGCTGAGCGCCGAGTTCGGCTGCCCGGTGACGGACGCGCGGGGGTGGGCCGCCGACGACCAGTTCGTCGACGGCCATCACCTTTTGCGCCCCGGTGCAGACGCCTTCACGGACCGGTTCATCCACGACGCGCTGATCCCGCTGCTGAAGTCGCAAGCGGTCGGGGGGCACAAATGAAGGCCGTGCCGCCCAACACCCGATTCGCGTTCCGGAGCTGCGGAGCTGCCGCGCCCACCGCGCGGGGGCACCGGGAGCGGTCCAGTGCGACGGCGCTGGCGATCGGCTTCGTGGTGACCGTCGTCGTTCAGTTCGGGATCGGTCAGGCAGTTCGGAGCGCACCAGAGGCGTTTTCCGACCCGCTGTACCACGACAAGCGCGAGCGGCTGCGGGCGCACTCGGCGGGCGCGCCGGCCGGGGCCGGACGGCCGTTCGCGCTGCTGTTCCTGGGCAGCTCACGCACCTACGACGCGGTCAACGCCGGCGCGGCGGCGGCCGCGCTCACACACGACCTCGGGCGCCCGGTGGCGGCGTTCGACTTCGCGACTTCCGGCGCCGGCCCGGTCACGCTCGCGCTGCACCTGCGCCGGTTGCTCGCCGACGGGGTGGCCCCGGACGCGGTGGTGATCGAGGTGCATCCCGCGTTTCTCGCGTCCCAGGTGTGGCCGCCGTTCGAGACGTGCTGGCTGCGGCCGATCCGGTTGCGCCCCGGCGAAACGTCACTGGCGCGCGACCTCGGCTTCCCGACCGACGCTCCGGGGGCGCACGGCCCTCGGGGGCTGTTCCTTGCCGGGTACGAGTACCGCACGCACCTGCTGGAGCGGTACTGCCCCGAACTGTCCCCGCTCCCCTACCGGCTCACGAGCGGTCCCGAGACCGACCGGCACGGGTTCGTTCGCGTGCCGAACCTTCTACCGCGCCAGCGTGAACGGCTCCGCGCCTGGACCCGCGAGCAGTACGCGCCGTGCTGGACCGGCTACATCCCCGGCGGCTGCGCCCTGGCGGCGCTGCGCGACGCGCTCGGCACGTGCCGAGCGATCGGAGTTCGCACCGCCTTGCTCGTCACTCCGGAATCCGCCGAGTTCCGGGGTTGGTACGCGGAACCCGGACGGGCGCGCATCGTGCCCCTGTTGAACGAACTCGCCCGTGAATTCGAGGCCCCCTTTGTGGACGCACGCGAGTGGCTCCCCGACGACCTGATTGCGGACGGTCACCATTTGACCGGAACCGGCGCGGACGTGTTTACCGAGCGGCTGGTGCGTGACGCGCTCGCGCCGTGGCTCCGCGCTCAAGAAGGGGCCAACCATGAGCGCTGAACCGTGCGAAACGGACCCGACCGCGGCTCCGGGCCGCCGTCCGCAGATCGGGGCCGCAGTACGATGGACCGGCCTTCGTCCGCGGGCGGTGCGGCTCCGACTGGTGGGGCTGGTCCGCGCGCCCCGGTCCCGAACGGTTCGGGCGCCTCAGGCGCGGCGCGCCCGCGCCGCCGTCCTCTGGTTCGCGCTCGCGGTGCTGGTGACCAACGGCGCCGCCCTGGCGGCGCTGGACGCGCCTTGGCCCAACCTGCGCGACCCGGAGTACGGGTGGCGGGTCCGGCGGTTGCACGCCCGCGCCGCCGAGCACCCGGGGCGCCCGCTCGTGCTGGTCGTCGGCTCGTCGCGCACCGGAATGGGGGTGCGCCCGTCGGCCTGGGAGGCGGCCCGCCCCGGAACGGGTGACGACCCGCTCATATTCAACTTCGGCGCGGTCGGCGCCGGCCCGATACAGCAACTCATCGCGGTGCGGCGGCTGTACGCCGACGGGCTCCGCCCGGATGTCGTGTTGCTCGAGTACTGGCCGCCGCTGCTGCGCCAGGACGGCCAGTTCGCGGAGCAGCACCGCTCGTGGACCCGGCTGCGGTTCGACGACTGGCCCGTCATGCAGGATTACTTCCCAGAACCCGAGCAGACGCGGCGGCTAATGATGTCATCGCGTTTAAACCCGATTGCCGGGAACCACGCCCGGTGGGCCGCGCTGGCGTTGCCGCGGCACCTGTTAGCGAACCGCCACGCGGACGTGGCGTGGCGCGACCTGGACCGCTGGGGGTGGCTCCCGGGGCCGGACGTTCGTCCGGACGATTCCAAAACCCGCGAGGGGTTTTTGAAGCACCACCGTGAGGACTACCGGCGCCACTTTGACGGCCACACGATTCACCCGGCCTCGGACCGCGCCCTCCGCGAAGCCGTCGGGCTGGCGCGGGCGCACGGGGCGCGGGTCGGGCTGCTGTTCTTGCCCGAAGCGAGCGAGTTCCGAAACTGGTATCCGCCAGAAGTGGAGCGGAGCGGGCGCGAGCACCTCGTGACACTCGCGCGGGAGCTGGACACCCCTGTGATCGACGCCCGCGAGTGGATGGGGGACGAGTTGATCGCCGACGGGCACCACCTGTCGCGGGTCGGCGCGGCGGCTTTTACCGAGCGGCTCGGCCCGGTGGTCGCCCGCGCGTTCCCGGCACCAGGAGGCGCACCGTGACGACCGACGCCCGTCTCAAAGGCCCTTGGGCACGCGCCGCGCGGTGGCTCCGGCGTCCCGACCAGCCCGCGCCCGTTTCGCCCGCGGCACCACGGCGCACCCGCGCCGCCCGCGCGCTCGGGTGGGGGGCGGCGGCGCTTGTCCTGGCGACTGCAGCGTTCTCCGGGGCGATCGAGACGGTTCTGCCGCACGTGCGCGACCCGGAATACGGGCACCGCGTGCTGCGCGCGCGGGCGCTCCAGCACGCGCACCCGGACCGGCCTCTGGTGCTGGCGCTCGGCACCTCGCGGACGCAGAACGCGATCGACGCCCGCGCGATGGAATTTTCGGACGCGCCCGGTTCGCCGCTGGTGTTCAACTTCGGGCTGTCGGGGGCGCGTCCGCCGAACCTGCGGCTCGCGCTCCAGCGGCTCCGGGCCGACGGCGTGAGCCCGGCGGCGGTGCTGGTCGAAGTGCTGCCCGGGACGCTCGCGGTGAGCGGATCGGCGGACCCGCTCTTGTTCGACACGGCCGACCGGTTGACCGCGGCCGACCCGGACCGCCTCGCCCCGTACCTCGCCTCCCCGGGGGCGCTACGCCGCGAGTGGCTCGCGAAGCGGGCGAACCCGTGGGCCGCGCACCGGGTAGCGCTATTGAGCCACTTCGCCCCCGAATGGCAGCCGTGGCAAGCACGCATCGACGCGATGTGGGAGCAGCTCGACGACCGCGGGTTCGGGCGGTACCCCCACGGGTCCGTTTCCGACGCCGACCGTGAGCGGCGCCGCGAGCGCGCCCACGAGGCGTACCGCGTGATCGAAGGTGACTTCCGGGTCAGCGAGCTGTCGGACCGGTGCTTCCGTGATCTGGTCGCCGACTGCCGCGCCGCGGGGATACCGGTGGCGTTCTTCCTGGCGCCCGAGTCGCCGGTGTTCAGGAGCTGGTACGGCCCGCAGGCGCGAGCGGAACTGGCGGCATTCTGCCGGGTGCTGCGCGACGAGTTGGGGTGCCCGGTGTTCGACGCGCCCGACGGTTTCGCAGAGGACGATTTCGCCGACGGGCACCACATGCTCCCGGGCGCTGCCGCGCGGTTCAGCCGGCAACTCGCTGCCACGCGCCTCCGCGCGTGGCTCGCAGAGACGATCAAGTAACGCCGCCGGCGCGGGAGCGCTGGCCTCTGGCCCAGTGGCACTTACTTTGTTGATTCCAGTAGTTTCAAGTTGGTCGGTTTAGGAGTAGCGGACCGCATGGGTTTGCCCGTCAATGGTGGTTACCACGCCTCCACTGTCGGCGCCCCATGCGGCCAGGTCATTCATGGTAGTGATCGTATGTTCAAAAGTCTCAAGGTGAAGAATCCCCGGTAAATTGAGAATTCCTGATTGAGGGTCAACTCGGATACTGTGCAATTGTATAAAAATATCAAGCGATCGCCAGATTCGCATGCGGTTGCCTCACAACTA
>NZ_JAXBLV010000140.1:0-428 GCF_034097035.1 Gemmata algarum
GACCAAAGACTCAGCTGGACAAACGACAATTGAAGTGCTCAACGCCTCACGGCGTCACTGAAGTCTGCACATGATAAGCGACTGATGCTTGAAGCTCACGCTCGCGTGCTCAACGCCTCACGGCGTCACTGAAGTCTGCACGAGACTGACGTGACAGTCGATCAACCATCAAATAAGCGTGCTCAACGCCTCACGGCGTCACTGAAGTCTGCACATCGAATTGCACCTTGCTAGCGGCGGTGCAGAACAGTGCTCAACGCCTCACGGCGTCACTGAAGTCTGCACAGGTGAAAGCGTAACCCGTTTCCAGTTTAGCTGTTGGTGCTCAACGCCTCACGGCGTCACTGAAGTCTGCACGACCCAAGCCAGTCGAAGCCGAAGTAGGTGAAAGGTGCTCAACGCCTCACGGCGTCACTGAAGTCTGCACG
>NZ_JAXBLV010000141.1:0-427 GCF_034097035.1 Gemmata algarum
GACAGCTCACCTGCACCGCCACTATCGGATGAGCGATGCGTCACAAACCCGCGGGCGGTGTCAGGTGCAGCGCCGGGTTCGGCTTCTTCGCGGGCCGTTGCGGTTCCGCGGAGCCCGCGCTCGTACCGCGCATCCGCGGAGCCACCACCGACACGCACCACCGTGTCGTGGCCCACCGGAGGCCACACACCACCGACACCCGCGGCGGTGAGCCGCGCCCGCCACCAGCGGGCACCACGCGGAGCACCACCGACCCGAACCGCCGTGTCCCATGACACCGCCGGCCACGCCCAACCGCACCTCGCGGCGGTGAGCCGCGCCAGCCCCGATCGGCACCACGCGGAGCGGCACAGCACCGCCGGACGCGCCGCGGACCACACGCCCACCGCTGCCGCCCGCGCCCTCATGCACGCGATGGTGGCCGAAC
>NZ_JAXBLV010000142.1:0-426 GCF_034097035.1 Gemmata algarum
ATGCGGCCAGCAGGTGCTGACCGGGGATCGCGCCGTCGCGAGAGCCTCGAAGGGTCTTGCCGTCGATGGAGATGTGTGTGAAGGCGGCCGGGTCGACGCGGCTGGCGATCCAGTACGAGAGGACGTGCTCCAGTTGGTCGGCGTCGAAGCGTCGCAGGGTGCGGGAGAGTGTGGAAACGGCCGGGGTCTTGCCGCGTGGGAAGCCGAGGGCATGGGCGAGGGCGGGTCCGTGCTGTCGCCCGAAGCGAGCGATGCCATTGAGGCTGGTGCGCCCCATGAGCATGGCGAGGGCGACGAGTCCGAGGAAGGGGGCGAGTGGGTGGATGAGGCCGTGCTTGCTGCGGGGATCGGGAACCGCCGCCAGGGCATCGACCAGGGTGCAAGGAGACATGGGTACCTTCCTGGCTGCGAGAAGGCGCCCCACCT
>NZ_JAXBLV010000143.1:0-411 GCF_034097035.1 Gemmata algarum
TTGCGGTGGGCGTGGCGGGTGGTGCATCGGGACACGGCGGTTCGGGTCGGTGGTGCTCCGCCGATACGGTCGGTTGTCGGCGCGGCTCGTCGCCGCGGGGTGGGGCGGTGGCCGGCGTCCGGTGTGCCGCGACACGGTGGGTCGGGTCGGTGGTGGGTCTGCCCGCCCGCACCGGTGGCCCGGGCTCCGCGGATGCGCGGTACGAGCGCGGGCGCCGCGGAACCGCAACGGCCCGCGCAGAAGCCGAACCCGGCGCTGCACCTGACACCGCCATCCGCCGCCGTTGTAGTGCTCACTGTACCTTGGCGGTGCAGGTGAGCTATTAGATCGCATTCACGATAGCTGCGTATTCGTAGTGTAGCGGTGCAAACGTTGCCGTTGTGAGTGGCTCATGATTGCGCGCCTGGACAA